>CALISR010000001.1 GCA_938041435.1 uncultured Candidatus Saccharibacteria bacterium
AAGCGCCGTTTCGCGCCGCAAAAATACTTTTAGCGGTGGATATTGGTGCTGTAGTTTATTGGTGCACGAATACACATTAACTACATGATTAACAAACGATTGACCGACAACTTTATCGCGGTAGCTCGCTTTGATGATAGCATCGGTAACGCGTTCGCTGCCATGAATCGATTGCAGCTGCCTAAGTCCTTTTGGCGTTAAATAATACGCTGCCGGCACGCCCCGCAATCTATAGCTTTTGTCATATCGTCTAGCCACAAAACCATGTTTCATCAGTACATTCAACTTTTCAAACAAATTTGAACCCGACTTAATACCCAGACTATCTGCCAACAATTGACGACTACCGAACCGATATTTGTATAGCGTTTCCAGGATGTCTATCTGTCCCTGCTTGAGCGCTGAACGTTTGTCTATTTTCATTATCAGCCTTTCACGATTCCTTTCTAGTATATTTATATAGAAAGAAGAGAAAAATAGCAATATATAACAGTAGTTTTATAGATGAATTATACTGTATATCGATATTCGGTATATTTTACATCATAAAATTGCTAAAAACTATTGAATATTTGTAGTACAAATAGTACAATTTAAGTAGAGGTTTAATCATAAAACTGGCTCGTTAATAACACGAAAAACTAGGCTTCAAACAGTAGCGCTTTTTGGTTATCATCCCGTGTAGTATACTGGGGTTAATGAGCCAATCAAGAATTCAGCTACAAATCGACACGTCAAAAGAAGTGCGCAACCGTGCCAAAGCCGTTGCGTACAGCCAGGGCATGAGTCTGACGGAATTAGTACTCAAAGCGCTGGCGACGGTTGGCGATAAGGAGCTGAAGCAGCTGATTGAAAAAGATTTGCAGGAGCGTTCTGGGCGCGGACGTCCGCAGCAGTCCAAGTCTGGTTGATGTTATGACGAGTCGCGACAGGAGGGATTATGGCGCGACCAAAAGGAAGTAAAAATAAACCAAAAGCCCCACTGGTGGAGCAATTTTCGTTCACCACCGAGCAGCGAATTAGATTGGTGGCAAATCTAATCGTCGAGAAAATTATAGAAGACGGCGCGTTTGCTAAAAAGCTAATCACGATATTGGAGGATGATAAAAATGTCTCCAAATAACCAGCCACGAATTGGTTTGTTGGCAATACGCGTTTCTTCTGATAAGCAAGGTCTTGATGGTGACTCGCCCGAAGCCCAGCGCGAGCAAGGCGAAGCTTACGCCAAGGCGCACAATATCATAATTACTGAGACGATTATTTTGCTTGAATCGGCGTCGCACGAAACGCAGCCGATGCAAAAAGTAATCAACGTTTGCAAGGACAAAAGCAAAGGTTTTCAAGTCGTGCTGATTAAATCAATCGACCGCTTCACGCGCGGTGGCGGCGATTATTATTCGCCTTTGAAGCGGCAGTTGACGCGGTTAGGCATTGCCCTTGAGGACATGTACGGCGTGATCGGCAAACAGCAAATTAACACGCTGGAACACACTGGATTTAAGTATTATTGGAGCGAGTTTAATCCAACACAAAAATCTGAGTATCTGGAGGCTGAGCGCGCCAAGGACGAGATGCGCGACATCATGAGTCGGATGATTGGCGCGGAGATTCGCTACACGCAGCTCGGTTATTGGATGCGTCGTCCGCACTATGGTTTTCGCAGTGTTAAGGTAGATACGAAAAATGGTCGGCGCACGATTTTACAGCCTGATGAGAACGAGGCGAAGTTTATCATAAAACTTTTTGAAATGCGCGCCGCCCATGTTTACACCAATCAGCAAATTGCCGACGAGCTAAATTCGATGGGCTTTCGCTCGCGTGTTACGATTGTGCGTGACAAGTACGACCGAACGAAAATTAAGCGGCAAATTGGCAACAAGCAAATGACCGCCAAGATGGTCGACCAGTACGCCAGTAAACTGGTTTATTGCGGCATCATCAAGGAAAAATGGACGCATGACCAGCCAGTCAAGGCGCAGTTTGATGGATTAGTTAGCATCGAGCTTTTTAATGAAGCGAATCGAGGGCGGATTTTTGTGGAAATTGATAGTCGCGACATGATAACTATCAAACGTAGAGCTGTGCCTGAGCACCTGAAAAATAAACAAATCTACAATCCAGAATATCCGTATAAGCAAGTCGTTGCTTGCCCGAAGTGTGGCAAAACCCTTTCTGGCAGCGCTTCGCGTGGCAAGATGGGCGCGTATTATCCGGCGTATCATTGTAGTCGCAATGGTCATTATTTTCGCGTACCCAAGCCCGAATTCGACAAGACGCTCGAGGATTTTGTACGGACTATTACCGTAAAGCCGGAGTACGTTGACGATATTATCGCTGCTATTGCCGAACTGTGGCGCGAGCGCCAAGCAAAGCAACTAGAAGCCAACCAACAGCGCCTAGAGTACCGCCAGAGCCTGCAAAACCAGATTCGGGCGACCGTGGACAGAATGCGCGTTGTCACGAGCGAAACGGCGCTTACGTACTTGGAAGAGGATATTATTAGCGCCGAAAATGAGCTAGCAAAACTAGACAAAGAAATCGCCAATCAGCCCAACCTACAAGCCGAATTCGACCAAGTCTTGCAATACACCAAATATATTTTGGAACACCTCCCTGAGCTACTACTTGACCTCTGTAATCCCTTGCGAAAAGCCGCCTTTTTCGCTGCTATCTTCAATAAAGTCCCAACCTATGATGAAATAAAGTTTGGAACTCACAAAAACAGCTCGCTACCAGAGGTAAACGAGCTGTTCCGTATCCGAATGGATGATAAATCCCTTTATGGTGACCTCACCGGGAATCGAACCCGGATTGCCAGGATGAAAACCTGGTGTCCTAACCGTTAGACGATGAGGCCGTGCAAGCACACATAGCAGTGCTGTGTGCCATTATACGAAAAAGTCGCTGGTTTGTCCACTACAATACTCCTTCATTATCCTGCCGCCCAAAAATCACGCTCCAGCCGCAGCGATATCTGCTATACTAATGACACAATATTGTGTAATACAACGAAGTGACTCATGGATATTTCGCCCGTTCCGACATCTGTGCTGGGGGAGCACCCGCCACAACGCCCTGCCAAACGGCGGCATAGCACACTCATGCTATGGGTGATGCTTGCGGCGGCCATCACTGTGGTGCTCTCGGCCATTGCTGCGGTAGTAACCCTTCTCTCCTCGCCGCAGCGCATGCAAGCAGCGGCAGTGTCGGCCACGCCATCGCGCACCGATGTGTTTCTGGCCAATGGCTATGGAGCAGGTCAGCGCGCAGTGCGGTTTGCGGCGGGGCAGGGTGGCTTGAACTTCTTGGGTAGCACAGCCGACCACTCGCGGCTTGCCATCGCGGGGCAGGGCGCGCAAGATGCCGCGCCAGTGCTCCGGATTTGGGATACTGGGCGTAAGCAGGCAGTGGCTACTTGGCCAGCCAGCACCTGCAGCAGTGTGACGCCGCGTGGGGTGGTATATTGCGCCAGCCAGCAGCGAGGGCGCTCAGTCATTACCGCGGTAGACCTTGCCACCGCCAAGGTTCTCTATACTACCCCTGTAGCTACCCAGCCTACTACGCTTACATATTACGGTACAGATAGCCAACAGCAAGACATTATTGGCGAGAGCGCTACTGCCACCTTCTACGCCGCCGTAGGGAATCTGCGCCCCATCACCAGTGGCGATTTTCAGAACCCCAACGCTACCTGCACTATAGCGGGCGGCAACAAACTCCTCTGTCGCCGCAATACTGAGAAAGACCACGGCGCTAAGCCATCCCAGAAGTCGCCCAGTAAGCGTGCTACCTCACGTACCACCACCGGTGTCGTCATTACGAATGAGCGCCAGGTGAGCACCGAGACTCAATCGACCACCGTTATCACCGTGTACGATATCACGAGTGGCACACGCGAAGTGCAGCGCACAGCCAGCTCTAGCAACGTCACACTGGCAAGCGATGGCTGGCTGGAGGGCAGTGCTGGCAGTAATACCGTCCAATCCAGTGGGCAAGAGACCTTCGAGAGCTATGGCGTTGATGGCAAGCCGCGCGGCCGCAGCACTATCAATAGCGCGTACAAGCTCAGCCCAGCCGCCAGCTCCTTCACTAACCCTGCTGGCACTACTGCGCCAACGTACCCCCGAGAGGCTCTCACCACAGATATGCCGCGCGTTGTCGTGAATGGGCAAGGTAGAGAGTTCCTGCGTATTGCCAGCCAAAACACGCAAGAATTCGCCCTAAGCCAGGCCACCTACAGCCGCACCAGTGGCGGCACACTCACCCTGGCTGACGGCGGTAATATCGTCTCCGCCAGCCTGGATGGCTCACTCCTCCTCACCAGTAATCTCCACTCCGCCGGCATTCAAGCCAGCGGCAGCAAAGGCCTCAAGATCGTCAAAGTTGCCGATGGCAGCACCATCCTCACCATCAAAGCCACCGACATGCGCAGCCTCACTATTCGTAGCAATCTCATCGCTAGCACTGGCAAGGACGGCGCACTTGTGGTGTATGTGCCGGGAAATACAAAATAGCCCACGTACCATGGGCTATTTCTCTAAGAGGATGCTTAGGCACTACGGCTTGACGCGGAGCGCCACCTTTCCAGTTGTTTTACCTTGCTCGAGAGCTTCAAGCAGGTGAGCTGCCTCTGTTATATCGGCAACCTCTGTCAGATCGACGCGAACCTTACCATCGGCAACAGCGTTAAGCGACCACGTAAGCGATTTTGTCCCCTCCGCTGGATGGGCCGCCAGCCAGGCACCAACATTGAAGCCGGCTGTTGTTTTGTTCTGCAGCCAATGCTGCGTCGAGTTTATCGCTACATCAGGAGCCTGCGACGCATTACCAACCCGAATCAGCCGTCCACCACTGCGCAACACACGAAAGGCATCTTCTGTTGCTTTGCCGCCAACTGGGTCGATCACAATGTCGTACGTATCACCTGGAATAGACGACAGATCCGAGCGCAGATAGCTATTGTCATAGCCTAGCTCAGCGGCACTCGCCTGCTTGGCTTCCGTCCCAACAACGGCGTCGATACGCCCTGCACCAAGCACCCGAGCGACCTGTCCAAACTGCGAGCCAAGCCCACCGACTCCAGCATGAATCAATACGCGCTCACCCGGCGCAAATCGTGCAACAGTTGTCAATGCGAGATGTGCAGTTACGGTGTTGATTGGCACAACCGCTGCGAGATCGGGACGAAGACCATTAGGAATCGGCGCTACTAACTCAGCTGGCGTACACACGACCTCGGCGAAGCCACCTGTGTTCGGGAGAATAGCAGCGACAACTTGGCCAACCTCACATCCAGTCACACCTTCGCCAAGTTCACGGATCGTACCCGACACCTCTAGACCAGGAATACGTCCCAGCCGAGACAGCATAAACCCTGTCGTCCAAAGAGCGTCAATTAAACCAACACCCGCGTATTGGACATCAATACTCACTTCTCCCGGTCCCGGTACTGGAGTTGGTGCTTCGCTGTAATCCAACCCGTCAAAGCGGTCATGACGATTGATGATAAGTGCTTTCATACGTTTACTCCTTTCAGATTATTTGATGACCGTCTAATTAGACTAACATCAAAGTATTTTTTGTGCAAGGTGATATTTGTCTATTTTGGCATGTATTACACGCACACAGTGCTATAGTACGCAAAATATCCCAACAAATTTCGTGAGGACAAAAAGGGAGAATAATAAATAACCCGCTAATTGCAAGCAGGTTATTCGGAGTAGCAGGGTAGGGTTCTACCGACTTGCTGCGTGGTTAAGCACATAGGCACTGAGACAGGCCAGGCCAATGCTAAGCATAACGATGGCGGTGTGCGGATCGATGCTGTGCGAGATACTCAGTACCACTACGATAACGCTGAGCACCAGGCAGGCTGCGATGAGCAGGATGTCAAGCATTTGCTTAGGCGTCTTTTTGCGGGTGGTCGATACTGTGACCTTTGTTTTTGTGGTAGTTGTTGATGGCGCGGCTGCTTTGGCCGCTGCTTTGGTTGATTTTTTTGCCATATGGCCTCCTTTGTTTTCTGGCACTATTGTAGCACATTGTGGAGAAAAATGGGCGAATAAATTACTACTAGGCTCATAAGAAGTGACTGACAGCGAGCGTGGCTATCTCGTCCAGCACTCCATTGCTATCACCCAAGCAATCCGCTATAATACACACAAAGCATAAGGGGGATAACCAATGGGGGTGCAACAAATCAGCCGGTTTTGGCACCGGCGCTTGTGCGAGGCAAGTATGCTCTATGCCGTCGTCATCGTGGCGTTGTGGGCATGGCGGCACTTTGGCGGGGTGGATCAATACAACCTCGTGCTTGGCATGCCACTCATTGCCGTCATCTTGGCCGGTATAACAGGGATTGTGGCAGCGGTGCTTCACATCTGGCCACCGCAGCAGCGGCTTGGGCAGGCGAGTCTGGCGGTGTATCTCTGTGCCGTCGCCACAACCGGCGCGCTCATTATTGGCACTGGTGGGCTGAGCTCACCCTTCATTGCAGCCTGGCTCTTAGTAGCAGTCTTTGCGATGTTTTTTGGCTGGGTGGGGCTGGCGCTCGTCTTGCTGCTGGTCAATGCCTACCTCAGTTGGGGAGTATTGTCAGGGTATATTACAAGCATGATGATCCCCAGCGCTATGCTGACGGGCGAGCTCCCCATCCTGGTGGGGTGCTTGCTCTGGGGGCCGGATGATCGCGCTGCACAGGCCCGCACTACTTCATACCGCGAGCTTGCCGCCACACTAAGCCGGGTAGCAGGCAAGTCGGACATCGTGCTCAATGCAATTGGCGATGGCGTGATGGCGCTGGATGCAGACGGGATGATTGAGCTCATCAATCCAGCAGCCCAACGTCTTGTGGGCTGGGGTGACGAAGATGCTCTGGGCCTCAGCTACCAATCTGTCCTCAAGCTTATCGATGCCAAGAATGACCCCATTACCAATGATACCGACCCTATCGCCGCTGTCCTGGCCGACAATCAGCCCCTCACCACCGACCGCCTGCGTCTCGTGACGAGCTCTGGCAAGACGCCGATCATCTCACTCGTCATTTCGCCCGTCAGCAGTGAGCCGGGCAGTGGAGTCATCGTCGTCTTTCGTGATGTAACAAAGGAAAAGGCCGAGGAACGCCAAAAAGCCGAGTTCATTAGCACCGCCAGCCACGAGATGCGTACCCCTGTAGCGTCAATCGAGGGCTACCTTGGCCTCACCCTTAACCCCGCCACTGCCACCATCGACCAGCGCGCCCGCGACTTCATTACCAAAGCCCACCGTTCGGCTGAGCACCTCGGCCGGCTCTTTCAAGACCTGCTAGATGTAAGCAAAGCCGACGATGGCCGCTTGCAGAGCAATCCCGAAGCGATCGACCTCATTCCCTTTGTTAGCGACATTGTAGAGGGGCTGCGCCACAAGGCTGAGGACAAAAAGCTCCAGCTTATCTTCAAGCCACGCCCTGGCACAACTGGCGGTGAGCATAGCGCTACCTTTACTAGCCGGACGCTGAGCCCTGCCTTTTATGTTTATGTCGACCCAGACCAGCTGCGTGAGGTGCTTGATAATCTGGTGGAGAATGCTATCAAATACACCCCCAGCGGGCGTGTAACGGTGGATGTAACCGGCGGTAGTGGGCGCGTAACGATCGCCATTGCCGATACTGGCATTGGCATACCAGTAGAAGATCAGTCACACCTCTTCCAGAAGTTCTATCGGGTGGATAATTCGGACACGCGCGAGATTGGCGGCACTGGCCTGGGGCTCTACCTCAGTCGCCGCCTCACAGAGGTAATGGGTGGCCGCTTGTGGGTAGAGAGTGCGTACCGGCAGGGAAGTACCTTCTTCCTTGAGCTCCCGCGCTTGAGCGAGCACGATGCTCAAACCGCCCTCGCCGCCAAAGCCAAGGCAGCAGCACAAGCCGCCGAGGCAACCCCGCCTCGCCCAGTGCCAACTTTTGCCACGGCCGCACTCCAGAGCCAAGGCTTTTTGCCGCAGCCAAGCCCAGCTACTCGCGCCCAGCGCCCAACCCAAAAGAACAGCCGCGCAGCCACGCCACCCACAGCAAAAAACGTACAATCTACCACTGTTACCGTTGCCCAGGCTGCTCCTGCCACTCCCTCAAGCGCCACACCACCATCTACGCCACAACCTGCGCCAAGCACGTCGCCCACGGCGCATATCATTGCCACCAGTCAGCCTCGGCGTAGCCCCACTCGCGTCCGCGATGTCCTCACCACGCCGCGCTCTGCTGCGCCACCACGGGCAGTGCGGTAGCTCGTGTAACTATTTCCAGACATAAATGCTGAGGCCGATATATCTCCACAATACCGGCCTCTTTTATATTAAAACCTGCTACTAGTGCCCCTCCTGCAACAAAAAGCGAGAAGGGAGAAGGGGAGTAAGCAAAGCCCCAGGCTGCTACACGCTTACAACTAGGGCTTCTTGCGTGAAGATTTGCGTGTTCGCCCATTGAGCAGATATAGCGTGATAGAGCTAAAGGCCATCGCTTCCGTACCACGCGCTACCCAATGCATCCTCGTCTCTTCCGCTTGGCGGTCTTCAAGTGCAATAATGTTCGAGAGTCCATCGGCACCAGCAATATCCTCATCCGTCGTCATCACATGCTCAGCAACTGGATTAAGCAGGTTACCCACCGGCTCCATATCGCCACTGTCGTGATAGAGACTAATACCTGTTGCAGCTGTCAGCGTGGCGCCAATGGTGGCCAGCATCCCTAGTGCCCGCGCTGCTTTCTCACGCCGTGAGGATCGCTCGGGCGATTGCAATTTTTCTGCAAAACGCGTGACCCAGCTTGGCTTCTCGCTTTTGTGTCGCGCCCCAGCGTGTCGCATTTGTTGTGTTGTTGTCATATTCATATTCCTCTGTTAGGGAGTGCTATGATACCACAGTATATATTTATAGTCAATAGCTACCCAGTAGCGCTGCCAAGCTAAACATACGCTAGCTAGAGTATAGAGCAAAGCTCTTTTCTTTGGCTTGGTCGCGAATTTCTCGATATTTTCTTATAGTGGGGTTGCTGCGAAGAGCAGGGGAACGTTCTGCAATTTCAGGTATGTTCGCCTATTTGCAAATCACTACCAGCGCTCTGTCAATCTCTTCGCACAAAGCCAACTGTGCGCCAGACCCATCACCAGAACAGCACTTTATATTAATTCCTCTCAAAAAAACCACAAGCACTATGGTATTTTTGCTGACAATTGCGTACAATAGAGGGTGATATGACAAAGGTTAAGATTCTGCTTGTCGAAGACGACAAAAGCCTGCGCGAAATATACGGAGTACGCCTGTTGGCCGAGGGGTATGACATCGTGTCGGCCGGCGATGGGGAAGAAGCACTCGCCATGGCTATCAAAGAACGTCCGCAGCTCATCATCAGCGATGTGATGATGCCCAAGATTAGTGGCTTCGACATGCTCGATATCTTGCGCAGCACCACCGAGACGCGTGGCATCAAGGTGATTATCATGACGGCACTCTCGAGCCAAGACCAGCGCATGCGCGGCGAGGCACTGGGAGCAGACCGCTACCTCGTCAAATCGCAGGTTGGCATTGAAGATGTGGTGCGCGCCGTACACGACGTCCTTGGTGATACAGGGGTGAGCCACCGGCCGGCAGCACACACCACTCCTGAGCCTCAGCCAAGCGCACCAGCTATGCCCGTGCCACCAGCCAGCCAGCCCACCACACTGCCGCAGCCCACAGCGCCATTCTCCACACCGCGGCCGGCCAGCCTGGGTGAGCGAGTAATCCACCCACTACAGTCTTCTATGCCGAGGCCAGATTATGCCAGCTTAATAGATGACGAGCTCGATGCCGCCAATGGCGCTCCACAACCCACAGCGCCACAGCCGCCAGCCGAGCCCACCACGCCACAGCCATTCACCTTACCGCCAGCCGAAGAAACACCAGAGGCGGAGATCGTTACGCATCATGATGAACACCCAGCAGCCCCTGCTAGTAGCGCGCTAAGCCCAGCCGAAGCTCCACACCCACACACACCACCAGTCAGCGATGCTCCCGCCGCGCAGCCACTCATCAACGATATTATTGCGCCGCACAGCACCGCGCCATCGGGTATTCCAGAGATTACACACCAGGCACTGGCAAGCAAACCACCACTGCCACCACACCACACTCACACTCCAGCAGACGACGAAGCCGAGCTAGCCGAAGCTCTGCGCATGAGCACACAACAGGCCGATGATGAGGCAGACACCGATGCAGCTACCTACCAGCCAAGCCAAAACCAGCTCGTGACGGACGCCGTGGCCAACCTCACCGAGCAGATGGATACCATTCCGACTCCGGTCGAACCACCAGCGCCAGCCGCCACAGCATACGATACACCAGCGCCAAGCCATACTGCGCCAGTCGCCCCAGCTCAACCACCAGCTGCTCACCACGAGCATCACGAGGATTCACCAGCTCATCCTGCTCCTGATAGTGCAGCCATTACACCGCACAGCACACAAGCCATTGCTGCAGACCCATCTGATGCACTAGCCGCGGCGTTGCTCCAGGGCAGTGCATCCGCTCATCCGTCGGTCTCGCCGGTCGATCATCCGCTTTACGATGCCATCCGTCCAGCTCCCGTTGCTGCAGCGCATTCTGCTCCAGCACAGCCCGTCAACGCCGCAGCAGGGCAACCATCAATCACTCATCATGCAGCATCAGCGCCTCAGCCAGGAGCCGCACCTTCGCGCCCAGCACCAGCCATACAGCATAGCCACGACAACCTCAGTTTCGAAGAGACTGAGCGGGCAGTGCCATCGGCCGGGTCGCACTAAAAAGCATATCCATATCGCTTCACGCGTGCTATACTAGGTAATCATCATTGCATGGAGCCTGTTATGCCCGATCGATCACCATTCGACTACCCATCATTCCATGAACAACCTACCGATGACCCTGTCACTGGCCCTGCTGCACGATGCAACGATCCACTACAAGCTGATAGCCGCCAGCATCCATCGCTTGAGTATCCACTTGTTGTGCCAGAGGTCAAACATAGCCCACTTTTCACATGCATTCGTGCCATTGGCCAGGCTGCTCTCCGCGGCACGCGGAGCATTGTCTCAGCGGTTACTCGGCCGTGGTCGCGTCACACCCATCAGCATTAGCCGAGAGAGTTATGAGCGCAGAGCCGAGCCTTCGGCCAGCACGTCCTGGGTGATATAATAGAAGCATGTCTACTACTCGCCTTAACAAACACATTGCTCTTGTGCTGGGCCTGTCGCGCCGCCAGGCGGATGACCTAATCGCCGCTGGAGATGTCGTGGTTGATGGCGAGGTAGCTGTGCTCGGTGCCCGTCTCCAGCCAGGCAGCCTGGTAGCAGTCAAGGGTGCGCCACTGCCCAAGCAGGTTGCCTACCACACCATCATGCTCAACAAACCAGTCGGTTACGTCTGCTCGCGCAAACAACAGGGGTCACAGCCCACCATCTATAGCCTTTTGCCAGCAGAGTTACATGCTCTTAAGCCTGTCGGCCGGCTAGATGCCGATAGCTCGGGCCTGCTTTTGCTCAGCAACAACGGCGACTTTGCCTACCGCATGACCCACCCACAGTTTGCTAAGGTCAAAGAATACCACGTCCGGCTCGACCACCCACTCGAACCCCTCCACCAACAGATGATCAGCGACTACGGCATCCAGCTTGCCGATGGCACCAGTCGGCTCATCCTCACGCGTCTTCGGCCCGATAGCCGCACCGAGTGGCACATTAGCATGAGTGAGGGCCGCAACCGCCAGATCCGCCGTACCTTCGCCGCTCTGGGATACACTGTCACGCGCCTGCACCGCACGCACTTTGGCAACTATAGCCTGGGCAAGCTACCGCGAGGTAAGTGGGAAGACGTCGCTGTGCAATAGAGCAGCACCTTCTTGCACTCTCAGCAAAAAAATAATATACAATAGCAATATATGTGTATGCCTATTCTTAAAGACCCAACCCCACGGTACAGGCTCCGTTATGTAACGGATGACACCATCACCTGGCTGCTTAGTCCACTCCACGAGCGCACGCTCTGTTTCGACCCCAAGGATGATCACTTCTGGAGCGAGACACCCACCCCACCGCGCATGATACCTTTTGGCGATCACGCCCGCTATGGTCTCGACCTTTACGCCTTAGCTATCGAGATTATCATTATTGCTACCTGTGGTGGCGCGTGGTGGCTAGTCTGGCGGCCATGGCACAAGAAAAAAGACAAAGATGCTCAAGACGCCCCAGAGAAAAAGCAGCCTCTCCCGCTGTGGCTCTATGTTGTGAGCTTAGCTATTCTCATCATTGGCATTGCATTTTTGCTCACCGTTATTATCTTTACCGTGCGTCGCTATATCATCCTCAATAGCTAACCTCTACTCATCGTGGCCCCATCCGCCAGAGGACGCCAGCCGCGCCAAGAGCCTGGATGATAGTGGAGTTTTTGTCAAAGGGCTGCTCTGGGCGGTTGATGTGTGCTCGAATCGTCTCGATCTGCTGCACAGCCGATAAGTCACGGTACGGTGGTATATCATGCTGGCGAAGGAACTGTGCTTGTAATGTGTACGCCTTAAGCTCAGAAGAGAACAGTGCATATGGTGGCTCACCCCACGGTGTACAAGGAGCGATGATGGCGTCATTGGCGTGACTTAACTCGTGGAGGAGTACACCGGCTGTGATGATGCGCGCCCTCTCGCTATCATCATGGAGAGGTAGTCTAGTCTGATTCATCACAATATTCGGCCGAGCATGCATGGGAGTGCGCCCAACCCGCCCCATATCAACAATGCATGCAGCATACGTGCCACGTATTCTGACTGGTGCCGCCTGGGCCGACATGTGTGGTGCGGCAAGAATTCGGCTTGGTGCATAGCACCATTTGGCCGCGCCAAGCCGCCACGGGGCATTGTGCGCTACGTCAGCCTGCTGCCGCTGCAGCGGCATAGGGTCGGTCATATCCGTCCAGACGTCGCGCGTCTCTGGCGCAATTGCGAGAGGAATAATGTCACGCCGATGCCAACCATCAAGCGATTGCACCTGGTGATCACGCTGGAAGAGGCGCGGCTCCGCACCATCATGGTCATCGAGTTCTCGCTGCGTGGCACCTGTGCGGACATCGGCAACCGTCAGCATCGCCGCCCTGTGCTGAAGCGCTGCTGCCGAGACGCCCAGCGCACCCAGGCTGTCAATCAGCTGCGGCTGGCCTAAGCTCTCATCCAAATATTCTATCGACTGGCGCAATAGGGTAGTATAGGCTGGCTGTGGTATCTCATTGGTCATTACACACTTCCTTATATTTCAGTCTTTATCAATGAGAGTGAGCCCGTTGCCGCGCTCGTTCTTTTATTGTACAAGAGGGGAGAGGGCACTGCAAATCCGCTCGCACGCTTTCATGATATAATGAGAGTATTATGGCTACCAAACTTCCTACCGTTGCAATCATCGGGCGTGCCAATGCTGGTAAGAGCTCGTTGTTTAATCGTATGATGCGCTCGCAGCAGGCTATCGTGGCACGCGAGGCCGGCACGACGCGCGATCGGGTGGTGGGCAAGGCAGCCTATCATGGGCATGAGTTTTGGCTGGTCGATACCGCCGGCCTCAAGCCAGCCGAAGATGAGTTTGAGGCAAGTATTCAAGAGCAAATCACCGATGCATCCGATGCGGCCGACGTCATCCTCGTGGTCGTGGATAGCACCGAATACCCCAGCGACGAAGACCGGCGCGTTGCCAAGACCGCCCTCAAGAGTCGCAAGCCTGTCATTCTCATTGCCAACAAAACCGACCTGCGGGGCAGCTTGCCCACTAGTGAGTTTCTTCGTCTTGGCATTAAGAGCATTATCCGCACCAGTGCCGAGCACAACAGTGGCATTAGCGATGCACTGGATGAGATCTGCCAACACATCCCAGAGAAGCGCCAAGCCGAGCCGAGCGATGTGCTCAAGATTGCGCTGATCGGCCGGCCCAATGTGGGCAAATCCAGCCTCTTCAACACCCTGGCAGGCAAGCAGCAAGCTATCGTGGCTGGGGTGGCAGGCACCACGCGCGATGTCAATCGCATCCGTCTGCGCTACCAGGGGCAAGCCATCGAGCTGCTCGACACCGCCGGTATTCGCCGCCAAGGCAAGCAGGAGGTGGGCATCGAGAAGTTTAGCGTCTTGCGCACCCTGGCTGCCATTGAGGAGGCCGATATTTGCTTCCTCCTGATGGACGTGAATGAGCTCAACACCGCCCTGGACCAACGGCTTGCTGGCATCATCGCCGAGGCAGGCAAGGGCATGGCCATCGTCGTGAGCAAATGGGACGCCGTGGAGGGCAAAGATGCCTACACACGCGATGCACTCGCCCCGCAGATCTCCGCCCAGTTCGACTTCACGCCGTGGGCGCCACTCATCTTTACCAGTGCCGTTACGGGCCAGAATGTGACGAAATTATTCGACCTCGCTCTTGGCATCGCCGCCCATCGCCAGCAAAAAACCACCACGCGCACCCTCAACGACCTCCTGCAGCGCTCCGTGCAGAAGCACCCACCAGCCGGCCTCAAAAACACACACCCCAAGCTGCGCTACATCGTCCAGACAGACACCAACCCACCGTGGTTTGTCATCTATGGCAGCAACCTCAAGTTCGTCCACTGGAGCTACAAGCGCTACCTCGAGCGGCGCATCCGCGACACCTACGACTACACCGGCACCCCCATCAAGCTCTCCTTCCGCGACGAGAAGCAGCTCAAAGCCAACCGCGAGCGCATCAAGCGCGGCCTCGAGCCTGTGACGAAAGCATATAAGCAAGCTAAAGACGCCGAAAGATCCGCCAAGCGATAATTATAGCCCCACAAGCGTGTGCTACATATAGAAAGAAGTTGACAGCGTTATCAATTATTGATATATATTAGCTTTTGTTGACAAACCTATCGTGTTTGACCAAAAGTGTTTTTTGACAAGCGGGAGAATAGCCAGCAAGGTGAGATTCTCTGGCACTAGCGCCTAGGCCAATAGTAGTACATACAATAGATAGTGCCCGATAACCTCATCTTGCTGGCCGCCATCCGGGCGTCTGAGTAGTGTTTTCTCGAGAGGAGACACGGGCACTCCGCCTGGATGAGGAGAAAGAGTATCATGGGCACATATTACAACCCTGGCATCGATGTAACACAAGGACGTGTCGGGCGTAAGCTCGACACGTTCATGCACGACGCTGCTATAGATGCTCTCCGTCCAGGAGAACATCTGTATGCCTGCCTTGAGTTCACGACACACACTGTAGCAGTGTGTGTCGATGAATTCACTGAGTTCAGACAAATGTCTGAACTCCTCTGCCCATACACACTGTACGCTCTGAGCGAGCTTGAACATGCTCGCTCAGTATAGAAGACTCCGAGCTGACAAGCCGCCAGAATTACCAGCGGCTGCTCTGCTGCGCATATTCTCCTGCTTGTCAGTTCGCTCTATAGATCCACTATACTGATGGGTCAAAAAGATAAAAGCGAATAAATTCTATCTCGAAACTATCCATAAAGCACTTCACTAGCAGCCAACGCCAAGAAAGTGGCAGCCTCTATCGCTAAGCACACCAAGCCACAGGCATAATACGACACAAGGGAAAGAAATAAGAGGTTCTCACACCCAAGCTGGCAATTAATCACCCTATCCAAACATCATCAGCTGCGCCACCAACCCATCGCGGGTGATGCTGCTGGCGTGGGTGCCAATGCAAACCAGCTTGGGTGCTTCGCTAGGTTGGCCAGTGGTGATCTGAATCTGCTCGGGCGTAGCTTCGATATGCCGGCGCGTACCATGCTCATCAATAAAGCACCCCTTGAGCCGGCGCAGCTCATACGTCGCAAAGAGCTGCAGCCACAGCGCCTCAAAGGCTGCCTCGGTAGCAGTGAGCTGCGACATATCGATGACGCTGTAGGTCGGGTTATCTGGCACGGCAAGCTCGCCATCATAGGTGTCGAAGAAGGTGAGTAGACTCGACGGCGTTGTGATCTTACTAAGGTCAAAGCACCCATGCGGCGCAGACAGCACCCGCGTATAGGGCAGGGCGCGGCGCTTGGTATCATAGGTAGTGCGATCATCGCCGTGCAGGAGATCTTCTTTGGTAATAAGAACTGTATCGGCAGCTTGCAGCTCCACCTCGTGGGCTGGCTCAATACCATGCAAGATTTCGTGTGCGGTGATGACGTAATAGCTCTGCAGCAGCTCATATTTGGCAAAGATCCGCGCATTGATGAGCTTCTCCACCAAGTTCATCGTCCGCGCGACCCCTGTTGCCTCGATGAAAACCGGGGCAGGGGACGACTGGCAAAAATCCAGCAGCATGCGCGTCAAGGCATGCTTAGACGAGCAACACACGCAGTCGCCCGCCAGCGTCGTTACAAGCTCCGCCAGGCCTTCCAGCCGGTAGCCATCGACGTTCTCGTTGGCATATTCATTCTCAATCACGCGCGAACCTGCAAACTCTGGCTGGCGCAAAAGATACTCCAGCACACTCGTCTTGCCCGCTCCCAGCGAGCCATTGATGAGATAGAGCGGCACCAGGCCAGGCTGGGTGCGCTGCTCATCAAAGGCAGCATTAAGGCTAAATTCAAGATCATTATCGCGCTGAGCCATGAGTTTAGTATAGCATGGCTCAGTATCCATCCATGTTATACTAATACGTATGAAATTACTCCTCGCTCTCGGCAACCCTGGCCCACGCTATACTGCCACCCGGCACAACGCTGGCTTCATCATCCTCGACGCTTATGCAGCAGAACAGGGGGTGCAGTTTACCCCAAAGAGCCGATTTAATGCTGAGCTAGCCGAGTTTTCACACGGTAGCGAGAAGATCATCCTCGCCAAGCCGACCACATTTTATAACGAAACAGGGGTCGCAGCCCGAGCAATCATGGATTTTTATAAATTATCACTCGACGATGTGCTTGTTATTCACGATGATGTGGCACTCGATTTTGGCAAAATTCGCGTTAGGCGAGGCGGTGAGAGCGCAGGCAACAATGGGCTTAAGTCACTCCATCAGTATATTGGGCAGAACTTTTGGCACATTCGCCTTGGCACAGACAATAAAATGCGGCAGCAAGTCGGTGATGTTGACTTCGTCTTGAGTAACTTTACCTCAGATGAGCAAGCCATTTTGCAGCAGTGGGCAGCCGAGCAGTCAGCCTCTCTCATTGCGCAATTCCTTGCGGGAGACATAGCAGCGACGAGTGTGACGTACCAGCCGTCGGTATAGTACATTATTTCGAGTATATTTTATCTCTCGACGACATGTATCAGTGGTGAGTTTGTGGCTTTTGTTTATAGCAATATCTAATGCTTCACAATCTTCTTCACCCTACGCTTAAAGCGCTGCTCGGCGTGGTGGACGGTGTTTGCGGTTGCAGCCTGGAGATTAATGGCGCGAGCTTCGAGGATACTACTACCGACTGCCAAGCTAATAAAGACAAGGCCTAGCCCACCGGTCGCCCACTCAGGCAGCTCCACGTGGAAGAGCTTGGCAATCATCATCACACCCAGCGCCATAATGGCCCAGTGCGCACCATTCTCAAGATACTTATATTTACCCAGTGCACCCGTCCGTAGTAGATAGACCGTGAGCGAGCGCACCCAGATGGCACCCGCCCCAAGGCCCGCCACGATCAAGACAATACTACTGGTGATAGCAAATGCTCCAATCACCCCATCGAAGCTAAAGCTCGCGTCCAGTACCTCCAAGTACATCAGGCTAGCAAAAGCCGCCCAGCCTGTTTTTGCTTTGAGAGACTGCGCTGTGTCGTCATGAAAGAACGAACCAAAGAGTTCCAGTCCAATATGCAGCAAGATTCCTAAAATAGATGAGATCAACACCACCGACTCATACTGTCGCTCCACCGTAAAGTACAGCACTGCTGCCACCGCCAGCATCACACATACCTTGAGGTTCTCGAAGCGCCCCGCCTTGGCTAGCCACGGCTCAACGTGCCGCATCCAGTGCACACGCTTGTTGTAGTCCATAAAGTAGCTTAGGCCAATCATGATCAAAAACGCCCCGCCAAAGGCATCGATCATTGGCGATGCAGCGTGGAGGATGTGCCCATACTCCGCTGGCTTATGTAGCGCGAGATCGACCACTGTTGAGAAGTCGTGCCCGCTTGCCACCATCACGATAACGATCGGCAGCACAAAACGCACCACAAACACTGCAATAAAGATCCCCACCGTCAGGAAAATCTTTTGCCACAGTGGGCTCAGGCTAGCTAAGACGCGGCTATTAATGACAGCATTATCGAAGCTAAAGGTCACCTCTAGTAGTACTAGGATAGTAAACAGCCACAAGCCGCTCACTCCCAAATGGCCAAAAATCGCCCCGCCCAGCAGCACTGTCAGCAGCGCCGAAAACCAAAAAATACGAAAAGGGTGATGAGAATGCCAGAGATGTTTCATAGTGATTTAGTATAGCACAGAATAAGGTAGAGCTTCACCTTCTATGGCCTTCTAAGCTAATCTTCGTGAAAGACCGCACCAAGGTACATTATTACTCTCGTTGCCGACCACTCGTCTTCTGCTTGTAGGCTCGTAGATGCCTCTTGTATCTCTGTGAGACTCCCAAGATAGGCAATGCGTGGCTCATACGCACGTACCGTCTCTGGGTCATCTATAATGCCATACGTACTGAGCTCGGCAGCAGTGGCTGGCTGGGCTACTGCTTGCACCATCCCAACGACCTTCATCTCGCCAGATGGAGTACGCACAACGACCACTCCACCGGACATACCGGGCAAAACGGCATCATCCAGCCCGTTAACATCATTTGCATCCTTAGCCGACCGCTCAAGGCCCGAGATCATAGCCATCTTGCCATCAGCCCCGCGCTGCCCAGCAGGGAGGAGCACATCGACCTGCGGTGTGGCGATCGGCTGGCCCCATTCTACCGGCGCACCCGCAGGGAAGCCCACCGCAAAGAATGGCTGGCCAGCCTGTGTCGCTGCCACTATTTCCTCATCTGTTGCAAGCTGGAGAGGTGAGCTATCTGGCAGCTCATCACGCGGCCTCAATGCCGCTACATCAGGCATGCCAGAGCTCCACTGGCCTTCGGGCGGTGCTTCGCCATTATGGCAGCCTTTTTGTATCTCATGAGCCTGGCCATCAGTTGTTTGGAAGGTAATGTCTGTTTGGCGGATAGGATATTTATTAGATACCACGTGTGCGGCCGTCATTACCATAGGCGTACCATCTGGCATTGCTATGATGTAGCCACTGCCAGTGATATTCGCACCACCTGCCTCCGCCATATTATGAGCGTGAGCATTTATCTTGACGATGGAGTGCTGTACCGCCTGCAAAGCCTCGCGCTTTTGCTGCTCGAGCGCTTCATGATCGCCCAACGCCTCGGCAATGCTCACTGGCGGGCGCTGAGCGACTACCTCGGGCTGCGTGAGGTCAAGCGACGAAGGCTGGCCAACTGCTGTACATGGCGGCAGTGGTTTATTAGGCCGCTGCGCCTCCTGCCGAGCATGCCCAACATAGGCCAGTCCAGCCATTGGCATACAGCCAATTATAGCGCCTACCGCTGCACTAAGTGCCTTTTTGCCAAAATTCGCATTCTTCGCATTCTTCTCTTGCTGGAGCCGTCGTCGTCGCTCCATCCGCGTCTCTGGTTGAGAATGCGGGTCAAAATTATGTTCTCGAACTGCCATTTCTGTCATGGTTTGGCCATTATAGCGCTTTGCGGGGCTAAATACAAATTTATAATAGTAGTTGACAGAGGAGAAACAGAGGACGCATTACCCCTGCATGTAGTATAGATATTTGTCATACAATGCAAAATGTACTACTATAATGCCACGCCCATACTGGGAAGAGCTAGAAAACCAGGCTCATAGCATCCCCAAGTACTATGTTGATCCAAACACTACTCCAGACGACAAGCAGCCAGCACGTAGCAACACAGCTCAGCTCTAGTGCTCACTAGCGTATAACGGCGTTTTCTTGCATATCTCTCACTTGAATAAATAATCAGTTCACTGCGCAATAACAGAGAAAAACATGGTGAAAAGTATTGTTCAACCATAGATTTTGTGTGCGTTAAGCTATATAGTAATATCTGATGGAAGCGCGTGTCAATTGCACGAACTCTTGGCATGTGGCTCTTATTTATCTGCGTCTTACCTCCCACATACCGTACCAGAGGGTATAGCAACACGAAGGAAGAGCTACTTATTAAATCTTCTACAGTACAGTCTTTACACTAATAATTCTTTGCTCTATAGACAAACAAAAAACACCGGAACTCTGAGATCTCAGCCACTACCAGAGATAATAGCTATCTTTGTTTTGGTAGCGCGTGTCACAAACCGCCAGAGCAACTCATAGCGTCTTCGCACACCAAAGTAAATCAGCTTAAAATAACTAATGTGTGACTAGCTCATCACTAACTCACCCCAACAAAAAAGCGCTCATAGTAAGGGTGGGCATCACTATGAGCGCTTGGTTTGCCCTTCGTCCCACCCAATCAGGGTATACGTGATCTACTCACACATACGAGATCCGCTGGACAAAGGGGTTAGTAAGCACACAACCCTGTCTAACGGTGCTGCAGTGGAGGGTAGATAACTACAGCACAGATTGTGTGCAACCTAACACGTTACCTTCGTGAAAACACTGGGGTAACTATGTTAAAATAGGGGGTATAAGGTACTTGAACGAGCTTGCGCTCAATCAATCACTTATGATACTAGCACCCGCTTGACAAAATGTCAACACTTTTCAGCACAAATTATGCAACAGATCAATCACACCACACCACAAGCCCACCAATACCTCAATCCACTCTGCCACATTGCCAAGCCACCACAGCAGATTCACTACCTCGGTACACTACCCGAGGAACGCCGCCCGAGCGTGGCGATCGTTGGGTCGCGCCGCCCCACGCGCTATGGCCGGGAAGTGACGGAGCAATTCGCCCGCGAGCTAACCCGCCAAGGGGTAATTATCATCAGTGGGCTCGCTCTGGGCATCGATAGTATTGCGCATCAGGCCTGTGTGGCGGTAGGAGGCACGACGATTGCTGTGCTGGGCAATGGCCTGCCACGGATCTATCCGGCCAATCATACTGCGCTTGCGGGCGATATCGTTGCTAAGGGTGGGGCAGTGGTGTCGGAGCACCTGGCGGGGGATGGCTACCGCTTTGGCAGCTGGAGCTTCCTCGAGCGCAACCGCCTCGTGGCTGGCCTAGCCGACGTCGTCGTCATCACCGAGGCGGCCGAGCGCAGCGGCACACTCAACACTGCCGCCCATGCACTCGAGCAAGGCAAGGACGTCTTTGCGGTGCCAGGCAATATCACCAGCCCACTCTCGCAGGGCTGCAACAACCTCCTCAAGCAGGGCGCTTTGCCCGCCACCAGCCCAGCTGATATCCTCGCTGTCATGACCATCACACCACCCCAGCGCCAGCAGAGTGAGAATGCCACCCTACCACTGGGTAGCACACCGCTCGAGGCCGCCATCATCAAGCTGCTGCGCCAAGGCCTGCGCGACGGCGAAGAAATGCAGCGCCGCCTAGGCACACCCATCAGCGAGTTTACCATTGCGCTAACGATGCTGGAGATTAATGGCGTTATCCGCTCACTCGGTGCCAACCAGTGGACATTGGCTTAATATTATGGTACAGTACCATATACTATGGCGACAGCAGAGCAAACCCCAAGACAACGCAAATATCACATGAGAGATATTCCTACTGTGCCAAATGCCATCTCGGCTACTGGGCTTGGGTTAGTAGCTGCCGGTGCTCAGAAATTTGACACCGCCACAAAGGAGAACGACAAAGCTGGCCAGATCATTGGCGCACTCATGATACTTGGTGGTCGTACATGTGACTTAGCAGATGGCCTAGCAGCGCGACGTCTTGGCCAAGAAAGTGACTTTGGTGCAGGGTTTGATGCTTTTTGCGACAAATTCGGTATGGTAGTGATTGGTGTAATAGCAGGCAAAACCCATGTTGTGCCCAAATCAGTTTTAGTAACAATTGCTGCTAAGAATGCCGTCAATGCTGGCGCGACCGTCTATCATGGCCTCACAAATGATGAAGCCTTCCGTACGCCAAAATCAGGCAAGTTCAGTATGGCAGCAGATAATATAGCAATTGCTGCCTATTTTCTCAAGTCGCTCGCTCCTGAGGGGAGTAAGCTTGAGCGTTGTGCTGGTGTAGCAGCACTAGGGTCGTTTGCTGCAGGTGCTGTCCTTGGTATTGCCGCTGCGAAAGACTATCTCACTGGCCACTATGCCAAAGCCAAAGACTACAGTAAATCTACCAACAAGTCCACCTCAGCAGCAAACATCCCACCACGGCAACATCGCACCCGTATGCGTCGCAAACGCCGCGTGCGTGGGTAACGCGATTGATGATTCGTGCAGCATTTTTTATCGACAGCCAGGCTTCTTATATTTTCTGCACTATCAGCAATACCCCTGCCTATAGGCTGGGGAGGGGAAGAGGGTATTCTTAATGTATCCAATTTGCATTCCACTCTACTTTGCGGTATCATAGGCGCTTGATTAGATAGATTAACAGCAAGTATATAACTATAACAAGCGAGTAGATAATCAATGAGCAAACACACACAACTAGTCATCGTCGAGAGCCCAGCCAAGGCCAAGACAATCGAGCGCTACCTGGGCGGAGAATATCAGGTGCTCTCGAGCGTAGGGCACATTCGCGCCATCCCCAAGAAGACCAAGGATGGACAACCGCCGATCGATATCAAAAACGACTTCAAGACCGTCTACGAGATCGACCCAGACAAGAAAAAGGTCATCACCGAGCTCAAGAAGGCTGTGAAAGCGGTTGGAGCAGATAATGTGTGGCTCGCAACCGATGAAGACCGCGAAGGGGAGGCAATTGCCTGGCACCTGTGCGAAGTCCTTGGCCTAGACCCGCAGCGCACCAAGCGCATCACGTTCCATGAGATCACCAAGCCCGCCATCGAGGCAGCTATCAAACAACCTCGCACTGTAGATATGCAGCTCGTGGAGGCACAGCAGGCACGGCAGATCCTCGACCGCATCGTGGGCTTCGAGCTGAGCCCTGTGGTGTGGCGCAAGGTGCCGGGTGGCAAATCAGCTGGCCGTGTGCAAAGCCCAGCGGTCCGCCTGCTCGTGGAGCGCGAGCGCGAGATTCGCGACTTTGCGAGTAGTGCACAGTTCCGCGTAACGGCGCATTTTGCCGTAGATGGCGAGGAGCTCAAGGCTGAGCTCAAGCAGCGCTTCGACAGCGAGCAAGCCGCCCACGACTTCTTGACGGGGCTGAGTGGTGCTCGTTTCACCGTCAGCAGCATTACCAAGACACCTAGCACGCGCAACCCCGCTGCACCATTTACCACCAGCACCCTCCAGCAGGAGGCCAATAGTAAGCTCGGCATGGGTAGCCGTGCTACCATGGCGAGTGCTCAGAAACTCTACCAAGAGGGGCTCATCACCTATATGCGTACCGATAGCGTCAATCTCAGCCGTCAGGCCATTGCCGCAAGCCGTACATACATTACTCAGCACTTTGGTGCCGACTATTCACACAGTCGCACCTTCACCACGAAGTCAGCTGGTGCCCAAGAGGCTCACGAAGCCATCCGCCCGACCGATATCGCCCGCGAATCCGTCGCTGGCAGTAGCTACGACCAAAAACTCTACGACCTCATCCGCCGGCGCACCCTAGCCAGCCAAATGGCCGCTGCGAAGCTAGAGAACACCACCATTACCATTAGCATCGACAGCACGCAGCTCGAGACCGAGAAAACACTCGTCTTTGAGGCAAAGGGTCAGACAGTGCTGTTTGATGGCTTTTTGCGCGTCTATGGCGGTAAGGATTCGACCATCCTGCCATCAGTCAGCCAACACACCACCCTTGAGCTCGCACAGGCCGAGGCACGGCAGGTCTTTGCCCGCCCACCAGCGCGCTATACCGAGGGGACACTCGTCAAGAAGCTTGAAGAGCTTGGTATTGGTCGGCCCAGTACGTACGCCACCATCATGAACACCATCCAGACTCGTGGCTATGCCGAGCGAGGCGAGAGCGAGGGTGAACCACGCGATGTCATCGTCCTAGAGCGTACGGGCGAGATCCCGAGTGATAATACCCCTGTCGTCACTCGTCGCATCGTCCAAGAAAAAACTGGTGCCACCCGTGGCAAGCTACTGCCCACCCCAGCGGGTGAGCTAATTGCTGGCTTTCTCACCGATCATTTCGACCCCATCATTGACTATGGCTTCACTGCCCGCGTCGAGACCGATTTCGATGACATCGCTGCCAGCAAGCTTGCGCGCAATGCCATGCTGCGCCAATTTTACGAGCCCTTCCATGAGCTCATCGAAAAATCCGGCGACATCGACCGCAGCACTGTTGGCGCTCACCGCGAAGTTGGTACTCACCCCAAGACTGGCAAGCCGATCTTTGCCCGCTTTGGACGTTTTGGGCCGATGCTCCAGCTGGGCAGTAGTGAGGATAAGACAACTAAGCCGCAGTTTGCGCCGCTCCCCAAAGGTGAGCGCATCGAGACCGTCACGCTCGAGCAAGCCCTCAAGGCCTTCGAACTACCGCGCACTGTTGGTACCACCGAGGATGGTCAGACCATCAAGGCAAACGTTGGGCGCTTTGGGCCGTACATTCAGGTAGGCAAGCTCTACGTCAGCCTGAAAGAGCACGACCCACGCGACATTACCGAAGCCGAGGCTCGCGTGCTCTACGCCGCCAAGCTCAAGGCCGAGGCAGAGAAGCACATCGCCGATTTTGGCACTATCAAAATCCTTAAGGGGCGCTGGGGACCATATGTGACTGACGGCAAGACTAACGCACGCGTACCCAAGGATACTGATCCAACAACTCTGGATGAGGCGCAAGCCCGCGAAATCTTGGCCGCCGCACCACCCAAACGCGGCCGGCGCAAGACCGCAACCCGCACCACCACCACACGCAAGAAGCGCACCGCCTAGCCCGGCGACCTCTCATATACCAGCGGCTCCTCTGTACTAGCCGCTGGTTTTTCTATGCCAGCCCGCATTGCTGCGAGCCCGTCAACTGCCCTGTCATGCTCGCCACATCACTTGCAAATGAAAAGCCTCAAAAAATTGTTTACCATAAGCGTAAAGTGTGTGCTATAATAGTTCTATGATGAAACGATTGACTTATATCACCTATTATTCTATAATCAAATGTAAGAAGTGCGAGTGGGCATTCACAAGCAACTGAGAAGGAAATGGAGAACCGAATCATGAACCAAACAACCAAACAACCAACCGAAGTTTTTGCCGCGTCGATCGCTACCATCCTTGATGCAGTCGGCGAAGAACACGACCGCGAGCGCGAGATCATCGTGCGTCGCTTTGGCCTCAAAGAGCGCCGCGAAACGCTCGAGCAAATCGGCGAGCTGCTCGGTATTACGCGCGAGCGTGTCCGCCAGCTCGAGAAAGCCATCGTGGTGCGCCTCAAGCTTGCCGCCGAAGCAGGCGAACTAGAGGGCCTGCACGACGCCGAGCGTCTCATCATCCGCGACCTCTCCGAGAATGGCCGCGTTGGACGCGTCTCAGATATCACACAGCGCCTGTTAGATGTCGAGACACCCACGGTGCAGCAGCGCGCCCACATTGCCTTCATCGGCGAAGTCTCAGCCCGCCTCACCCCCATCAACGAGACCGACAAATACCACCAAGGCCTGGCCATTGCCGAATACGGCGATGAAAAAGCAGTGCGAAGCCGCGTGGATGAGATCGTTGCCGCTATCAAACAGCATGGTGCACCTATCAGCCTCGAAGCGCTGCATGACCAACTCACCTACGAGAACCCCAACCAAGTGCGCGGCCTCGCCAGCCTCTCTACCCAGTTGGCCCACCTCAAAGATATGTGGGGCCTGAGCAAGTGGCCAACCGTTAATCCCAAGAATATCCGCGACAAGATCTACGTCGTCCTACTAGACGAAGGCAAACCGCTGCACTTTAGCGAGATTGCTCAGCGCATCAAGGAGAGCACCTTCAAGCGCCGCAACGTCACCAAGCAAGCCATCCACAACGAGCTCATCAAAGACAAGCGCTTCATCCTCATCGGCCGCGGCATTTATGCGCTCGACATCTGGGGCTATAGCCAAGGCACTGTGGCTGACATCATTGCCGGTATCTTGCGCGACGAGGGTGGCCCATTGCACCGCGACGAGATCGTCAAGCGCGTTCTCAAGAGCCGCCAGGTCAAGGAGACCACCATCCTTCTTAATCTCCAAAGTAAACCGCTTTTCAAGCGCGTCGCCAAAGCCACCTACGCCCTCGAACCACCTAAGGAGCAAGCAGAGGCGGTCGCAGCAGCGTAGCTTTCCTTAGACAAACAATACGCCAATAAGAGACGAAGTGATGAGAGCTTCGTCTCTTTCGGTTATATAGTATGGCTACAATGATACCACGAGGGATGTGTCTGACTATAACATGCAAACGTCTTACGTCTTTGAAATTCCGTTTCGGATTCACGGCAAGGACGCACATCCAGAGCGAGTTCTTTTCTTTCATCGGCCAATGAAGGAGTATATTGCTGCAGCTACGGAGGCAGGATTAGTGGTGTCGAATCTCTCGGTGCCTGAGCACATTGGTGTTGGGTGAGTCAAACGCATCTCAGTACTCATCCTCACAAAAGTATAAGTCTTTATTTTGGTGGATCACAAACAGCCTGAAAATAAGTGAAAGCTCGAGTCTACAGGCTTGAGAGAAATAATGATAGGGAAGTGGCCTCTCCTATAGCCCCGAACACCACATATACTCAGCTATAACAGAGGTAATTTGCCGTGTGGACAACTATCGTGTACACATGATGGCTGCGGGTATCTGCGTGTGATTTTGCACTCATAGGCTTATGTATCGGCCGTTTTGTGTGCAAGATAATTCCGCCGCAGCCACAATTTGCTCATATACACCTCTTGTATCTATTCCTTTGCAGAGCATCTCAGGCATACAGCAAAAGCAACCAAAAAGGGTAGGGTAAGGCAGGGGAGTCTGCCACCCTTTCGTCAAAAATCCCCGGCAACCGCCCTACCCCTGTTTTTGCATCATTGCACCAGCCTCTACCACTGATAATTTCGT
>CALISR010000002.1 GCA_938041435.1 uncultured Candidatus Saccharibacteria bacterium
CCGGAACCATAGGTGAGTCCGAGCGCCGCTCGACGGCCATGAACAGCCCCATCGCGGCCAGTCCGACGGCAACGCCACCAAGCGTGCGCGCACTAGTCCACCCCCAGGCCGACCCCTCCAGCAGGACGACCGTCACTGCTCCAACAGCAAGAATTGCCAGCAATGTCCCAAGCCAATCCACTCCTGAGTTATTGCGGTCTGTACTTCGGTCCTTCACATACCACGACGCCAGCCAAGATGCTACCCCCACAGGAACGTTAATCCAAAATATGGAGCGCCACCCAGCGACTAAGACTAAACCCCCGCCTGCCAGTGGCCCCACTGCGATGGCTAACCCAGAGATGAGCCCGTAGATCCCGGTGGCTCGCGCCCGCTCACGTCCGGCGGCGTAGCGATCAGAGATCATCGGAATACCGACGCCTAGGAAGATCGCCCCACCGACCGCCTGAAGAGCCCGGAAAGCGTTGAGTACAAGCATCGAAGGGGCTAATGCACACACGGCCGACCCCACCGTGAACAGGACCAGCCCCCATCGGAACAATCGTAGCCGCCCCAGACTTCTGCTCAGAGTTGCTGCAGACATCAGCAACGCCCCCAATGGCAGCGTGTAGGCGTTAACCACCCATTGCAGCTCACTCTGCGACGCGCCAAGACTCTTCCCGATATCACCTAGTGCCACCGACACCACCGTGATATCCAGGACGTTCATGAAACTCACCGTACAGACAAGCACAAGTGCCAGAACGCGACTATTTATTAGCCCTGCTACTTTGCGACTACTCGACTCGATTACAGCTCCCATATTCTGTCGATTCACTCGTTGTTCTCCTCAACATTTAGCCTACTGTCAACTGATTAGGCTCTGCAAGCCTACCTGGATAATCTTCCCATCCAGTACCACGAGCTGTCGATCCACTCCTCGACAGCATTGAAGTCGGTCGTTAGTAATCCCTGTATTATATAGATAAAGGTCATTTCTCGGCCATATTTCTATATAACCATAGAAGATATACCATGTAAAGGCTGCCGTACTAGCTCACCACCTCTGCAACATAACTAAAAGCATGTAAAGCATAAAGTTTGCACAAAAATAAGGTAGGGCCTATTTCTCCCGTTAACATACTCCACCCCAGAGTTATTGTTCACTTTAGCCGTGAAAATCGGTGAATGATTTGGAGTGGTTGTCGTCGATTTTTGTTGGCTCTCTGGACACATTCTGGTCACTGGTAGGTCGCTTCCCATAGAGAGCATAGAATCAGCTATCCATCCTGAGCCGTACCCATTCACTTTGTACCAGTAGTTACTGGTGCCGTACAGGCCTTTGACGTAGCTACAATGATTGAATCACCAGACGCTGAGCCAGTTAGCCGTCTCCCGTCCTGGCGGGCTGTTTGTGGCTGAATCGTGATCTGATTGTGGGTAAACGCGATGCACCTCGCTATGCGGACCACATCCTGCTGCCAGGGGGCAGCCAGTGCATCCTTGCGGGCTACCGGGCACGTCCAAGGTTGGGTTCTAGAACACCTACCCTCCAGCAAAGTAGGCGACACCTACATCGCTGACGCAGCGGCAGACAAAGCAGCAGACGCCAGTGAGCCGGCGTCCAACGGAGTGATCGAGGTGCCTGCGCTACGCCGCCTGCAACCTGCTCTCGATAATCACCACACGTCTCGCAAGCTGCTCATGCTGGGTGGTGAGTAGCCACAGTGCACCTTTCGTTTCGAGGGCGTCTTGCCGCTGAGTTTTGATGTCTTTACTGAGTGTGTCGATCCGCTCGGTTACTTCCTGATGGTTGTGATCGATCTTTTCGTCCAGCTCTGCGAATCGGTTGTCAATCTTATTGAACTGAGCACTAATAGCGTCGAAACCTTCTTCCATGGCGGTACGCAGATCTTTAACTTCGCTGCGCACGTCCTTTATTTCACGCTCAAGTTTGTCGAGGCGGCTATCTATAGCGTCCAAACGTCCTTCGATCTTATCAAAACGCTTATTGTTTCGCTCCTCCATGGCATTGAAGTTAGTGGTTAGTAGTTCTTGTATGCGTTGGAAGTCTTTTTCAGTCATATTTCTATTTAAGCATGGTAGGCTGGGAGGGTAAAGGTTAGGTGGCCAATAGTGGGAGCGGCATGTTTGGTAATATTCTGCAATATTGCTACACTGATTTATAGATATGACAGCAGCAGAAATAACGCAACGCCAGCAGTTAATTCGGGCAATTATCGGCTCACACGAGCTTGAAGGTGTGGCGGTTACGAATACTACCAAGCGCTTACTTGAGGCCTTTGCGCGAGGAGACGTCTCGGCTGATGAGTTGGTAGCGCAGGCGCAGGCTAGTCTCAACGAGAAAGGTCGGCAAGCACGTTAACGGGTATGGCGTACGAGCTGGCCAATGGCCCATACGTCGATCCAGCAACTGGTGTCATGTGCAATCGACATGGCATTTGAGACATGGTTACTTTGGCGCGAATCGAGCAAAACTATGCAACGCTGATGGCAACGAGGATAATGCAAGAGTGGCGGCCTGACCACCGTGCCGACCGCCTCACTGCCAGAGAAGCCGGTGACGGTGCAGCTACTCAGCAAGGTGCTACACAATCCCTTCTATGTCGGTGAGGTGGTCTACCAAGGGGTGCACTATGCCGGGAGCCATGAGCCCTTGGTGGATCGAGCGACGTATGAGTCGGTGCAGACGCTGCTGGCCACCCGCGTCAACGGTGAGCGGACGGTCAAGCACGCCCACTACCTGAAGTCGACGATCTACTGCGGCATCTGTGGTTCCCGTCTCATCGTGACGAATGTGAAGCCCCGCGGTGTGGTCTATGAGTACTTCGTCTGCTTGGGGCGGCACTCCAAGAAGCAGCCGCAGTGCTCGTTTCGGGCAACGCTGGCGGAGCAGATTGAGGATGAGATCGTCCAGCTCTATGACCGAGTGGCGTTGCGGCCTGGGCAGCGAGCTGTCCTCGAAACTGCCCTGCAGCGGCAGCTCGCCATGCTGGTAGCGGAGTCGACTCAGCGGCTGACGGAAGCGAAGACCGTGCGACGACGGCTCGAACGGGAGCGAGACAAGCTCCTCCAAGCTCACTACGCCGACGCCATTCCGCTTGACGTCCTCAAGCGTGAGCAAAGCCGGATAAGCCGTGAGCTGCGCGGTGTGGAGCGGCAGATGACGGGGCTGGAGGGTGAGATGACAGAGCGGCAGGCCTTGGTCGGGCAAGCGTTAGATATTGCCCAGCACATGGCCACCGCCTACCGGCAGGCTCCTGAGCACATCCGGCGCATGCTCAACCACGTGCTCTTCGACAAGGTGTACATCACACCAGACGACGAGACCGGGCTGCTCACTGCGATAGTGCGCTACCAGCCACCGTTTGATGGGGTGCTGGGGGTGAGAGGAGAGCCGTGCCTGAGCAAAGAGGGTGTGGAGGTAGGAGATAGCGACAGCCTGGAAGCCTCTGGAGACGACGAAGTCACATTGGGCCAGCCAAGTGACATCGTCGTCTCGGTGCCAGAAGGGTCAGGCTTGCACGGTCTGCCAGATGATGGCCTTCCTGCCCTGAAACCTAGCAAAAACAAGCAAAAACCCACGTCATGGGGCTTCCATGACGTGGGTTTGAGTGTTGACTCAATGGTCGGGGTGACAAGACTTGAACTTGCGACCTCACGGCCCCCAGCCGTACGCGCTACCAGCTGCGCCACACCCCGACAACGTCTCTCATTATAGCACAATTGGTGACGCGTGCTCAAAATAACCACTCTGTTACTTTCACATTATACAAGTTTATTATCTCATGCTGCAGAGCCCATATATGTTATACTAGAAAGGTTAATGAGTAATCGTGGGAGGCACCCAAGCCGCTTGCACCACAGAAAGGATACTATGGCAAAAAAAGCCGATCTGCTTGAAAAAGCAGCAGAGCTGAAACTCGATGTTTCAGAAAAAAATACCATTGCAGAGATTGAGGCGGCCATCGCTGCAGCAAACGACAAGGATGTCATTGCCCAGCGCGAAGCCACCGTTGCAAAGGCTGGTAAGCGTAGCCAAAAGGCTCTCGACGAGGCCGAAGCGAAGGCTGAGAAAGAAGCCCGCAAAGAGGCTGGCGACACAACCCCTCAGGGTGATGTCGATGCAGCTATCAAGAAAGGGCCCGCGCCAAAGGTTCGCCCACTGATCGAGCGCCGTGGTAAGGCCTATCGCAAGCTAGCTGAGAAGGTTGAGAAAGACAAGGCATACTCGCTGGACGAAGCGCTCCAGCTGGCAACCGAGACCAACCCTGCTAAGTTTGATGCAAGTGTTGAACTGCACGTCCGCCTTGGTGTTGATCCGCGCCAGGCCGATCAAAATATCCGCTCGACAGTCGTCCTGCCGCACGGCACAGGTAAGACTGTTCGCGTTGCCGTCTTTGCGCCAGAAGCCGAGGTTGCAACTGCTACCAAAGCAGGGGCAGACATTGCTGGCGAGGAGGCTATCATCAAGTTGCTCGACAAGGGTACGTTAGACTTTGACGTTTTGATCGCCACCCCGCAGTACATGCCAAAGCTTGGTAAGTACGCCCGTCTGCTTGGGCCAAAAGGGCTGATGCCCAACCCCAAGAGCGGCACCGTAACGACCGATATTGCAACTGCTGTGACTGAGGCAAAAGCTGGTAAGGTGGAGTACCGCGTAGACAAGCAAGCCGCGATTCACCTCAGTATCGGCAAAGTAAGCTTTGGTACAGAGAAGCTCCGCGCTAACGCCGATGCCTTCTTCACCAGCTTGCAAGCTCAAAAGCCAAGCTCGCTTAAGGGTGTGTATGTCAAATCCATCGCAGCTGCAACGACGATGGGGCCCGGCATCAAGGTTGAGCACAAACTCGACTAGTAAATGAGAGTATAGCACTCGCCATAATACTGCCAGTCAGGGAAGCTGGCAGTATTATTTATGTGCCTACCTATGCATGGTATGATGGAATGAGTGGTGATACTCTCATACTATTCATTCATCACCACAATAACGGAGGTGCTTATGAAAAAATATGTCTACTCACTGGTTGGGAATATTGGTTATTTTGAGCGATTTTTGCAGCCGCAGACACCAGAGCAGGTTGCACAAAAGGTGAGCCAGGCTATTGCTGACCCAACTGTCCTTGATGGCAACCGTTGCTTTAGTATCTGCGTGTGGGCGCTGCCAGATGGTATTGACCATCCAAAGAATGTGCCAAAGGATAGCTTGGCTGATGGCTACTATATGCAATGTGCTGGGTCGAATACCGGCATGACTATTGAAGTGCGCGTGCCAGATACAGATAATCACACGGCTCAGTATCCATATATCCACTATGTGATTGCCCGAGAGCCAGTGGCTGATAAAGAGCAATTCGTTCCACTCACCTGGCAGCGCGATGGCGAACCATTTACGATTCGTATTCATCCAGAAGAGGTACTTACGGGAGAACAAGCTGGGCAGATCTTCACAGATTATATTACAAAGGGCAGTATACCGTCTGAATCGGTTTTGCGAAAGATTGATATATAGGGAATGGGGGTATTTTGCAATAAAAATAAGAGGTTATATGAATGACTCAGCACCAAGGTAACTACATCGTCATTGAGGGAATTGATGGCACGGGCAAATCGACCCAAGTAGAGCTTCTCGCTAACTACTATCGGGCTCAAGGCCATTCAGTGACGGTTGTCGAGGAGCCGAGCAGCAACGACCCAGCCCAGACCACGCCAATTGCTCACTACCTCCGCACCGTTATCAAAAACGGTAATCTCCATCGCGACCCGGAGATCAACCTCGCGCTGCTCAGCGCTGCCCGGAGTGAACTATGGCAGCATATCATCCAACCAGCATTGGAGTGCGGTGAGACCGTCCTTGCGTCACGCAATTATTTTTCAACACTCGCATACCAGGGGTATGGCGAAGGTCTGAGCCAAGAGCATATCCGTCAGGTTACTGCCTTATTTACCAGTCAACGCTACCTTGCGCCAGACCATCTCATTATTCTCATGCTTAATAATGCGCAAGAGCGTATGCATCGCATCCAGCAGCGAGGTGCACTTACTACGCCGGACGCCTTTGAATCACAAGGTACAGACTTCCAGCAACGCGTCTATGCTGGTTATGGTGCTCTCGCTAGAGATTATCAGGTGCCTATAATTCAGTGTATGAGCGATGATGGTGTATACAAATCGCCCCACGAGATCCAGTGTGAAGTTCTTTCGATCATTAGCTCATAATATTTACTGAAGAATACCCTGAGAGGCTATTTGGCATAGAAATATCATCTGCTTTTCATAATAGATAGAAGCACACTCCTCAGAGGTCAACTCTTGTGATTTTTTGATAACTTTGCTACAGTTGTATGCACTGTGTTGAATCTAACGAGAGAGCATACTGCCGCCAGACCAACAAATAGCACTGCAGCACGTGAGACGAACGTGTGCTTTGATAAAGATCGATATAATATATACGAAAAAGCGCTTAATCTCACTGACATACCAGAATCTAAAACAAGGCAAATCGTGTCGGGCCTCAGCCTTATGCGAGACTTCGCTGGAGAGCTATTTGCAAAATATAGCAACCACAGTGCTTATACTGCATATTTGCTCTGTGCGGCAGGCAACCGTGACGAGTTGCTTGAAACAGAGAATCTTGCTAGTCTCCGCCAAAAAATGCTCACAGATCATAAAAAAGAGGGCGAAGTAGAGGCATACAAAAAGTTCAGCAACATTGTTTCTATGATGCAGGATACAGGTCAGCTATCAAGCTTCTGGAGTAGATTCCTTAATAAAGAAAAAATACCCGCAGATCCTGATATCCAAAGCCAAGAATCTCTCTACACGGCCATCACAAAAGTTCGCAAACTTGAGAAATCAAAAGGAAGAATCGACTCTCTTTCCACTCAAAACTCTACAGAGAATCAATATCTCACAGATGAGCAAAAGCAAAACCAACGTCTCGAGACTGCAACTCGTGACCGCATGCAGGCGGATAACCTCATGAAGGAGTTGTGGCAGCAGCCAATGAATATGCTTGATCTAGATGACCTTTTGGATGCAGGGGATAGTGTCGGGCTTTCGACAATTTTTATGGAGTCTGTTAATACACTCAATAAGCTTAATAATACTCGCTATGATACATCAGAGGCCTATGAGCTAGCATACAAGAGTGAAGCACTCCTTGCCCCACTATGTGAAATCATTGGCTTCGATGGACTGGCAATGGCATTGCGAAGCAAGGTAATATGTTTGCAGCTGCGTAATACTGGTCAAGGACATTTTGTGGACCTTGCTGAGCGCATACTGTCGGAGTTTGGTGTATTAGGCACTACTGATATTGATAACCCAGACCAAGTCATCACTGCCGAAGAGCGCAACCAAAACTATTGCAACATTACAGAAAAAATTCTCGCACATATGATTGGCAAAACGGACAAAAGCGGAAGTGACAGTAAGCTTGTCCTTGGCCAAGAGTCGAACCATAATATTGTCGTGGGGAATGGTAACTGCAGTTATAAGTGGCACACTGAGCTCCGAGCTGTATGGCGGCTCAAGTCTGTTGGTTCTCTCGCACGTAAGCTTGCAGAAGGGGCAAAAAAAGCAGAGAAACAAAAGAGAGAAGACTATCAAAAAATCCGCGCCTCTATCTCACCAGACATACTGCAAGCGTATGACGACAAGATGAATAGTGTAAAAGCTAAAGAGAAAGAACGTCAGGATGGGCGAGAATTCATATCATACGAAGCCTTGCAAGCATATGACGAGAACACGATAAAGATTTTGGATGATTTGAAGGCTCAATACATCGACGAACTCTGTGAGCAATTTAATGATATCACACCACAAACACTGCGCTCATTATCGCCACCAGAGAAAGACAGCTCACTCGAAGTGCCGTTTGATATCGATGGTATCACATTCATTACGGAGGATCGCGATGAACTGATTGATGTGTTCTTGGATATGATCAACAATAACGATATTGTTACGCCATCACAAGATAAAGCTGCGCAAAATGACAAGACTTCAGAGGATGATGACTATACTATTACCCCATATGCTGCACCAGGCCGAGACAAGATACTCAAGGTTGAAGGAGACACTCAATTCATTACGGATATTAAGGCTGCATTTGAGGCTCGTTATCCGGATACTCGTGCCGAAGAGTATATTGATTTTAAGGAAGATAACAAGAAAGGTTTTCGCGTTGCTAAGATGACAGGCCTTTACGAGGATCAAGCCTCAGGTATTTTGCCCTTTGAAGTCCAGATTCTCACCAAGGAGGACCGCAAAGCAGCACGCCATGGTGTTGCGGCGCATATTCTATATAAACTCGGTAAGCAGCTTGGCTACCAGTTCCAGCCAACAGAAGAGCAGCTCACGCGCATGAGTGAGCTCAATAGGCGTAAGCAGGATTTTGGCAAAACAACATTACACCAGCCAAGCCGAAGCCGCATTAACAATACGAACCGCAAAATCGACGCGATGCTTGCCCAAGCACAACTGCACAGCTAAGCTACTTCTTTACTCTGTTTACACGCTGACACAAATAGTTATAGTTTTCCACGCCTTGCATCAACCCACCACCATCTGCTATAATCATTCTCAGACATTGCCAAAGACCGTAGCGGGCTGTTATGCACGACAAAGCAGCCGATAAGTATGCTACCGAGGGAATTTCGGATACGCCGTGGCCTCTTACGCCAGCGTTCTAGTACGAAACTCGAGACTCGTCTTTGCAATCGTGCAGAGGCGATTTTTTGCGGCATATGTCGGACATTAACAATGCGGTCGGATACAACAACAAACCAGTAATACTGCACTCCCTTTGGGCGCGTGCACGTATTACAACTCCAAAGAAAGGATTTTATCTTATGGCAATTTCCAAAGATAAAAAACAAGCTTTGGTGGCTGAAATGAGTGAGCTTCTCGCAGAAGCAAAGGGCACTGCCGTTGCGTCCTACCAAGGGACAAGTGTGGCAGATCTGCAGGCGTTGCGCCGCGAAGCTCGCGAAGCTGGTGTTGTCATTAAGGTGGTGAAGAACCGTCTCGTGCGTGTTGCCTTTGCGCAGCATGACACCTACAAAAATACCGACACTTCGGCCCTGGCTGGGCAGTTGCTTTATGCAATCTCGCCAGACGACGAAGTGATGGCAGCGAAGGTGTTGCACGAGTTTGCCAAGACGCATCCAACAGTTCAGTTGGTTGCTGGCTTTAGTGGCGAAGGTGAAGCTCTCAACACAGCCGATGTCACTGCACTAGCTGGCTTGCCGAGCAAGAACCAGCTGGTGGCCGAAGTGGTGGCACAGCTGCTCTCGCCAGTACACGACACTACCAACGCACTTTCGGGCAACCTTCATGCGTTGCTCGATGGCATCGAAGACGCCAAAGCAGCTGCGTAACCAAGCGCAGCATTGTACTAACGTTTGCACTATGCAGACAATAATTCGTGCGATAATTCTACCGCACATCATCGAAAGGAATCCATCATGGCAGATGTGAAAAAACTGGCCGAAGAACTGGTTGCTTTGACCGTTCTGGAAGTCAACGAACTCAAAAATGTCCTCAAGGACGAATACGGCATTGAGCCAGCCGCTGCTGCAGTTGCCGTCGCTGGTCCAGCCGCCGACGCTGGTGCTGCTGAAGACGAGCAGACCGAATTCACCGTCACCCTCAAAGAAGTTGGTGGCCAAAAGGTTGCTGTCATCAAGGCTGTTAAGGAACTCACTGGCCTTGGCCTAGGTGAGGCAAAAGCTTTGGTCGACAACGCACCAAGCCCAATCAAAGAAAAGGTCAGCAAAGACGACGCTGAAGCTGCCAAGAAGACCTTGGAAGAGGCTGGCGCTACCGTCGAACTGGCGTAATCACCCTACCGACCGCATTGATACCATCAGCACACCCGCTTGGGTGTGTTTTTGGTTGGGTTCAGAATGGAATCAGTACAAAAGGGTTAGAGCTAAAACGTAGTGCGAGGTAGCTAAATTTACGAAAATTTGACAAGTCATCCGTGTATTGATATATATATTAACCTTTTGCGACCGCAAAGGGTTTGCACCTCCGAGAAAGGAAGAATGTCATGAGTAGCATGACTGTCACTGCCATAATTTTTCTTGTCATTGGGCCATTGCCGTGGTATTTTCTGCTAGTCATTGCTAGTAGAGAATTGCGATGGAAGGTGCTAGATAAAGACAGAGCGATTATACGTCTCTGTCAGGTAGTCTTTTCTGGCTACATAATTGAGATGATAGGTCTCATCGCTACTGTGTGCTATAACTTGCATATTAGTATCGCCGGGACGATCTGTTGGTCGATCGTTGGACTACTGGGAATTACTCTCTCTCATGTAGCAATATTCTGCAACGTTCGCATCGACCAGTTGCTCAAGAAAACCGTCTGCAGCTATGATAAGCTCCGCGGTTTCCCGTTAGAAACTAGTAGCCGATAACGAAAGGAGGTGCCCACGCACAGCAATCTGTTGAGCTCACTGCTCCGGATTGCTGTGCGTCACTCCATGTACGTAGCGCTCTAAGCATTGTACCATTTTTACAACGAACTATTGGCTACCCCTGTTATTGCTGTGGATAACCACCAAGCGCCTTGACAAGGCCCCACCCCATCGCTATATAATGGGTTGATAACTAAGAAAACAGACAAGGAATTGCGAGAAAATATGTCTGAACTACCAGAGAAACAGGTGAAGCGATTACGATCGCTGATTCAAGAGGCAGAAACAAACCTGGCCGCTGCAAAGGAATTATTGATGAGTATTATTGGTGACGATGGCGAAGTTGTCGTACCAAGTAATAGCCGCGAGGAGGTGTCGGGCAAGATAGTCGAAGGTATCTTTGATGGGCAAGTGATGGTCGATGCCGATGGCAAGAATTATCCTGTGCCAGCCAATTATGCCAGCAAGTCTAAGCTTGTTGAGGGCGACAAGCTCAAGCTGACAATTGCCGACGATGGCGGCTTTATCTACAAGCAAATCAAGCGGGTGGAGCGCAAGCAGATTATCGGTACGCTCACCCAACACGATGGCGCATACTATGTAGAAGCACAGGGGAGAGAATACCGGATCCTGCTGGCAAGTGTGACGTTCTTCCGGATTGAGATTGGCCATCAGGTCACTGTCATCATCCCTGAGGATAAACCCGACGCGACGTGGGCAGCAGTGGAAGCACCGTTATAAAATTACAGCTATCAACAGCTTATATAACAGAGAACCGGGGACCCTCTTGCTCGCGCTTGGAGCTTTTTGATTCTATTGATTTATTTGCAATTACTCCTTCTGTATTTCGATCGCATCTCCATCCATTCTGCGGTATAATATAGCAAATGAGCAGAGCACTATATCGGACGTATCGGAGTCGGTCGCTTGATGAGATTGTGGGGCAGTCGCATATCACACGGATTTTGCAGCGGGCAATTGCTCGTGGGCATATTGCCCATGCCTATCTCCTGACGGGGCCACGTGGAGTGGGTAAGACATCGATCGCGCGTATTTTGGCGCATGAGATCAACGGCCTGCCATACACCGATGAGTCAACTCATCTTGATATTATCGAGATCGATGCAGCGAGCAATAATTCTGTGGAGGATATCCGTGATTTGCGCGACAAGGTGCAAATTGCACCAACCAGCAGTCCAAAAAAGATCTACATTATTGATGAAGTTCATATGCTCAGCAAGTCGGCCTTTAATGCCTTGCTCAAGACGCTAGAAGAGCCACCCGAGCACGTTGTCTTCATTCTTGCGACTACCGATGCAGATAAGCTTCCCGCGACGATCTTGAGCCGGGTGCAACGCTTCAATTTCCGAGCAATTAGCCCACCTGATGCAGCCAAGCATTTGGCCTATATTGCTAAGCAAGAGAAGATCGCCATTACACCCGATGCGCTGGAGCTGATTGCTGAGCAGGGGAAGGGGAGCTTTCGCGACAGTATTAGTTTGCTCGACCAACTGCGCTCACTAAGTGATGAGACAATCGACCGCACGATGGTCGCAGAAGTGCTGGGCCTTGCGCAGGATGAGGTAGTAGAAGGGCTGCTGGCGGCTTATGCCATGGCAGATATTGGCCGCGCCGCTCAACTAATCGATGAAGCTGAGGCAGCTGGCACACCGGCTGAGCTCCTTGCCGAGCAGCTGCTTGGCATCGCGCGCCAGCGTGTTGTAGAGGATGCAGCACTGTTGCCATTACTCGATAAACTACTGGCTGTACCGCGAGCCGGTTGGCCGCGCATTGCACTGCTTACTGCTCTTGCAAGCCGAGCCACACTACCGTTTGTAGCGCGCCATCATCAGCCATCACCCGCTACCGTCAGTGAGCCAGTTGCGCCATATACACGCTCACTAGCTCCATCATCGCAAACTCCTCCTGTAGTTTCTTCTTCACACCCTCCTCGTCAGGAGACAAATGGTGCGGCAGCATCATCGGCTGGTCAGTCTGGTACTCCAAGTGCTTCCGCTGCTGATCATACACCAGTCAAGCAACCAAGCGTTTCTTCAGCAAACGATGAAACGCCCGCAGCAAGTTCCATGCCAATCGACTTCCCATGGGAGCAGTTTCTCGATGCGGTCGGAGCAGTCGGGGCACGCACGTACCTGACTAAAGCAGGGCACGCGTTTGACGGCCAGACACTAACGATCTACGCTGGCAAAAAATTCGCCAAAATGCAGATCGATCGCGCCCTCCCCACACTCAGCGCAGCACTAAATCGCCTTGGCACCACTGCAGAGATCGCCGTATTAGCTACCAGTAAGCCGCCCAAAGATCGCCAAAAAGCCGCCATTCTTGCTATGATGGGGGGAGGAGAAGAAATTACTATCGATGGCTGACCAATCACCGCAACCAAAAGGCAAAGTACCACCGCAAAGTCTCGATGCTGAGATGAGTTTGCTTGGTGCAGTACTTATTGACGAAGAAGTTTTGGCCGATGCTAGCGAGCACGTCGGCGCAGAAGATTTTTATGATAAGCGTCACGCGACGATCTTTGGGGCAATGATGCGCCTCTACGAGCGGCATAAGCCAGTTGACCTCCTTACCCTGACTGATGAATTACAAAAAAAAGACCAGCTTGCCGAGGTAGGTGGCTCAGCCTACCTGACTGAGCTAACCAACTACGTCCCCACCGCAGCCCACGCCAGTAGCTATGCCGAGATCGTTGCCCAAAAAGCAGTGCGGCGACGCTTGATCAAAGCCAGTGCCGATATTAGCCAGCTTGGCTTCGACGAAAATACCACCACTCAAGAGCTGCTCGAAAAGGCCGAGGCAGAGCTCTTTAGCGTGTCTGACCAGTCGCTCAAACAAGACCTCGTGAGCCTAGAGAGTATTCTCACCGATAGCTTCGACCGTATTGAAGAGCTGCACCGCAACAAAGGACAGCTGCGCGGCATTCGCACGGGGTACCGCGACCTCGACACGATGACAGCTGGCCTGCAGCGCTCCGACCTTATTATTATTGCAGCTCGCCCCGCCATGGGTAAGACGACGCTGGTGACAAACCTCGCCTACAATGTCGCAACGATCGAGAAAAAGCCTGTTCTCTTTTTCTCACTCGAGATGAGCAAGGAACAACTCACCGACCGCATGCTCGCTGATGCCAGTGGTGTGGATAGCTGGAATATCCGCACTGGTAACCTCAGTGATGATGACTGGGCTAAGCTCTCCGAGGCAATGGGTGAGATGGCCGAAGCACCAATCTTCATCGATGATACGCCAGGCCTCAGCGTCCTCGAGATGCGCACCAAGGCACGGCGCGCCATGCACGACCAGCAGCTTGGGCTGGTGATTGTCGACTACTTGCAGCTGATGCAGGCCAATGGCAACCACAATGGCAACCGCGTCCAAGAGGTGAGCGAGATATCGCGCGGGCTCAAGCTGATTGCTCGTGAGCTTAATGTACCGGTCATTGCCCTAAGCCAGCTAAGCCGCTCAGTGGAGTCGCGCACGCCGCCGGTGCCACAATTAGCCGATCTGCGTGAATCGGGCTCGATTGAGCAGGACGCCGATATCGTCTCCTTTATTTACCGGCCTGGCTACTACGAGCCAGACAATCCTGAGTTCCAAAATATCACCGATCTCATCATCGCCAAGCACCGCAACGGCCCAGTGGGCAAGATCCAACTCTACTTCCACCCCGAGCGGCTGCGCTTTATGAGTCTCGACAGGCGGCATGATTGATGTTATGTTATAGTTATTACACATAGGAGAACCGTCGCAATGACAGCCCACACCACATCATCACGCGTACAATCGTCTTTTTCCTCATCATCCTGCCCACTACTAGTCCGCTGCGCGATGGTTGGTGGAGCACTTAGTCTCCTTGGTACTGCTGGGTGGCTGGTATGTCTTGGCTGGATGTTCGCAGTTTTTCTCTTCACACCATATTTTTTGTTACATATTAGCTTGATAACTCTTTTCTGGTGGCTGAGTGTTATGCTTATTATCGAAGGAATTGCAATTATTCGTACATACACCGGCCGTGGTAACCAGCGCTATCGCGAAGAGGGATTTTGGCTCGCCTTGGCACTGTTCTTTCCGCTATTGATAGCGGGCGAAGCCGTCTATAATGCTTTGTCTGCGCAGCAAATTCATGTGTTTTCGTCGAGCCCACAGTTGTGTTTCTTCGGCATTATAGTAACTACTCTGAGTGCTGTGTGTATGTGGTATTCGATGGGATACTCAGCACTAATACACAGCAAAGCTGCGCGAAAAAGACTTTTAGGTTTTTAGACATACCACGCTTTATGAGCCTCGACAGGCGACATAATTAATGCTATGCTATAGTTATGACACCTAGGAGGACCCGCAGCAATGGCAGCTCACACGACATCATCACGCACACAACTCACTAAAGAATCGTCTTCACCTTCGCCGTCCTGCTCACCACTGGTTCGCTGCGCGATGGTTGGTGGAGCACTTGGCCTCCTTGGCACTGCTGGGTGGCTCATCTATCTTGGCTGGGCAGTAGCAGTCTCTGCCATTGGGCCGTTTGCGTTCTTGATTTGGATAGAATATGTTGTTGTAGGCTTATTCTGGATACTCGGGATTGCCCTCATTATTGAGGCAATTGCGCTAATCCATACTTACACCCGTCGCTCGGGGCAGCGCTACCACGAGGAAGGGTTTGGACTCGGCGTTACACTGCTCTATCCACTGCTCGCAGGTGTCGAGATAGGATACAATACACTCATACATAATCAATCACAGCAGGATATCATGGCATTTACCAATCCTCTCGCGGTACTGATGGGCATTATCATGATCACGCTCGGCGCGGTATACCTGTGGTATCAGTTGGGACGGTCAGCATCAATGAGGCAACTGCAAAGCAGGGCTCTGTTATAATCCCTCAAGACTAGCTAACTGCCAACACCCATAGCGCTCGGCGCAGGTGGCCTGACTATCACGTTACAGGTCCCTCGGCTTCTGGTGCAGCCAGGCGGCGAGCAGCTTGGACAACAGCTGCTCGCCGCCTGGTGTGCTCCTCCTCGGATAGTGGCCCACAAAGCATGCGCGCGACTTGGGGGACAGTCGACCACCAGCCTGCAATCGAGAGTATGAACAGCATCAGTTGTGCAGGATCAATGTCTTTGGTGATTACTCCCGCCTTCTGACCTTCAAGGACAGCGGCAGTTTTATCGCGGTAGAACGTCCTGCGCAGATCTTCGTCTGGTACTTCGTTATCAAACACCAACGCCTCCCAGTGGAGAAGGCGGATGAGTTCGGGTCGCTCACGATGGTAGTCATAGACGCGCCCGGCGTAATCGCCAATGTCCTCTGTCGCAAATGAGGTAACTGGAACTGCCTGAGCAACCGTCGCCAATTCATCACGAAGGATGGTCGCGAATAACGTACGTTTGCCACCGAAGTAGTTGTAAACGCGTTCCTTGTTGACGCCAGCCTTTTTCGCGATCTGCTCGACTGTGGTGCCATCAAGGCCGTACTGCGCGAACTCGGCCGTCGCGGCTTCCTTGATCTTACGTTTAGTGCCTTCTGTATCCCAAACCATCGGACTCCTCACTTTCATCTCCAACGTTGTGGTTGCATCTTCCGCTTTATTATACTACACTGGTTCCAACGATAACGTTGGAAAGGAGCGTCAGCATGACCGAGCAGCAACATCATCATGGAGACCACATTGCGGTGGCTCAGCAGGGAAGCGGTGGTTCTCCAGCAGTAATCTATCCGGGTAATGGAGGTGCTGTCTCCGTCCTGGTTATCGCCGCACTATTTGTCTTGACTCAGTTGTATGCGGCTATTCCGTTACTTGGCCCAGTCGGATCCTCGATGGGAGCTGATGCAACCTTCGCATTATCGACATGCTTTAGTGTGACCTATGCTGTTGGGTTCCTGGTGTGGGGACCTATCTCGGACCGCTATGGACGCAAGAAGGTGATGACGGCGTCGATTGGCGTGCTTGCGGTGGCAACACTCCTGTGCTCAGCAGCTTCGTCGCTGCCGATGCTCGCTGGGCTGCGGGCGCTCCAAGGTGCGGCTGCGTCTGGATTTGCGCCGGTGGCATTGGCATATTTGACTGAGGCTGTTGCTCCTCAGCGGCGGGCACGAGCAATCGGGGCGATGTCAGCCGCATTCTTGGTGGCAGGAATTTTTGGGCAAGTGCTGGCATCAACAATCGCCCTGCGCGCAAGTTGGTCGTGGTTTTTCGTTGCCTGCGGCGTCGTTCTGGCGATTATATTTACGATCATCCTCTTTTCTGTCGCAGAGGTTTCCAACCACAGCCCATCGATGACGTTGCTGCAGCAGTTTGGCAACCTCGTCGTGCTTCTGTTTCGGCCGGCCATCGTATTGCTTGGCATCGCCCATATTACGCTGCTGTTATCGTTTGTGGCGTTATACACCGGCATTGGTCACCATCTCGAAGATCTTCACGTTGCCGCGTCAAACATCATTCTCATTCGTCTAGCTGCACTTCCGGCGATGTTTATTAGCCTCGGAGCAGGCGCTTTGGCCAAGCGTATCGGTGCAATTCGGGTCGCACAGGTGGGCTTTGGCTTAGCTGCAGTCGGCATGTTAGGAGAAACGTTCACGGCTCAGACAATTTTTGGTGTCGTCGCGTTCAGTATTGTCTACGTTTCAGGTGTTGCGCTGTCCATTCCCTCAATGATCATGCTGTACGGTGAGACTGCAGCGCCGCACCGAGGAAGCGGTATGGCGATCAATGGTTTCGTTCTGTTTATCGGTGCAAGCATCGGCGCATTGGTTGGTAAGGCAATCGGGGGGTTTGGTACTCTGACGCTCACATTAGTTGCCCTGCTGGTTATCGCAGCAACTTCGCTTCTCACGCTTGGAGCCATTCTGCGAAAGGATTCGTCGTCATGAAAACCATTCTTGTTCTTGGGGCTACGGGGCGGACTGGCCGCCTTGTCTGTAAGCATCGGCCGGATAACGCAACGGTGTATGCCGGATTGCGTCAGGCAAGTTATGTCGAAGGACAACAATCATTGCCTGATGGCGCTGATGCCCTTCGGGTTGTCGATATCGATGACCACACAAGCTTGTCGACCGCGCTAGAGAGCATTGACGTGGTAGTCAATGCGATTCGCCTCCGAGAGGATATTGCTGCATCGGCACTCGTCGAGCTCCATCAGTCTATTGTTGCCGCGCGCGATACAAGCCGAGAACTCTTTGTCGTCCATGTTGGTGGTGCAGGAGCTCTGCATATGGACGATGGGCGACGGTTCTGGGAAACGTCAGGCTTCCCAGCCGTCACCTTACCACGGGGAATCGGTCACGCGCATTTGCGTGATTATCTAGAACAGTATGAGCAGTCGTGCCAATGGGCATACCTTATCCCGCCACCTCGGTATGCACCAGATGGCCCGTACCAAGGACGATACAGCAGACTACCTGCAGGCGACCGCGAGCAGGCCTTCTTAACTGATGGCATTAGTTATGAAGATTTTGCCGCTGCGCTGGTTGATGCGGTGCGTGAGGAGTGGCACGGGGTGTGGCTGATTGGAGGGTAGAGGGATTTTACACTGCGCCCGCTAACACCGCGAGGTGCTCCACTACAACCTTCCACCTAAACCAATCTCACTACCTATACATAGACGGGCAACCCATGAAAACAAGAAACCTGCTATAATATAGCCATACACACTTCTAGCACGACGGAGGAGAAGGTACCTATGGCCATATCTCAGACAACAACCGTAACAGCTCAGACGATTCAAGCCACACCGCGCAGAATCATCGAGCGCCTCGCTACCATTCTTGCCTGCTGTGGGATTATTCTTATCGGCGTTTTTCTCGCTTTTGTTGAATCGATGGGTATTTACATCACGTCAACTGGCTTTGAGGGGACGCAGCCACAAGAGTATATCACTATGCTCATCATGCTTGTCTATGCAATCAATCTTACTAGTCAAGCCGTCTATGTCATTATTCGCACGTTGCGTTCAGCGATTGCGCCATATCGTCAGCAGGCGGTGGCATGTGTGGCCATCCTTGGTTATTTTGTCACATTAGCGGCCGTATATCTCTACCACCACTATTTTGTTCAAGATGGATTCGGTCCACACACCTTCCTCCAGACGACGGCCGGTGCTGCTCTTGGCCTCGCTATCTCTGGTCTTGGCTCACTTTATCTGTGGTACGTATTACTACGAACACGCAAAGGGTAGGCGGTTCGCTCTTGAGCACCCCCGCAAACTCGGGTATAATAGGGCAATATGGCAAAGCAAGTTGTCGACTACCATTTGTACCGCTGGCGGTATGGCCTCGGCTATGGCTTTGTAGTGGTAGCAATTATTGCGGCAGTTGTGCTGGCTGGGCTGTTTATCCCTGGTGAGTTGCGGCAGGGTGAGCTCGATAGCGCGCTGCAAAGCAGCCAATTATCCTTCCAAAATCTTACTCCTGCTATGGTTATCAATGCGCCGTATCATGGTCTGCAAAAATTAAGCTTTGCAGTGCTCGGCGTGACACCACTGTCGATTAAGCTGCCATCTATGGCGATTGCCCTGATGACGGCGCTTGGATTGCTCCTTCTATTTCGCTCCTGGTTTTCGCGAAACATTGCGCTTATTACAACGATCCTCGTGACGATGACGGCCCAGTTTCTTTTCTTGGCGCAAGATGGCACACCAGCTATATTCTTTAGTTGCCTCACTGTGTGGCTGCTCTATGCTGCAACGCGCGCCATTCGGACGAAGAAGTTTCTCTCCACTCTCTGGAAAGTGACGGCCTGTGTGCTGGCGGCACTCCTGCTGTATGCGCCACTTGGTATCTATGTCGTTGTTGCCCTTGGAATTCTGGGGGTGTCTCATCCGCACGCTCGTTATACAATTCTGCGCGTGCAGCGCAGCCGTCTTGCTCTGGCAGCCGTCATTGGCCTCGTGGCGATGCTGCCACTTATCTACGCAAGCATCACCAACCATGATGTACTCAAGCAGCTCTTTGGCTTGCCGCTCGAATCGATCAATGTGGGGGCGAACCTTCGCCACCTTGGTGTCACACTCTTTGGGCTCTTTACGTCAAACAAATCGTACCTCGTGCAGCCATTGTACTCAGTCGGTATGATCTTGATTATGCTGATTGGTCTTGCCTCGCTCCTGAGCCACTACTACACAGCACGCAGCTATGCAGCGCTCCTGGTAGGATTGCTGTTACTGGGCGTGGTGATTAGTAATCCACAGCTGGTGACCTCGCTCTTTCCGGTGGTGGCAATCATCATCGCATTTGGCGTGGCATGGCTGATTAACCACTGGTACCAGATGTTTCCGCGCAATCCATATGCTCGGGTGGCTGGGCTGCTGCCTATGACGCTCTTAATTGGTGGGCTTACCCTTACTGGTATCGGGCGCTATGCCGAGACGTATCGCTATAATCCAGATGTTCTTGCTCACTACTCGAGCGACGTTAAGCTTCTTAACGACCAACTCCAGGGTGACAATGTGCGCGTCGATCGCCCTATGACGCTTGCTGTGACTGAGATGGAGCGACCAATGTATGACATGATTGCTCGCTATAACGACCGATTGCGCGTTGTTACCACTGTACCCGAGCAGCAAACTGTCTTTACCGCAACGCGCGCTTACCGCCAGCAACACCGCGACCTAACGCGCCCAGCACATATTATTACCAATGCACGTGCACATGACAGCAACCGGTTTTATCAGTACGAGCCACTATAGGCGTCGTGAGGTGTTTGTCAGTAGGCTACTCACCCCTTAGTTTAGAAGGTTTATTATTTCATCTGCATTGCTTGGTAGAGCTGCACCCACTGCCTAGGCTGAAGTTCTGATGGCTTACGCTCAGGGTTGATGCCAAGCTGGGCTCGCGGCAAGGCAGCAAAGCGCCGCGGCTCGGCATAGTGCTGCGCGACAAACTGGCTGTACGCTGCCTGCTGATTGCGGGGCAGCCAGGGCTCGGTGCGTGGCAAGAGCTCGAGCAATACCGTATCGACGGCGGGTGGCGGCGTGAAATCTGTCCGGTGCAAGCGGTAGCGGATCCGCGCCTGCCACCACGGTGCCAGCTGAGCGCCCAGTGCCGCCGTAAAGTGGCGATCGCTCGGCACAAGCTTGGACGCAAATTGGCGCTGGACGATAAGATAGATCGCCTGTGGTGGGGTGGAAGCAGTAGTGAGCATCCGCACGATATCGGCACTGAGCGCAAAGGGGATATTAGCAAATACTTTATATGGCTCAGTAGGAAGCGTAAGCTGGCGGATATCGGCCGCAATGATGCGGACATGTGACATGGCTGCGGTATGCCTGCGCAGAGCATCGAGCGCACGTGGCTCATTCTCGACCGCTACCACCTGCTGGCAGCGCCGCGCTAAGGCGCTTGTAATGACGCCGCTACCTGCCCCGAGGTCATAAACCGTATCGCGCCGGCGGATGGTACTATGGCCCAGTAAGATAGCCGCCACGCGGGGGCTACGCAAAAAATGTTGGCCATGGCTAGCAACACGTCGTTTCATACTGCTAGTGTAGCAAACAAGCCTATGCGTCGTAAACGCGCACAATCTCGCCTCGGCCTATTCCGTCAGCAAGCACAAGCGTGTATACTAGAAGCAATGGATACGAATGGTGGGATGACGATGCGCTACCGGCAAGCGGCCTATTATACTGTGCTAGCACAGCATGCACTCTGGCGCACACTGCCAGCTGGTCAGCCGTTACAGCCAAGCGATATAAAGCAGCTTTACTCGGATGAGCTCCGGGCAGCACTTGCGGCAGACTTCGCGCTGAGCTTTAGCTTGGCTCAGATTGCGGAGTATGCTCAGTCGGATGGCGCAGCGCCGCTCATTATTACCGATCGCGAGCGATGGGCGGCAGCACGCGCTCATGCGCTCGTCTATGATATGTTACAACCTGGCTGCGATATTACTCGCTCACAAGCGGGGATTGATGTGCTCTGCACGTTAATACACAACCCGCAAACTTCATTGTCTGACGCAATACATCTCTGTGACGCTCGTCTTGGTGGTGCACTCGCTCAGGCAAGCGGCAGGGCACTTGGCCAACCAGAGCAAATGATCTACTGCTTGGTTGATAGCGCGGTCGCCCAAGACGATACCCCGTGGCACCTGGCAAAGCTCCTTAGCCCAGCAGCTGACGGCACGATTATCCCGATCATCCAGCTGCGGCCCAAGACACTGCTCGCTACGCTTTCCACCTACGAGCTGCTTGCACTTTTCATTGGCTATGGGTATGAGCCACGAATCGTTGACTGCACCACAGCCGACCCGCGCCAGCCAGACGCAGACTATACTGCTGCGCTCGCCTGGGCAACTGAGCGCACTACTGCTTTGCGCCAGCCAGCCCAGCTACGCCCGCACAAAATCCGCCGACCACTGTTGCTTGTGCGTACTCCAGAACAGCTTGAGGCGTTACTCGCTGAGCACGAAGCACAAGAGAACGCGCCCGCTCCAGCCGAGCATGATAGTGGCGATGTTCAGCCATCAAGCATTGCCCGGGCACAGGCAGCGCTTGCTCACCGCAAAGCAGATGGTACTGACTCGAGCCAGGCGCGCACGCAGGCATGGCTTGCTCACGTGCTTGCATGGTGTGAGCCAGAGAACCTGTTTGACGCAGCAGGCAATCTCACCTTCGCCGAGACGAAGGCTCTGCCGCACACGGCTGCAGCTCATGCCGATAATGACCCCTCCTCAGGTGCAGCTCAGCTCACCACTACGCAGCCCGCCTTGTCAGCCACGCGACTACGCCGGCCGGCTATTGAGCCCTATGCAGTCGTTGCGACGCCACCTGGCACGAAGCGCAGCAATACGCTTTCTCGCGTTGGTTCGTATCTGGCCGATCTTGCCAAAGATGCAGCGCCAGATAACTTCCGGCTGTTTATAAGTCCGTCGCTGCAGAGCGGTACGCTCGCTCAGCGCTTTGCATCACACCCACGAGCCTGGCAGTGGGGCAGCCAGCCTAGTACAGCGCCGCATGCGTCAGATGGCTATACAATGAGCTACCCAGCAGCAGGTGCGCTACGCGGTATGCAGCTTGGCTATCTCGAGCAGGGGAGGCAAAGCGTCTTCGTTGGAGCGTCCCTACACGAGGACATGAGCGCGGCAAGTCGCTCGTATACCGCAGCTCTATCGAGCCAGCCAAGCAATGCACCACTACCGAGCCTCAACACCATTCTCTCTCATCAGAGTGCCGAGCAGGTAACCAATGCGCTTGATCAGCGAGATGCCCCAACAACGATCTACTTCCCAGCCGATAGCAACTGCGCGGTGGTGACGCTCGATATGATGCTGTCGAGCACGCAGGTAATCAATGTATTGCATGCCAGTGATACGACGCAGCCTACCTGGCTCACCACTAAGGCGGCTCGAGCTCAGATGCACGCAGGTCTTGCTACGTGGAACTTCGCCAGCCACACCAGTCCAGATATTGTACTTGCCGCGTGTGGTGACGTTGCTACTACAGAGGTATTGGCCGCTATTGAGCTCATCGCTCATTCTTGCCCGGCTGCCCGGGTGCGCTGTGTCAATATCTCGAGCCTCACGCCGCGTGGCTTTGGCACACTCGCTCAGCCTGTCTCGCGGCGAACGCTCGCGCGCACGGTAACGACAACCAAGCCGGTGATTATCGCCTACCCGGGCGAAGAACGCTCCCTTGCGGCGACGCTCTTTGCTTATGGGGTCGATAGTCGACAGTTTGATATCCATAGCTTCGGCCTGGCACCGTGCGGCGACACGCTCATGACAAGCCTCATTAACCAGCAGGCTAGCCGCTATGATCTTGCTATTGCCGCCGCAACATGCCTGAGCGCAACAGGCGTTATCTCTTCAGACGATGCCCAGCGTCTCATAGAGCACTGCCATGCAGCGATTGAGCAGTGCCTCACCCACGCACGCGAGCACCACACTGACCACCCCATGGTCACCACCTGGCAGTGGCAGCAAGGGCAGTAGAGAAGCCCCGTGCACCACTCATCGATACCGCCATCACTTCACGATAAATGGTATAATAGACGGTGATGAGAAAACCAACATTCGCAACAATCCAACTCGAAAAGATCGTTGGTGGTGGGCAAGCCCTCGGCACACTTGACGATGGCCGCAAAGCCTTCGTCTGGGGTGGGTTACCGGGCGAGACCGTCACTATCCGCATCACCAAGAAAAAATCTCACTTCGTCGAAGGAGTGGTGACTGAGGTGCTCGCTGCTTCGCCCGAGCGTATCACGCCGCGCGACCCCGAGAGCTACCTCAGTACCAGCCCATGGCAAATTATGCCGCTGGCGAGCGAGCAGCATTATAAGGCAGCGCTGATCGAGGAGGCCTTTGAGTTGCACGATATTGTTTTGCCAGAGCCAATTGATGTTTTTTGCGATAATATACCCTATGGCTACCGCAATAAAGTTGAGCTGAGTTGGTATAGCGACAGGGCAGAGGATGGCACCGAGACGCTCGACCTCGCGTTCTTTCGACGGGGGAGCAAGGGCAAAATTATCGTTGACGGGACGAGCTTAGCTCGGCCAGAGATCAACCAGCTCGCCCGGCAGGTGCGTGACCTATTGCACACCAAGCAAGTGACGGCGCGCCAGCTCAAGACGCTCCTCATCCGCTGCGACCAAGCAGGCAACTGCGTGTGGCAACTCTATACCAAAGACCGCCTAGGCGATGTTATCAGCCCAGACGAAGCTATCACACTGCCAGCCCAGGGCGGCGAGATCATCTACTCCGACCCCCGTTCGCCAGCCAGTCGCATCACCGAGCGCTTGGCATGCTTTGGCGATCCTGTATTGCAGGATGCCATTCTTGGCGTGCCATTTCGCTATGCCACTGAGGGGTTCTTCCAGGTTAATCTGCCGGTCTACGAGCAAGCGCTGCGCGACATGCAGCGGTTCGCCCAGGTGCAGGATGGCACACCACAGCCCACGCTCGACCTCTATGCCGGGGTGGGGACGATTGGCCTCACGATCGGCAGTAATAACGTCACGCTAGTAGAGATAAACGCTGATGCGGTGCGTGAGATGCAGCGTAATATCCACCAGCTAGGCCGCACAAGCCAAGCCAAGGCTGTTCTTGCACCCAGCGAGCAAGCACTAGAACACATTACTGGCGATGCGCTCATCATTCTGGACCCACCACGTGCCGGCCTCCACGCTGATGTTATTGCCAAACTCCTCACCGCCCAGCCACAGCGCATCCTCTACCTCAGTTGCAACCCCGTCACTCAGGCACGCGACGTGGCGCTTCTTGCCACGCACTATGGCATTGCCTATCACCGAGGCTACAACTTCTTCCCCCGTACACCGCACAGTGAGCATTTGGTGGTGCTTGATCGGCTTACGTAGTGGCTTTATATCGCTCTTATAAAAAAGTGATTCTTCACGATTCAGACATTGAGAAAGGAAATGCAAAAATGAGCGCATTCATGATACAAATGCAAGTTATCTATACAGCTCTTATGGCTGGGATGATGCTTATGTATACTATTACTTTAGGACGCTATTTTGATTATATTTTAAAACACAAGATACCTGGCGCATCTCAAAATTGGGCACTGTTTCATAATAATACTCGAGTGCAGATCTACCACACAGCTGTATTGGTTGGCCACGCAATGTTGTCGATAATTTCTCTCGCTACCAACTATACGAGAGGGCCGGCTCCACTCGTGGTTGCAGCGGCTGTTCCATTTCTCATGCTTACCACTCATATGGTAACTGGCTTTGCCAAGGCGGAATTTTTTGTCAATGGTGCGCAGCGATTGGATGATGAGAAGACAGTAAAAACATATCTTGCATGGAATATGCCACTCCATATCACATACACTCTCCTCTATGCTGTATCGGCCGCTCTTTTGCTTACATTGTTATAGGTCTCAATCGTCAAGGATCACGAGGAAATGAGAGAACGTTTATCTTAATTGGCATAGCCAGGTAATAAGGCTATAATAAGTTTTATGCGACGCTCTACCCGAAGAAAGATTATTATCGTTGGAGTTCTCCTTATCACCTACAGTGCTATTACGTACGGGCTTCCCTATCTGCTTTTGGATGCACCGTTCGCACGGGTTAATGCAACTGAGACGCTTAAGCAGCGCTTTTCTCGCGAATATACGCAATCGCTTGATGTCAAATATAGCAAAGGGTCACCTCAGCTCAGCCGCGAAAGCCCAAGTGGCACAGTGCTTGGCTACGTCACAGACACGAAGACACGCCAGAAGCTGCTCCAAGCTCAGCCTTTTGCCGATTGCTCTGGTGGCTGCTCGTCGTGGCAGCCGTATAGTGAATATGGCAAAACATCGCCACTGCTTAGTATCGAGCAAAATTCATCCCCCGACTCGCGCAACATTCTTCGCACCGCAACAGGAGAGGGAGGTCAGTGTGTTGCTCGCTACCGCCCAGAGTCGCACGGTGAGATATTCTGCTTGTCGCCTTCGACAGGGGCGTTTGCATATAGGTATGATGGTGCATCGTAGGGGTGCGGCATTTTGATCTTCATCAATTCTAGCCTCACTCTCCATATTTAGAGGACTACGACAACTTGTTCAGTATCTCCAAACTTACGACCATATAGCCATGTAGGGCCGCCATGCTGCTGAAGCTCAACAATGATAGAGGGTGAGGTAATGGTGTCTCTCGTCGTTTGAAGATATTCTTGCTCACTCATGCCCTGTTGGATGTGATGTTTCCTCTGAACAACGCCATGCTCGTACACTCTCTGCATAATTTCATCGAGATTGTCCGGAATGTAGCGATCTGGCGTCTCTTCTCCCACGTCTTCAGGAGAAGGGGCAGGTCGATTATTAGAAAAATTATCGTTCAAAACGAATCACCGCATTAAACTTCGCACTAATCATTCATTAGGTTTTGATTGCAGGCTTTAATGATGTGATTGCTCAGGTTGATGATTGTCTGTCGATCGGCAACACCCATTACCTCTTGCAGCCAATCCCAGCCTTTTGCGTCGGGCGCATAATCGCCCATCGTGAGCTCGCCGATTGCCCGCGTGAGATCAAACCATTCTTTCGCGGTAAAGGTGATGGTGACTGGCTTGTCGTAGTCGTATTTTTTGCCTGAACTCGACGTTGGGTCAGTAGATGACATATAAACTCCTTTATGGTGTTAGTGTTACACTAAACATATCTCGACTTGCATTTTAAATCAAGTATCATTGCTAGAAACTGGTTGATTTAAGACGTCGTTCTACTCCAACCCATTCCGTATCTCCAGCAAGGATATATAAGAATAGATACACTCATTATACAGGTGCATGCTATCTATACGTCCCTTATGACTGGGATGATGCTTCTATGCTATTCTTTAGGGTATTCTTTATTTATCGCTAGGAGAAGTAGTATTGTCCAGATACCTTCCCAGCTTCTTGGAAATATTTAAGTAATAATCAGCAGAGGAAAGGCCGTGTACGTTTTCCAACTGTCTCCATTCTTCCTCAGAAGGTGCATAGGGGCCAAGTGTCAGCTCGGTAATAAGTCCCATTAGTTTGCTCACTTCTTCGGTCGTTAACACAATCGTCATAGGTTCATCCAGCATAGCGCGTATAATCTTATCGTAGGCTGATCTATCTGTATTGTCTGACATAACATACATTCCTTTCTGATGGTTAATTTATTGTGGTAATTCTAAAAATACTATAAGACCCTCGTTAGTGCAAGCGTGTCAAACTAATTACTTTGCACTACTCAGCACGGGATACCACCACAAAGCGCCGGCCCACACGTCGAGCCCACCACCATTGCAATACAATCACAGGAATGATAATAGCAGTACTGGGCCAGAGCAGGAGTAGGTTTGGCGGGGTGAAGTCGAAGAACTGGCGGAGCGGGCCAACACCAAAACTCACTACTGTTACAAACAATACAGCAAGCATATACAGCATACGCGCAAGGTGAGCCCGCTTATCCAGCTGGATGCCGAGCATGCGGCCAGCCAAAAATACTAGATACACACCGTAGAAGGTCGCCACGAGCACTGTCATCGTTGCTACCTCGCCAAGGCGATCTGGGTAGAGTGTGCGGCCAAGCCAATACACACTAGCGACCGTTAGCCCTGTGAGCACTGCAATTGGTGCCACCGCCAGCAGGGTGTCGTGCCAGAAGCGCCGGGGGTCAATCCGGTGCCGCGGTGAGGGTGGGAAGAGCGTCCACATAATGGTCGGCATCGTCACGAGGAAGATATTCATAAAGGTAAGATGGCGCGGCGCATATGGGTACATAATGCCGAGGGTGAGGGTAATGGCCAGTAGCACGACACCATAAATAATCTTATGGAAGAAGAGCACGCCGATAAGCTCAATAGCCTGCATGATGCGATTACCTAGCTCCATTCCCAGGGGTAGTGACGTAAAGGAGTTGTTGAGCAGGATAATATCGGCAACGCGCCGACTAGCTGGTGCACCAGCATACATCGCGACGCCAAGGTCGGCTCGCTTGAGCGCTAAGGCATCATTGACACCATCGCCCACCATGCCAGTAAACCGCCCTTGCTCTGAGAAGTGAGCGATGAGCCGTTCCTTTTGCTCGGGTAAGACGCGGGCAAAGATTGTGTGGGTATCGGCCGCCTCGGCAAAGGCTGTATCATCGAGCTGGGCAAGCTCTGCCCCGGTGATAGCTGCCTCAGGCTGATGGATCCCCGCTGCCTTCGCGATATAGCTGACCGTCCGTGGGTTATCTCCGCTAATGACGCGAATTGTTACGCCTTGGCCCTGCAAAAATCGCACGGTATCGACCACGCCATGACGCAGACTGTTGCGCAGGACGATTGCCCCCAGCGGCTGACCCGAGCCAGCGGCGAGCTGCTTAAGTGGCACGCTGCTGTCGGCAAAGCGGGCAAGCAGGAGGACACGCAGGCCGTCATTTGCCCAGGCGTCGATTTGGGCTTGCTGAGCTGGCGAGAGCGGGGCAAGCCGTGCCACAAACTCTGGTGCACCTAGCATCAGCGTCTGCACTGAGCCAGCAATCTCGGCCCGCACCCCCGCCATTTTCCGGCTCGATGAGAACGCCATCACCTCTTGGACGTGGGCGGCAGGAGCCTGGTGCGCGACAAGAATTGCCTGGCCAGTCGCATTGCCACCACTGGTTTCGTGCGCAACCAGGGCAGCGTAGTGGGCGAGTTGTTCATCACTGGTCGATGGATCAAACGACGCAGCGTGCTCGAACATAACATCATCACTTGTTAAGGTGCCCGTCTTATCCACGCAGAGCACGCCAAGCAGTGCCATTGCTTCAATCGCTGAGAGCTTCTGGGGCAGCACTTTAGCCTGAGCCAGGCGCAGCGAGCCAAAGGCAAGCAGGAGCGAGCTCGCCAGGAGCAGCCCCTCCGGCACAACGGTGATCGCCGCGGTGATAATCGTCTTGAGAATACTCACGGCCTGCAACTCCGCAACATGGTAGCGCGCAAAGATAAGCAGTGCTAGCACCACTGCCCCATAAGTGAGGACAGTAATGGCACGCTGGATAGCGCGCTGGAGTGGGGTGGGCTGCGGCGCGTACTGCTTGAGCACAGTGCTGATTGCACCAGCCTTGGTGGCGCTACCAACCGCGGTGACGCGAGCGTGAGCTGTGCCCGCTACCACTGTTGTGGCTGCATAGATGGTATCACCGGGTGCTTTGTCTACCGCGGCAGATTCGCCCGTGAGCATGCTCTCGTTCACTTCGAGGCCTTTTGCGTCGAGCACGACGCCATCGGCGGGTAACTCGTCGCCAGCGTGCAGGGCAAGGGTATCACCCACCTGCAGTGCATCGTAGAGCACCTCAGCGACCGTGCCATCGGCCTGGACGACGCGGGCGCGCGGTGCACTCATTAGCTCAAGCTTACGCAGAGCGCGCTTGGCCCGAATCTCCTGCACGGCACCAATCAGCGAATTGACCATAATGACGAACGATATAAACCAGGCATCGCGATACTCCCGCACATAGAGCAGCGCCATAGCAAGGAGCAAAATCGCCAGCACGATGGGCGAGACGAAGTTGCGCCGGATGATTGCCAGATAGTCCTTCATATCGTTATTTTACCTCTCCTCGATGATACTGACACTTCGCGGCAACTCGCCAGCCACTGCGCGCGTCGCTGTCTGCTTGGTAGATATGGCCGTCCTTTACCTCATCAACGAGAATGAGGGCTGGGTTGTATGGCGCAAGGGTGCGATAGTACATAATGTCGCGATCGGTGATGCGCCCAAATCCGGGGAATATTTCGCGAAATTTCTGCCGGCCAAATTCGTCAAAATACTCTGGCTGACCGCGGGGCGGGAAGAATGTCTCAGCGCGCAGGCCAATTCGCACAGCGATCTTCTTAACATCGCCAAGGAGCAGGCGCGATGGTCCATAGACCAAGCAATAGAGCTGGCCGTCTGTCGCAAAAAACACCGATGCCTTGGCGGCAAGCCCCGCGGCAATATTGCGCGCCACCACGCGATCGATCACTAGCTGCACGCCAAAGCGTGCGGCGAGAGCCTTTTGCACATATGCAACATCCATGTGGTTACCAAAGTCCATGATAGATATTATACCGGAATCTCGGCCTGGCCGCTAGAGTCGAGGCGGTGAGTGTGCGATAATGGAGACATGTCTGAACACGAATTTTCGACTCGATACACGCACCTCAATAACCAGCAGCGCGCCGCCGTCGATACCATCGATGGGCCACTGCTCGTTGTGGCTGGCCCCGGCACCGGCAAGACAGAGCTGCTCAGCATGCGCGCCGCCAACATCCTGCGCCAAACAGATGTACTGCCCGAGAATATCCTCTGCCTCACCTTTACCGACAGTGGAGCAGCCGCGATGCGCCAGCGCCTGCGCAGCATCATTGGGGCAGATGCCTACCGCGTCGCCATCCATACCTTCCATAGCTTTGGCAGTGAGGCGATTAATCACCACCGAGAATATTTCTACCACGGTGCATCACGTAAGCCTACTGATGAGCTTGGCAGCTATGAGATTTTGCGCGGTATCCTTGGCAAGCTCGATCACCATAACCCGTTGAGCAGTAAGCAAAATGGTGAGTTTACCTACCTGCAGGACATTAGCCGCAGTATTAGCCAGCTCAAGCAGGCTGGTCTGAGTAGCGCAGAGCTTCGGCAGGTTATCGATGCGGACGAGGCGCTTCTAGCGGCCGTCGAGCCACGCCTCAGCGAGGTCTTTGCCGCTGGGCGGATAAGCAAACCAATGGCCGGCAAGCTCGCTCCGCTGGCGGGCGAAGCAGCTCAGCTGCCACTGCCGCCGTTGCCGCCCACCATTCCACCACTGGCTGATAGCTTCTCGCTGAGCCTCGCTCGGGTGATCGACGAGACGCTTGACAGCGGTAAGACCACACCGCTCACCGCCTGGCGTAACCACTGGTGCGAGAAGGACGCTACTGGGAGCTATGTCCTCAAAGATCGCAAACGCCTCACCAAGCTGCGCGCCCTGGCTGAGGTCTATGATGCATATCTCACCGAGCTGAGCGCAGCTGGTCTCTATGACTACGATGATATGATTCTCCAGCTCGCTCAGGCGCTCGATGCCCAGCCTGAGCTGCGCGCCAATCTAGAGGAGCAGTACCAATACATCATGGTAGATGAATTTCAAGACACCAACCTCGCGCAGCTGCGCATCCTCTTTTCGCTAACGAGTAGCCCCGTCCACGAGGGCCGCCCCAACATTATGGCGGTGGGGGATGACGACCAAGCAATCTACAGCTTCCAGGGAGCAGATGTGAGCAATATTCACCGCTTCCGCAGCCACTACCGTGATGTGCAGCTGATCGTCTTGACGGATAACTACCGCTCTAGCAAGGCTATCCTCACACCAGCCCGCGCCGTCATTACTCAGGGGGGTGATCGGTTAGAGGCGGTGCTTCCTGAGCTTGATAAGACGCTCACCGCTCACCACCAGCCAACCCAGACTGCCGTCAGTCTGGCCGAGCTACCCACTAGCCTAGCCGAACGCCAATGGCTAGCGCAGCAGATTCGCCAGCAGATCGACAGCGGCACACCGCCCGAGGAGATCGCCGTCCTGGCTCGGCGCCACCGCGAGCTGGTGGCACTAGTGCCGCACCTCCAGGCTGCAGGCATTGCCATCAACTACGAGCGGCGCGATAACATTCTCGACAACCCCGTCATCCAAGCACTTGAGCTGCTCGCGCGGGTCATCGACGCCATAGCAGCGGGGGAGTTTCCCACTGCCGATAGCCTGCTACCAGAGCTAATGGCACACCCAGCCTTTGGCTTTGCTAGCCAGGATATTTGGCAGCTTAGCCTCCAGGCGTGGCGCAACCACCAAACGTGGGGCGAGACAATGATGGCGAGCCCGACCTTCCAACCCTTGATGGTGTGGCTCATCCATATGGCGTGGCAGGCGCAGCATCAACCGCTTGAGATGGTACTCGATGATTTGCTTGGTGCCCCGCAGCCAGCCGATAGCCAAAAGACCCAGGCCGCCATAGCTAGTGCGATTACCGAGTACATGACGCAGCAGATGGCCCAATTCGACCAGCCAATTAGTCTCTCTACCGAAGCGGCCCCTGCCGTACCCACCGTACATTACCGCTCACCACTGTACGATTATTATTTCTCGCGCGAGAAGCTTGCCGAGCAGCCCGACGCATACCTTGCCTGCCTTGAGGCCTTGCGGACTCTGCGCAGCCGCGCCCAGGAGTATCGCGGTGATGATGAGACGCTCCGGCTTGCCGATATACTCGATCTCCTCAGTATGCACCGGCAGTTCAAGACGCCCATCACCACCATCCGCCAGCGTACCGAGGCGCATACCGGCCGCATTAACCTCATGACAGCACACAAGGCCAAGGGGCTGGAGTTTGGTCATGTCTACATCATGGGCGCTGTCGATAGCACTTGGGGGCGGCGTGTGCGCTCACCAGTGTCACTCATCACGTATCCAGATAATCTTGCTATTGCTCCGGCTGGCAATACATACGACGAGCGCCTCCGCCTCTTTTTCGTCGCCATGACGCGGGCGCGCGACCACCTAACTATTAGCTACAGCACCCAAGATGATACCGGCAAAGCAACGCTACCGGCCAGCTTTCTCGACGGCGTCGACCTCACTGCAACTACTATCGACATGCCCAATGATGTGCCAAGCCTCACCACCCAGCTCACCACCGATTGGCAGCGCCGCCTTGCGCCAGTTGGCACGCCCGAGCCTGATTTGCAGCAGCTTCTCCAGCCTATGCTCGAGCAGTATAAGCTCTCTAGCACCCACCTTACTGCCTTCTTAGATGTATCGCGGGGTGGGCCCACGGCCTTCTTAACCAACTACTTGCTGCGCTTTCCGCAGGCACCGAGCCCGCATGCTATCTACGGCAATGCCATCCACCACGTGTTGCAGCGTGCTCACACCCATCTTACCGCTACTGGCAAGGTGCGACCGGCTGAGGATATCCTGGGCGACTTTGAGCAAGAGCTTAATCGCCAGCCACTGGGGCCAGAGGACTTCGCGTACTTTAGCCGGAAGGGGCTCGATTCACTGAGCGCCTTCTTGCAGGCCGAGGCGCAGACCTTCCGCCCCGAGCAAAAGACCGAGCTCAGCTTTGCCGGCCAAGGAGTGGTGCTAGGTGATGCTCGCCTTACTGGTACGCTCGATCTTGTCGATATCGACCACACTGCCAATACCATCGCCGTTACAGACTACAAGACGGGCAAGCCCGCTCGCAGCTGGCAGGGCCGCACCGATGCCGAGAAGATTAAGCTGCACAAATACCGCCAACAGCTGATGTTCTACGAGCTCCTTGTGCGCCACTCGCGCGACTATGCGCGCTACGACTTTGCCGGGGCTACGCTGCAGTTCGTCGAGCCAGATAAGGATACGGGCGATATCCACCAGCTTAGCACCAGCTTTTCTCAGGCCGAGCTGGATGAATTCGCTCAGCTCATCGCCGCCGTGTGGCACTGCATTACCCACCTTCAGCTGCCCGACACCAGCCACTACCCAGCCACCTACAAAGGTATCCTTGCCTTTGAGGAGGATCTGCTGCGGCGCATGCAGGAGCGAGAATAGCTACTCGCGCGACCATTGTGTCGCAAGTGTTCGTGCGTTCGCTGTACACCCGTGCTGCAACGCGCTGCAGGAGAGAATTATCTATTCTTATCTTTATCCGATTCTCACAGAGAGCGTACGACTATCTGATTACAATAAGTCCGCCTCGTTTATTCTCTGCTGCAAGTAGTATGCAAGCGAAACGTAAGAACAAAACGAGAATCTCTGCAAGATAAACGCATATTGATTGACAGACTTGCCGTATATTGGTATATATAGTAACAGCTCAAAACTGAGTGGACTCTGTTTTGGCGTCAGATACGCCAAAACTCGAGGCGCTCAGCACGAGAGCGCACTTGAAAAAGGGGTCCACCGATGTCTTTGCCGAAACTTCGGCGGAGAGGAGGTGAATACCTCATGTTTGCGTACTACGCAAAAACAAGCCCGCAGGGCTTGTACACAATTAAAACAAAGTGTCGTCATTGCGACGCCACTTTGTTTGTAGACGGACTGCGGGACTACCGCTGTCCGGCGTGTTATAAGGATCTTTAATCCTTATAACAAAAAGAACGGTCAGCCTCACGTGCGAGGCTGAGAGAGTAGGTAAGTATAGCAGAATAAGGCTATACACCTATCCGTCACTGGAGATATGGGGGACAGGCCCCGCCACGTGTGCTTTGCACACGTCGGCAGGTTCGATTCCTGCTATCTCCGCTACTGGCAAATGCTCCGCTTTTTTCGCGTAGAGCATTGCTATAGCAACCGCCGCAGGTTACCCCTTATCGGGCAAAGAGGGGCAAGGCGGTATCGTTGCCACTTGGGAGGCAACGATCGAGAAGTCTCATGTTGCGTGTTTTTATGCCGCGCACCGTCGTGCACCTGCCACGGAGACTTCTTTAAAACACGTGGGACTCGCGAGATTCACTCGCGCCTTGGCTACCCGCCAGGACGAGCAGAACCGCTTGTAGTCTCTCCTGAGCTCCTGCATCCGCATTATGCGTTGAGGCAGGAGCTTCTTCCTTTTTTAGTGCATAACCGTGGTATAGCTGTAAAATTCAGGCGCTCACTACTTGACAATCCTCACTAGGTAGATTACAATTATCTCTACCCTTACAAGAGGCTCGCCGGATCTGCTCCGGCTTGAGTTTTTGTAAGGAGGTCGGTCGATGGTGACCGACCTGGGATGCCCCGTTTGGTATAGGGGTACGAGAGGTTTGCTTGTCAATGGCGATAAGCATGTGAGGGTTCTCGTAGCAGGTTCGACTCCTGCCATCCCAGCTATGTGAGCGCCCTCCAAGGAAATGCCTTGGAGGAGTCAACCCCGGAAGGGGGGTGATCTATAATAGATCATGCTCACACCCATCCCCCACGTCCGCGCACCCATTACTACGCATGCGGGCGTGGGGGCTCTCCCCTGATCAATTGTGTTATAATAGCTTGATATGACGTCGTTTTGGAATGATTTGCCGCAGCCGTTTTTTGTTTTGGCACCAATGGAGGCGGTGACGGATGTGGTGTTTCGCCACGTGGTAGAGCGGGCTGGTGCGCCCGATGTGTTTTTTACTGAGTTTGCTAATGCGACGGGCTGGGTACACGCTGGTGACAGGGCAATTGCTGGCCGGCTCGTCAGGACGGACGACGAGTACCCCCTCGTGGCGCAGATCTGGGGTGGCGAGCCAGGTGATATGGAGCAATTTGCCCAGCACTGCGCACGCCTGGGCTTTGCAGGGATTGACATCAACATGGGCTGCCCCGCCAAGAGTGCCATCAAGAGCGGGGGTGCAGCGCTGATTCGCAATCCAGACGTTGCGGTAGCCGCTATCGCCGCGGCCAAGACGGCTGGCTTGCCAGTCAGCGTGAAGACCCGCCTTGGCTACAGCACTATCGACGAGTGGCGGGCGTGGCTCACGACGCTGCTTCAGCAAGATATTGTCAATCTGACCGTTCACCTACGCACCAAGAAGGAGATGAGCAAGGTAGCGGCGCACTATGAGCTCATCGATGATATCGTGGCGCTGCGCGATGCGATCGCGCCGCAGACACTGCTCACCATCAATGGCGATATTCGCGATCGGGCGCATGGCATGGCGCTGGTGGCAGCTCACCCGGGCGTCAATGGGGTGATGATTGGCCGTGGGGTGTTTGCCGATCCATTTTGCTTTGCGCCGCACGCCGATGGTGTCGCGCAGGGTAGTAGTTCTCTGGCGCAGCGCAACTTCGCCCTCCTTCGCTACCACCTTGATCTTTTCGACCACTGGCAGCCACGGCTCGGCCGGCCATACGAGACGCTCAAACGCTTCTACAAGATCTACATCCGCGATTTCGACGGTGCGAAGGAGCTGCGCGACCAGCTGATGCACACCACCAGCACGGCCGAGGCGCGGCACGTCATCCACCAGTGGCATGAAGCGATGTCTGTGTCTGAGTAGCTCGTTCTTGCTATGCTTGATCCTCGTATTGTCATGAGGGCCACCTAGAGCGATGGTTCTCTAATGACATGGGCAGGGTAGTGATGCGTGAGGTATCCTTATTCTGCGAAGCAAGAATTATGTAAGCACGGTCACTGTCATGCGTGGGCCGCACAGCGCCATGATAGCAGCGAGGTTGTAATAGAGCATAGCAGTGGTAGCATACTGCTGGGCAGTTAGATCGCCCGGGTAGAGCGCCTCGGCTGAGGGCGCAAAGGCCCATGTGTCGATATTGAAGGCTTGGTACCGCTGATCGAACTCCTGCGCTAAGGCCTGGCGGTCGAGCGTTGTCTTAGTGCGTTGATTCATCACCACTGCTGCCTCATGGTGGTTGCCGCGCAATATATCGGTATGGGCACCAGTGGGCTCAGCACTCTTTGCTAGCTGCGCGTCGACCATTGCCACAAGATCGTTGCCACTAGCCATAACAAGCTTGGACTCATCTGCTGCATGGCGAATGATCTGCTGGTGGGCTTCGTCGCTACTATCGCTACCAAGACCAAGCTTAGTGGCTAGGCTGCGCAATTGCTCACCATGCTGAGCAATGATGGTAAAGATAGCGCCCACCTTGTCGGCTGCTGCGCAGCCAGCATCTTCGCCATGAGCATAGTCATCCCGATGGACGTGCACCGTCGCGGGTATCTGGCCAATCCGCCCCATGACGCGCGCATTCGCTTCATTAATAGCATCGCTATTACCACGTACCAGCCGATCCGTCACTAGGTAGAGCAAGCCACCGCCTGCACCATTTGGCACTGCTTCTACTGTGCTGCCGGGCCGACCATCCATGCACGCGCCAATGATATTCTGCGTTGCTGGCAGATAGTACTCGCCGAGCCGCTGGACAAACTCTGCTGCGCGAGACCACTCTGGTGTATCGAGCTTACCAAGGCCATATTCGTTGCCTAGCTGATAGGATACAACAGACTGCTCATAGCAATCACTTGTCGTCTTCTTATTATCTCGATAATCATATGTCCCCTTTGGTAATGATGGATGGGGAGGATAAAATTCCGTCATTATGCTGCTGCCTCTCTGCGGCTATCTCTGTTATCCTAATATTTTATACGCGGTGCTTGTTGTGGCGTCGGCGCAGGCCAGCCACCTTGAGACGCACGGCATGGCGGTCGACCAGTTGGTGCGCTTTTTCGAGCTCCACCTGGGTGCTAGCATTGTCGCGCTGCTTGAGAGCGCGCTCAAGGGCGGCTTTGCTCTCGGCCTCAATGATGTCGTCACCATGCTCGGCTTCGTCGACCAAAATACGTACCTTTGTTTGGCTAATCTCGACTACCCCACCAGAGATAGCAAAGTACTCCAGCTGGTCGTCACTGTCGTCCTTGGCGCGACGCACCGCCACAACACCCGGCACTGCCAGGGTTACCAGTGGTTCGTGCCCCGGGAAGACCGCAATCTGCCCATCCGGCGTCGGCAGCATCACCTCATACACAGTCTCGTGCAGCTTGCTACCAGTCAGTGTCACAAGTTCTAAATCCATAGCCTTACTATAGCAGAGTAGCAGAGAAAAAGCGAGGTAGAAGACGAGGTGATTTTACTCCAAGCAAGAGAAAAGGGCGGGGAGCAGCAAGCCACATGGCGCTGCTCAACCCGCCCTTGGTGGATAGGGACAACCTGCGAAGCTAGACAGAAAGCCCCCAGGCAAGGAGGGAGATGAAAATCCCTCCAACGGCGGCCGCCGCAATCAGCAGCAGCCCCAGCGCCTTCGGCAGGCGCCGGCCTGCCACGATGGCTCCTCCGAAGAGGAGCCACGTGATATACATCACGAGCCAGGGCAGCTCGTGAACCCCAAATACCGTCCCACCGAAGTGGAACAGCATGAGATAACTGCCAAGCGGTACACCCGCCCAGGCAGCTACTCCAATCACCCAGAATGGCGCAATGCTGCGCGCCTTTCTGGCTTCGCGGCGCATGGAACGACTGTCCCATGCGCTCTTCCTGTTGTGCATGAGAGTTCTCCTTCCATGCAATCTGGGAGCGCTGGTCGCCCCACCACCCTCAAGTGTGCCATATTTGATTGGGTAAGTCAAAGTGTCCGCCTGGCATAAAGAAGTCAGCTAAGCTCCTCACATTCTTATCTCGTCATACTCTTCTCTCTAAGCAGTAGCTACTCATCTCGCATTGGTGCTTAATTATCCATCGCCACAATACACACTTTATGCGACGTTTTTGCACCCACGTATCTTACGATATCTTATCAAGACAGGCTCGCGTCATTTTGTTTTATAATCTGGCTTTCTTACACTCAGCAATGCACTTCTTTTTTATACAAAAAATAGAAAGAATAATTGTTGCAACAGAGAAAACAGAGGCAACACAGCGGATTACGTAACTCACCCTCTTTTATGAAAATACAAGAAAAACAGCAGCCAACACAGAGAGAATATCTCGGTTGGCTGCTGCCGTGTAAGGATGTGCAGAGAGTGCTAGTCTTGCTTCTCGCTCAGTGGCACTGGCGACATGTAGAACCAGTTCTCTGGCTTGTCGTCATACTTGCCACTCAGGATATCCTTGGCATCGCGGATAGTGTCAGCGAGCTTGAAGTAGCTGCCGGGGTTGCCGGTAAATTGCTCGGCAACGTGGAATGGCTGCGCCAAGAAGCGCTGCAAGCGGCGGGCTCGGGCAACGATCTGCTTCTGGTCGTCGCTCAGCTCTTCCATACCCAGGATAGCAATGATGTCCTGCAATTCTTTATATTGCTGCAAGACGCGCTGCACTTCGCGAGCCACCTGATAGTGCTCCTCGCCAACCACCTCTGGGTCGAGCGAGTTAGAGCTGGAGTCGAGCACGTCCACCGCTGGGTAGATACCAATCTCCGTCAGGGCGCGGTTCATCACGATGGTGGCATCAAGGTGGGCAAAGGTAGTGGCTGGCGCTGGGTCGGTCAGGTCGTCGGCTGGCACATACACGGCCTGAACAGAGGTAATCGAGCCCTTCTTGGTGCTGGTAATACGCTCTTGCAACGCACCCATCTCCTGCTGCAGGTTCGGCTGGTAACCTACCGCACTTGGCAAACGGCCGAGCAGAGCAGACACCTCAGCACCAGCCTGTGTAAAGCGGAAGATATTGTCGACGAAGAGCAGCACATCCTTACCTTCGTCGCGGAAGGCCTCGGCCATTGCCAGGCCAGCAAGCGCCACCCGCAAACGTGCCCCCGGTGGTTCGTTCATCTGGCCAAAGACAAGTGATGTCTTATCTAACACGCCAGCATCCTTCATCTCGTGGTAGAGGTCGTTGCCCTCACGGGTGCGCTCACCCACACCAGCAAAGACAGAGTTACCACTGTGGAACTTCGCGATGTTGTTGATCAGCTCCTGAATGAGCACGGTCTTACCCACACCAGCACCAGCAAAGAGCCCAGCCTTACCACCCTTGGTGAGTGGCGCAATGAGGTCGATCACCTTGATGCCAGTCTCGAGGATCTCGGTCTTGTTGGATTGCTCGGTGAGAGTAGGGGGCTCGGCATGGATGGGCGCACGCTGCACATCATCGGCTACTGGCTCGCCATCGATCGGCTCGCCCACCACATTAAACATCCGCCCTTGCGTTGCTTCGCCCACAGGTACGCGGATCGGCGCACCAGTTGCAATTACTGCCTGGCCACGCTTGAGGCCGTCGGTCGATTGCAGACTGATGGTTCGCACCGTTTGCTCGTCAAGGTGCTGTGCTACCTCAAGCGTCAGCGTCTGGCCATCACGCTCGACGTGCAGGGCGTCGTAGATAGCTGGCAGCTCCACCTCGCGGTCGAACTCAACATCCACCACCACACCCATGATCTGGATGATTTTTCCTTGGTTTTTACTCATTCATTTCTCCTCTCGATCATTTCATTATACTTTCTTTGCTCGCAGATTATTATGGCTATCTGGCGTCTTGGTACGATGCTTCTGTATATACCGCATGGTATCACGGGCTGCAATGCCACAGTAAAATAGCAACACCGCAATTGGCACATATGGTAAGAGACTACTGACGACTGGCAGCTCGGCAAACGCCATAATAGGCTGAGCTGGCCAGGCAAGGCGAGCAACATCATTGGCCTGCGCCTCCACACCATGCACAGCAAAGGATACAAGAAAGCCCGCAACATATGAGCCAAGGCCAGCACAAATCACGACTAATAGGCCGGTGGTGACACTTACAAAACTCGCGTTGTGCCGCTGGCCATACCGCCAATACCACAGCCCACCGAGAGCAAACGGCAGCATCAGCGCAAGGCCAAGGAGCAGCCCTTCACTATGGCTAGCAGACAGCATCAGAATACCACCCACGAGAAGCAACACCACACACACAAGTGCATACATGATAAGCGCAGCTATCACGACACGCGCGTAGTGTTTCATCCCATTGCCTCCACACCAGCGCTGATCTCGGTCAGCTCTTGCGTGATGGCACCTTGGCGCTGTTTGTTCATCTCGAGTGTTAGGTCATCGACAAGGCTGGTAGCGTTATCAGTGGCATTCTTCATGGCAAGCATGCGCTGGCTGTGCTCGCTCGCTCGAGCATCAAGCAGAGCTTGGTAGAGCCGGGCACTCACCATGCGCGCAGCGATGGTGTCGAGTACTGCTTGCGGGCTTGGCTCGAAGAGTGCTTCATCATCTGGGATTGCCTCATCGTCATCCACCGCATCGAGCTGCTCGGCATCAAGGCCAGCGGGCAAGAGGTGGATCGTATCAGGGTGCTGCGTCATGCTGCTATAAAAGCGGGTGAATACAACGTCGACCGCATCGACCTGCTTGCTCACAAACATATCGTGTGCAGTGTCGAGAATTGCCCGGAAGGCTGGCCCAGTTGGGCGATCTGGCACATCCTCATACACCCCAACCACCTGCGTATCCTTAAGGCGAGTAACAAACTGCGCTGCCTTGCGCCCCACCGCAATGGTAGTGTTGTCGATCCCGGCTGCATCGTCATCGCGCAGGAGCTGGACATAGCGCTTCAGGACATTGCTGTTGTAGGCGCCAGCTAATCCTTTATCGGCGGCAATGACGATGATTAAGCGGCGTTTGACTGTGCGCTGGGCAAACAGGGGGTGATCGTCGGTCGCACCCTGGCGCGAGAGGTAGCGCAAGAGCCCACGTGCTGCCGTGGTATACGGTGCAGTGGTGCGACTTGCATCTTGGGCGCGGCGCATCTTGCTCGCTGCCACCATTTGCATTGCCTTGGTGATCTGCTTGGTACTCTTAACCGAGCGAATCCGTGCTTTGAGCTGTTGCGTATTGGGCATAGCGACCTCCGTTGCTTACTCCGCAAATTCCTTGGCAATTTCGCCCGCGGTTGATTCTATCAAGTGGGTGAGTTTCTCATCAGCACCGAACTTCTGGTCACCCTTGTTGAGGGTGCGCATTTGTTCCTTAGCTTCGGCCCAGAGACGGCTCAGCAGAGCATCTTGAGCAGCTTTGATCTTCGTGGCTGGCACGGTGTCGAAGTAGCCTTGGCTCACCGCCACAATGCTCACCACCTGCTCCCAGACACTCATTGGCTGGTATTGTGGCTGCTTGAGGAGTTCTGTTAGGCGCTGGCCACGGCCAATCTGTGCCTTGGTCTCAGCATCAAGGTCGCTTCCAAACTGAGCAAAGCTTGCCAACTCGCGGAACTGACTCAACCCAAGCTTGAGGTTACCACTGACACTCTTGAGCGCCTTAGTCTGCGCGGCACCACCAACACGCGACACCGAGAGACCAGCACTAATGGCCGGGCGAATACCTTGGTAGAAGAGATCTGTCTCCATAAAGATCTGCCCGTCGGTGATGGAAATCACGTTGGTGGGGATATAAGCGGAAATATCACCCGCCTGAGTCTCGATGATCGGCAGGGCAGTGAGCGAACCTGCTCCTAGCTCATCACTTAGCTTGGCGCTGCGCTCGAGTAGGCGGCTGTGCAAATAGAACACATCGCCCGGGAAGGCCTCGCGCCCTGGCGGGCGACGCAGCAGCAGGCTCATCTGGCGGTAAGCGACAGCGTGCTTGGTGAGGTCGTCGTAGATCATCAAAGCATGGCCACTATTGTCGCGGAAGTACTCACCCATGGCGGTACCAGCATATGGCGCGAGATAGAGCAGGGAAGCTGGGTCGCTTGGGCTGGTTGCTACCACGATAGTCTGGTCCATCACACCTTCTTCTTTGAGGCGCTCAACCAGGCGAGCAATCTTGCTCAACTTCTGCCCGACGGCAACGTAGACATTCACCACACCAGTCTTTTGGCGGGCTTGGTTGATCATCGTGTCGAGTGCGATTGCCGTCTTACCGGTTTGACGATCACCAATAATGAGCTCGCGCTGGCCACGACCAATCGGGAACATCGCATCGATGCTCATAATACCAGTCATCAGTGGCTCGTGCACGCTCTTGCGGCCCATCACACCGATCGCCTCGCGCTCGACGAGGCCGCGCTGCGTAGTAGTAATAGCTGGGCCACCATCAAGCGGCTCACCGAGCGGGTTCACCACGCGGCCAAGCAGCTCCTCGCCGACCGGCACACTCAGGACCTCGCCCTTGAGCTTAACGCGGTCGCCAGCAGCTACACCTTGGTCGCTGCCAAGCAGCACAGCACCAATTTCATCTTCCATCAGGTTGAGGGCAAATGCCTCAACGACACCTGTTTTGGTCTCGATCTCGAGCACCTCGCTATAGCCAGCGTGGCGCAAGCCATGTACCCAGGCCACACCATCACCCACTCGGGTCACGATACCGACCTGCTCTAGTCCTTCAGAGGCTTCCAGGCCTGCGATCGCTTGCCGCAAGCTCTCGGACAACTCTGTAACTGTTGTTTCAGCCATGTATAATTCCTCTTATTTCGTGCCCGCAAGGGCGGTTAATTTATGTTGGATAGTGCCATCATAGTGCTGGCCCGGCAGAGCAATCTTCACGCCACCGATCACCGACGGATCGACAACCTGGCGGAGCTGTACTGACGTAACTGGCGCAGTGCCACTCTGCTCAGCAAGTGCCGTGACCTCTGTCTTGAGTTGCTTTTGCAAGGCAGCCGACAGTGCATGTGCCGTCGTGACTTCAGCGACAACGATGCCGCGCTCAGCCAGCGCTTCCTCAATCGTTGCTGCCACCACATCGACATCGCGCGTTGCACGGGTGTCAATAAGATAGGCGGCAACTTGACGCAGTAAGGCAGACACCTCAGCACCAGCAGCAATCTGCTCAGCGACATACGCAGCGAGGCGGCGGCGCGAAAAACCGGCCGCCATCAGCGCTGCTCCTTATCAACCTTATCAAGCTTGGTCAGATGCTTCTCGATCAGCTGGCGATCCTTCGACGCATCGACAGTCTCGGCCGTCACTGCACGCGTTGCCTCAACGACCATATCGACCATCTCACGGCGCAGTGCTCGCTTGGCCTCAGCCAGCTCCGTCTGTGTCTGGGTGCGCGCCGATGCTAAGATGCGCTCGGCCTGCGTGTGAGCGTCGTCCTTGGCGTCGTTCACCATGCTCGCTGCCTCAGTCTTGGCAGCAGTCACAATTTCTTGCGACTCGTGGCGGGCTTTCTTGAGCATCGCAGCAGTGCGCTCCTCAGTCTCGTCAGCTGCCTTTTGGGCTTTCTCAGCTGCTTTGAGGCCATCGCGAATCTTCGCATCGCGCTGGTCGAGCATGTCGAGCAGCGGTGGATAGACCCACTTCTTCAAGACCAAGAGCAGCACCACAAATGCCACCATTTGCAGGACAAACAGCTGCCAATCAAGACCAAGTGACGAGAATAAATCGCCACCACCCGCCTCTGTCGATGCAAAATAGTGCAGGGTATTCACGAGTGCGAACTCCTTACATCACCTTGCCGACGATCGCGGCCACAAAACCAATGATAGCCAAAGCATCGATAAACGAGATACCAAGGATCATCATGGTGCGTAGGTCGTTAATCTTCTCTGGGTTGCGGCCAGCCGCCTTCATGGCGTTGGCACCGATCCAACCACACCCGATCGCAGCAAACGCTGCTGGAATAGCATACGCCAGGGTAAATGCGATGTCTTTCATAATTATTTCTCCTTATTTAGTTATTACCAATGTTATTTTGCTCCTTCGGCCACGAGGTTCGCGTCTGAAGAAGTCGAGGTGCTTGAGTGCGTATCTTTTTCCTCATCACCGCCGTGATGCGTAAGCCCGAGTGAAATAAACACGGTTGAAAGCATAAAGAAGATATAGGCCTGGATGCCGCCGATGAATAGCTCGAAGAGATAGAACGGCTGGAGCACCGCTGGCATTGCCACCTGAGTGAGGTAAGCGATCATCGCGATCAAAATCTCACCCGCCAGCACATTACCAAATAGACGGAAGGATAGGCTCAGTAAGCGCGAGAACTCTGCGACAATCTCGAGAATCCCGACAAAGGACATGATCGGATCACGCAAGGGGTTAACAAAATACCGCTTGAGATTACCGACAAAGCCAAGCTCGCGTGCTGCATACACCTGCGCCATAACGATCGTAACGGCCGCGAGGGCAAAGGTCATGTTAAGATCGGCATTTTGGCCCCGGAATAGTGGTGTATGGCCAACCATCACTGGCCCAACAACTGGCAATAACCCCAGCCAATATTGCGCGGCGATAAAGAAGAACATCGTAATGACGAGTGGAGCGACGCGCCGCGTCCATTTCTTGCTGGGGATGACCTGCCCAACGGTGCTATACAGCCCCTCAAAGCACCAGACAGTCAAGCGAGTTGCAAAATTCGCCTTCTTCTTGCCCAGCACCGCAGCACGGGTACGAAACATCAGCCAAGCCAAGAGGACAAGGCCCAATAGGCCAACGAGATTGGCATTAGTAATTGGCCAGCCAGCAATCGAAAACACCTCGTCTGCCTTGACCGAGATGTGTGGCACTGCCGCAAAAAACATCATGTGCGATGACCTCCCTTAATTTGGTGCGTGATGAGCCCCGCTGCAAGAGCAATGCCGACCACCAAGCCAGCAAACATCAGCCATGGCTTGGTTGCAAATTGCCGGTCTGCCCAGACTCCGAGCAAAAACAACCCAATCGTTGACACCGCCATTCGCCAGGTTGTCCCAAGTAGGGTACGCCACAGCACACTAACCACTTGGCTACCGTGCGAGCGGGCATTCTCACGAGACTCCGTACTCATATGGCCCTATTGTACCAGGAGACCCCACAGACGTAAAGAGGAAAGCGATAGTTGGGTATGAATCTTAAATTACCGCCATCTCGCGGCACACTAGCACCATGCTTTCGCTTCTTGAGATGATAGAGCGCACACATAGCTTGTGATGATTGAGCGTGGAGTTGCTTACTTTATATATGACATTGACTTTTATAACCATTTCTCATGGGCTCTGCACAAGATAACTGGCGTCGCACCACAAAGCCGCGTATACTAGAGCTATGCCACGCCGCAACAAAACACCCAAGCACCAGCCCTACCGCCCACCGCGCAGCGAAGCGGCCAAAAAGCGCTACCCGAGCCGTGCCGCCGCCCTGCGCGCCATTGCCGAGCTCCGCAAATATCAGCTGGATGTGCAGTTACGCGCGTATCAATCACCGCATGATGGTGGCTGGTATCTGACGAGCCAGTATACCACAGAGGATTAGCCTCCCTCCTCACACTCATAGAGCTAATGCTAGGAAAGAAGCCGTGCGCCATACGCCCAGTGCGCTTGCCAACCCCACCTCCACCCATGCTATACTAGCAAGAGCGAAAGGGGAATTACATATGAATACAACACCATCGGTTATAGTGTATAGCGCAGAGTGGTGCGCCTATTGCAAAACAGAGAAGCAATATCTCGACAAGCTGGGCATACACTACACCGTCAAAGACATCGAGAAAACGCCTGGTGCTCAGGATGAGCTCGCTGCCAAAACCGGCGGCAAAGCCCAGGGTATCCCAGTCACAGACATTGCTGGCGAGATCGTCTATGGCTTCGACCGAGCTCGGATTGATGAGCTCCTCCGGGCAAAGGGATTATTGCCAGACGCATAGCTTGGCTATGTATCACATTCAACTCACTGCCTGGGAAGGGTAGTGAGTTTTGATATCGCTGCTCTTTTGTACACAAAGAGAGCAAAGCTGCATACGTAGTATACATATGTTGTTCATGCTTTTTTGTTTGACTCAAAAAGATACACTATTGCAACCACATAAGTTGCTGATTTATTATTTATAACAGAGGTGCTATACTAATCATGAGCTACAAATAACACTCATTTTGTGTTAATACCCAAGCTATATTGACTAACTATTGAAGTCCTCACCCAAATCACTCTTTTGCACAGTACAAGTTTCTTGCACCGCAGCTAGCAGGTGAGTTGCAGACATCCTGCGCCTCACATAGTGCGAGATTCTGAGTACATGCAGCCTCAGTCTGCTATGTCCTGCCTAATAGAACTTCACATGGCGCTGGGCATTTGTATTCTTGTTGGCGCGTGGTGTGGGGTTGGTGGTGGTGGTATCATCACCTAGCTGGCCGTTAGAGTTATTGCCCACGGTGAATACTTTGCGATTGTTAGTGTAGACTACTGTTGTGCCATAGCCCGAGCGCACATACGATGCTAAGTTGCCTTGCGTGCCAAGCACGAGCATTTGCTGCGGAGTGGGGTAGATGCCATTAGTGCCGCCACCAATATGCCCAATACCTAGCTGGCCTGTCACATTGCTGCCTGCCCCAAAGACACGGCCATCGCTGGTGACAACAAAGGTGTTAGCATTCTTGGGGTTAAGCCCATTGGAGGTTGTCCACGACGAAACTGCCTTAGCCCCCGGGGGAAGGATGAACTTGACTGGGGTTGGGTTATATACGTGGCGTTTGTAAGCATCTAGATTGGATGTATCGACATAGACGCCATTGCCCAGTGCACCGTTATTGAGGCCAAAGGTCTTGACCTCGCCGTTAGCATAGACCATGGTGGTAAAGTACTGGTCTGTTGTGATGTCTACTACTCCAGACGGCGCGACACGCTCGAGTGTTGGATTATATGGCAAGAATGTTCTGTCTGCATAGTACTCACACGAATTCATCCTCGTCTCGCCACCAGTTGCGATATTGACTTCAGCAACACATAGGCCTCGGCCACCAATGTCGGTGCTATTGCTAAGGTAGACATGGCTCCACGCACCTACTGGGTAGCGAAAGTCGAAGCGCTTGCCATTAGACCACCAAGCGCACCACCGCATACGCGTCTCTTCATTATTATGGCCAGTTGCCTCGACACAGCGGTTTTGGCCTCCACCTGGGTTTGACTCGACTTGCAGGGCGTTATTCGTCCGGTCGAATTGCCACTTTTGGTTTGCAGCAGCACCCGAGCACTTTTCTGTCCTGAGGTTTGCCCCCACCGCCGCCAAGCAACGGTCTGACACCCCCGCACGCAGCCGGAAGGTCGGCACACCCGCTTGGCCATAGTTTGTTTTGCCCGCCGAGTAGACTGCCCCTGCACTATCGCGAATATAGACCGTATCGCCGTCAAAGGCGAGCTGCACTGCCTTGGTCTTGCCAGGCTTGCCAAAGTCACCCAAGCGGACGGGTGCTCGCCGCTCATTGATATCGCCCTGAGCGAGCTGGCCAAACTCATTATTGCCCCAGCCATAGACTGCGCCACTCTCACCAATCGCATAGGCTGTTTTGCTGTCGACTGCCCAGGAGTGGGCATCGGCCCGAATCTTCTCAGGGAAGGGCATCTTGGTTGGCATCTTTATTGTCGGAGCGGTCGAGTTAATGCCGGCAACACCTTTGTCGTTGGAGCCAGCTACATAGACGTTCCCCTGAGATGTTACGACAAAGGTGACAATCCCCAGCGGTGATACAAAGGTCGCAACATTGTCATTGCCAGGCAGTACAAACTGGACGGGGTTTGTTACCCATGCAATAATTTGGCTCGGGTTGCCAATCTGCCCAAAGTTATGCAGCCCGGCACCCCATACCTCGCCATTCTCCGTGAGGGCAAACAGGTTACGACCATGAGAGAGAAAGTTGGTGTACGTACGCACGACGCGCTTGTTAGCAGGAATATTAAATTGCTTGAGCGTGAGTGTGTCGGTAGTCGAACCAACTCCCAGCTGCCCAAAGCCATTGAACCCTGCTGAACGTGGCCGCCCAAACTCGTCGATGACGGTAAAGAACGCACCATTGAGTGTAAAGCCGCCGCCAGCCGCATAACCAAACGAGACACTATCGAGCAGTGCGCTCAGGCCCGCTTGGCCCGCCAGGCGATACTCGTAGCTCTTCCACACTGCGCCATCCGTCGTGCGGATAAGCTCCGTCCGGCCCACCGCTGTAATGCGCTGAATACTCCCTTCGCGGCGCTCTGGCTCGCCCACCTCAAAGGTCGTGCGCACATTGCCGTCCTGCTGAACATACTGGGTGCGACCAGCGACTACTGTACCTTTGCAATCGGTATTGGGCCGCAATTTTGCAGCATCCGACCACTGAGCGAGGTCGTTATTAAGCTCAAGGCATTTACTAGCAAGGACGACGCCACTCTCAGCCGCCTCACGGGCCAAGCGCCGGTAGTGCTGAGCATAGAGCCCCTCGCGAATAGCCGTCGACGCAGACGCCGCCACCAGGAGCAGCATCATTGCCACCACCGATGCCACGATTACCGTTGGCAGGGCAAACCCCGCACTTGATCTATCTTTGTTCAGTCTCATTGCTTCTACAATAGCGTAGATTGCAACCGTAAGCAATATGTTGGTACGAAATTATGCACAGTATAGTGTACGTATGATAGATTCTCATGTCTGGAGCTTACATAATTCTAAAATTAATCAATGCACACTTCGCCGACGTGAAGTAGTAGATAGAAAGATGCAGAGCAGAGAAGTGGAGACTTGTTGTAATGCTCACGTTCACCACTACGAGAGGTGAGTCTACCAAGCATGCGAGCTCTCATAATGCTGAAAGATATGTATTTGAGAGAAGGGGCGTGGAAGTGGTTGATACTTTACAACAAGACTCTCTTACTGTGCCCCGATCTGCACCACCTCACCACCCAACTTTTGCCGGAAGTAGTTGTCGTGGCTGACGTAGAGGATAGCGCCAGTATAGCGCTCCAGTGCCGCCTCAAGCTCTTCAATACTGGGCAGGTCGAGGTGGTTGGTCGGTTCATCGAGGATAAGCAGCTGCGGCTCATTAGCGAGCATGCTAATAATTTGGAAACGCGCTTTCTGCCCACCACTAAGGCGAGCGAGCGGCACATCGCCATCGGTCTCGGCAAAGAGGTAGTCGCTCATCAATTGGCGGAGCTTGGTCTGACCAATTGGCAACCCGCGGTCGAGGTGCATCTGCTCAATCGCCTGAGTCAGTGTGAGGTCAAGATATGTCGGGGCAATCTCTTGCTCATACACACCAATCCGAATATGGCTATCGAGCTGCAGCGAGCCACTATAGACAATTGGCGTATCGCTACCTCTGTCTTGCACCAGATTTTGCGCGGCGAGCAGTTCTCGAATAAGTGTCGTCTTGCCCGCACCATTACGACCACGCAGCTCCACAGCTTCACCCTCACGCAGATCGATATTCACCCCCTCAAACAAGATCCGTTCGCCATAGCCCAGCGCCAAATCTCGCACCGCTACTAGCGTGCGCTGGCTTCGCATTGCACCATCGCGCATACTCAGGCGAATCGTCCGCGCCTTAAACTTCTGGTAGCGATCAGCCGCCTTATACTCCAGCTGCGCCACATTGTCGCGATCAATCCAAAACGTTGGCTTCTCAATCTGCTCGAGCTGCTCAAGCTCGGCCATAGCCTGCTGCTCACGCTGCTTAAACTGCTTGATAGTACCAGGGTCACGCGCCCGCTCCTTCATCCGGCGAAATTGCACTACCTTATCCTTCACATTAGCAATCCGCCGCTCAACCTGCTCATACTCATGCATCGCGTTGCCCGTTGCCGAGGCATTTTGGCGCAGGTAGGCATCGTAGTTGCCCCGGTAGCTGAGGGCTGTGCCGTCTTTTATCTCAACGATCCGATCCATCTCTGCCAGCACATCTCGGTCGTGGGTAATGACGAGCATTGCTTGCTTCGCGCCCTTGAGCCAGTCTACAAACTGCTTCTTGGCGACATAATCCATATGGTTCGTTGGCTCATCGATCAGTGCAAGATCAGCCTGGGCGTGCATGATCTTCACCACCTCCACTAGGCGCTTCTGCCCACCACTCAAGCTCGCCAGATGTCGCCCACCATAGCCTGCCATTTGGAAGTTCTTTAGCTCCTCCGCCACTAACTCCTCAATCTGGTAGAAGCCCTTTTGGCCAAAGCGCTCCAGCGCTGCGGTATATGCCTCGATTTTGTCCATGTCATCGCCCATCGTCTCGGGGTAAGTTGTGATGATATGGCGCAGGCGCGCATACTCCGGCAGGCCACGCAAGATATATTCGAGCACTGTGATATCTCCGCTATCGTGGTGCTCTTGGGCCGTCGCTACCACCACACTGCCACGCTTGAAGATAATCGAGCCACTATAGTCATCATCTACCCCTGTTAGCATACCAAACAGTGTCGACTTGCCCACGCCATTGCGTCCCACAAGGCCCACCTTCTCGCCATCATTCACACTAAACTTCACATCCGTCATCAGCGTCTTCGCCCCAAACGACTTCTCAGTAATGGCAATATCGGCAATCATAGGGGATATTATAGCATGGCGAGTTATATCCTTTGCGGGCAGGGGGTGAGTTGAGCACTCCGCATTATTATTCTGTTATTTTTACGACACTCTTTCCATACATTTAGCGGTATAATGGTCTGCAGACACGCTAGAAAATAACAGAAAGGATTATTTGTATTATGAAGGGCGAGCAACTCGCTTTTGTTAAAGATGACAGTATTATGCACGCAGATTGCGACAATGTTATCATATCCTATGGTTTGCAAACAGCACTCTTTCCGCGCAATATCCCCTCATGCGAGATAGCGCGGCATTCGCCAGATGAGCTGCAATTTATGGCAACGAACGAAATGCTCGACGAGGCCAATATTCATTTTACGCAAGAAGAGCAAGCGACACTATCCAAGTTCATTGATCCGATTGCTGATGTTGATAAACTTATGGCAAGCGAACTTGCTCAAGAATGTCTGCTTATCAAAGGGAGGAACGGGACACTGAATGACATGATTCAGCTCATCGAGGCAAGTCTTACAGCAGATAGCAAAGCCGACGCTAATATCTACACAGCAGAGTAGCTAACAAACCTCTCGCATATGCGAGCGACTGTGACAAGAAACTTCAGAGGCTACAATATCCATCGCTTCTGCTACAATAGAAGAGACGTATGAGCAAATCCCATTCTACCAAGCCACCAGTACCAGCTATTGTCAACCGCCGTGCGCGGTTTGATTATGAACTGAGCGACGACATAGTGGTTGGCATGAACCTGACCGGTCTAGAGGTCCGCGCCGTGCGCGAGGGCCACGTGCAACTCAAGGGGGCATATGTAACGATTCGCAATAGCGAGCTGTGGCTCAATAACGCCAGCTTCTCGCTGCGGCACAACGAGCAGGGCCAACCAAATGCCCGGACAGTCAGCACGAGCGCACGCAAGCTTCTGGCGAAGCGACGCCAGATCGAGCAACTCGCTGCTCGCAAGAAGGACGGCTATACCATCGTCCCCACGAAGCTCCTCACCAGTGGCCGCTACATCAAGCTCGTCATTGCTCTCGGTAAGGGCAAGAAACGCTACGACAAGCGCGAAACCATCAAACGCCGCGATGTGGAGCGAGAGCAGCGACGAGCGGTGCGGCGGTATCGCTAGTAGAATCTTAAGAGAGCCTAGGTTTCTTCGAACTGCAGTACTTGGCTCATCATACACACTAGAGAAAAACAAAACTCACTACATAATCGGTAGTGAGTTTTAATAGACATTATCTACTCTTCTTCGAGCGCATTATGGCTGGCAATGAGCGACTCATACAGCGCTACAACTTTCTTCGCCATCGTCACAGAATCAAACTGGCGCGCTACCCTCAGTGAACCACGAGACAATTGCTCGAGCTTATCAGAGTGAGTAAAGAGATCGTTGAAGACCTTAGCAAAGTCTTCACCCTCAATCCCATCGGTCAAAATTGCATTTTTCTTCGTCAAACCCTCGGTCATACGCTCATCGCAGTAGACGATCGGCAGACCGCTTGATGCTGCTTCGAGGAAGGTCATCGGCTGGTTATCGAAGTGATATGACGCCAGCGAGAAGACATCAGCTTGCTTGAGCAGCGCGGCCACCGCCTCGCTTGGCTGCATCCCGGTAAAGATCACCCGCTCTGCCACGCCAAGCCGCTCAGCACAGGCGCGCAGCTCTGCCTCGTATGGGCCACCGCCGACTAGCACGAGCTTGACGTTCTCATCTGAAATATGCGGCAGAGCTTCGACAAGTGCCTGCTGGCGCTTCTCAGGGCTCAAGCGCGCTACTGAGATAATAAATTTATCGTTCGGGCCTTTCGTAATAGGCGAATCTGCCGCCGAAGCATCGTGATAGCGCTGGGTGTTGATGCCATTGGGAAAAACGTGGCATGGCGTGGTGAGACCGCCATCCTCCACCAATATCTTGGCTAGGTGCTGCGACGGTGATATGCAAGCATCACACTGGTTGGCAAACGCCGCAGTAAGACGCCAGCCCTGGCGAGACAGCATATCGCGGATCGCACTCTTACCCATACCATGGAGCTGCTCACGCGAGGTGACTGGCAAGATCGGCTTCGTCCGGAAGACAACAGGAAAGGCGACCGAGAGCGCAATCACCCCAGCCGTCACCATAAACGGATAGTCGTCGATCAGCTCGCTATAGAGCGTGTGGATCGTCGTGACATGGGGGATCCGCTGCCGCTTAGCTACACTGTGGGCCAGCACACCCATATAGAATTGCATTTGGCTGTGGACGATGTCGAATTGGTAGTCGTCCAGCTTCTTGGCTAGGCCAGGGTAGATGACAGCTGTCTCGCGCTTGTCGAATACATAGTTCTTTGACGATGGCAGGCGAATAACATGGTCATCGTGGTCGTCATAGCCTTCGCACTTTGGCGCAACAATGTACACCTCATGGCCCAGCGCCTCAAGCGCCTGCCTCAAATTAACCGTGGACGTCGCCACGCCATGGACTGATGGCAAATAGTCATCAATAAAGATTCCGATTTTCATACTTATGCCATTATACAGCAACGGAGAAAAACTGACAAATCTACAGTTTTATGTATAAAATATGATACACTAGTGTCATATGCGAATTTGTTTTGTATTAGACTTTCCCGTTAGCAATATGGGAGGCGTGGTCACGTCTACAATAAGCCAGATACAAGCCCTAAACCAAGCAGGGCACACAGTGTATATATTAGGTAGCCAAAAAATCGATGGTGCAATTAATCTTCCTCTTAAGCCATCTTTAACCCTTAGAATACCAGGTACTCCATTCACGTTACCGTGTTACTATAATTCAGCTCAACGTCGAAAAAAGATCCAAGAGCTACTACTTGATAATGATATTGACTGTGTCTGGCTGCAGTCAGAATTTACATTAGCCTGTATCACACAGGATGTTGCCCGCAGTATTAATATCCCCGTCCTATTTACAGTACACTCTATCTTCTGGCAAATTAAAAAAGTACCCTTATCAAGAGTAGTAGCTTTATTTATGCGTTATATCATACGCATGTATTGTCGCCGACGCGTATCACTGCATCGAAAAACAACTGGCACTTTAATTGAGCGAACTTTAAAATCTCTCACACTATCTGTTGCCGCCTCTGCAGATGCGGTTGTATCGCCGTCACAACATCAATACTGCACATTACACAAGCTTGATAATAGCCTTCCTCTCCATCACATTCCTAATCCCTTTTTCTCTCGGGCTACCACAGCACCTTATACTATTGACGCTTTGTCTCCGGATAATAAGCTTCGCATTGCATGGATAGGAAGGTGTACTCCAGAAAAACGCCCCTTAGAATTTTTGGCAGCACTCGCACAGTGCCCGCCAAAGTATGTTCATTGCATAATGATCGGTGATGGCACTTTACTAAATGACATGCGCAAACAATATGGTCAGCTACCTCATATTGACATTGTTGGATTACGCGATAATGACGCAGTAATTTCAGCTATCGATGGGTCGCATATTGTTGCACTCTCTTCATATCACTTTGATAATCAGCCAATGGTTATCGCAGAAGCTATTTGTCGTTATCGACCAGTACTCTATTGCGATGAACGACTTACTTCTGAAGGTTTACAGAAAGCCGGTATTCTTACAGGCGACCCATCCCCTGAAGCTATTGCTCAGAGCATTAAAAAACTTATTAATCACCCCACACAACTGATTACGCTATCTCATGCCGCAGTAGAAGCAAAAAAGATATTTACACCAAAATACTATGCGTCAACTGCAACCAGCTTGATCGAGGATCTATGTCAAAAACCATAGCCTCGAGATGATCAGTGGTCTTGTTTGCTGACACTCGCATCAATAATATCCGAAATTCCTTCGATATGTATGAGATGTCCGCATTGCGGCACCTGGACAATATGAGCTGAATACCCCCACTTTTGAAGGTACTGGGCTGCTCGTGAGCCAGCTACTCGATCTGCGTCACCATACATGATTACTGTCTGGCTAGCTAGTTGCTTAGAAAGTGGAGAAAGAAAAGGGTTACTGCGAATATTGGCAGGCATTAGTATCATTTCAGCATATCGGTGGTTAGCTTGAGCTCCTTCAACGGCTATACATTCGGCTACATATTGACGATAGTCAGTTCGTCGCCATTGTGCAAGCAAAAAACGAATTCTTATACTAAGTAAAAAACGATTCGTATAGTATATCTGTCGCGCAATAGCATCAGGCACACGCGAAAAGAGACGATCGACAATACTGAGTACAGGATGGATAAGAGGGATCGGAGCAGCAAGGATAATGCTTGTTGTTGGCGGTAATGTATATCTTTGTGCATAAGCTAACACCACACTAGCCCCAAATGAATCACCCAGAAGCAATGTAGGCTGATGTTTTGGACATACTTCTTGCAACACATCATGAAGCCACCGAGCAAGACTACTCATGTCATCAACAGGAATAGGAGTGGAGCCACCGTGCCCAGGCAGATCAATTACTATTGTCTGAAAGTTTTTTTGCCGATACGCATCAGCCAATAGCAACATAGAGTAGCTTGTTCCAGTCAAGCCGTGTATTATGACACACACCTGGTTACCCCCCTCTGGTTGCACCTCTCGATAAGCAACTACGTTACCGTCGGCTAACTCTAAAGACCGTCGAAAGAAGTATGATTCGATATGTTGAAATGTATTTGTTCTGCTTGTCATGGTTTTTGATTTACGACATCATCAATTAACCTTCTGTATATTGTTCGATACTGATTAATCGTGTGCTCCTTCGAATGATAATGCACAACCCACTGTTGTGCATTCCGGCTCATTTTTTGGCGCAACTTATCATCATCCAATAAAATGTTTATCTTAGCGGCGAGATCCTGACTGTTAGGATAGCAAAAACTAAAGCCATTCCCACCACCATTGAGCAACTCAGGCAAAGCCACCTGATCTGCTACAACTATTGGTGTCTTGCATGACATAGCTTCAAGTGCTGCAATACATTGCAACTCTGCAGGACTTGCTATCGCAAAAATATCAGCCTGTTGCAACAACACACGTTTCTCACTATCAGTTACATAGCCAGTAAAAATACAACTATCATCTAAGCCTAGCCGAACAACCTGAAGCTTGAGAGACTCCGCCTCTAACCCTTTGCCAACTATAACAAGTTGTGTATCTCTCCTGCCAAGAGCATGCATTGCATCAATAAGTAGATCAACTCTTTTTTCACCATCAAGCCTCCCAACATAAATTATAGTCTTTTTTTTACTATCTAATCCAAACTGCTCAATAATCTTCAGCCTAATACTTTCTCCCTCTGGCTTACCAATACTAATATCAACACCATTCGATATTGGAAGGGTAGGGACGGTAATACCCGATACATAATCCAACGCTGTTTGTGTTGGTGCTGTTACAAAATTCGTTCGATTGAGTTGCCTCACTGTGTACCGCTCAGCTCTTTGACCAATCCATCGTGCAAGTCGCTTATACTTCATATTCATCTCAAAATTCAAAGCAATTGCGTGTCCTGTTGCTATAATCGGAATATGGTATCGCTTCGCTTGGCGTAGTACTGACGCATGCAGCCAAGTAGATGGTATAAGCAAATGAATAATATCCGGATGATGCTGATAAAAATAATTCCTCACTATATAATTCGGGAATAATGTTAGTCGATTATTCTCTTTATTGACAAATGACCTTACTGCAGGAAGTCTGATTACCGTTGCACCATTAGTAGTATCAATCTCTTGATAGGTACGACAAAACAGCCCCTTGGGTGACCCTGTTATAACTGTCACTTCATCACCTTGTGCGATCAAACCTTCTATGAGAGTGTCTACTGCTGTTTGGATTCCTCCAATACCAGGGCGATACACTTCTGTTACAATAAGAATCTTCATATGCTGATAACTACCACGCTTACATGATACAGTTTGATATTTAGGGCTAAATATGGAGTATTAATCCTATCGACTCAACTTCTAGAGAGAATTCATCCGTTACACCTAACCTTAGTGTATAGTATAACAGATATTTTTTAGACAAGAGTTATTACTTGAGATAAAACAATAGTCAAGGCTATCCTCATTAGTAGATTGGGTACGCCTTGTATTATATTCTATCATTTCAGCCGTACAAAATATTACTATTAAACGACCAATCTATTGCTATCTTACATACTCTCAATCAGATTACTACGTCTGTGCTTCTAGGTAAAGTTCGCAATAGATCAGACTACCTTGCGCTTGTGTGTAATTACATACCTCGTAATATACCAGTATATCACTATCTGCTATACTATCCTTATGAATCTCTACTCCTGGAACGTCAACGGTATTCGTGCGGTGATAAACAAGGGCGAATTTGCCCGCTTTATGGCGGCGCATAACCCCGATATCCTGTGCCTGCAAGAGACAAAAGCACAGCGCCAGCAGGTGGAGCTGGACCTGCCGGGCTACCACGAGCACTTTTATAGCGCGGCCAAGAAGGGCTATAGCGGCACGGCAGTCTTTAGCAAAACCGCACCGCTGCAGTGGCGCGATGGCCTGCCAGCCGAGCTGGTAGAGCAGTTCCAGCTGGCGGCAGATAGTTACGGCAGCCCAAACGATGAAGGCCGCGTCATTACAGCGGAGTTTGCCAGCTTTTGGCTGGTGACGTGCTACACACCCAATAGCAAAGGGGACTTAAGCCGGCTCGCCCTGCGCGCCAAGGCCTGGGACCCCTGTATGCTGGCGTACTTACAGGGGCTGGAGGCCGGCCAGTACGGCCCAGCCAAGCCGGTGCTGTACTGCGGGGATATGAACGTCGCCCACCAGCCAATAGACCTTGCCAACCCACGCGCCAACCGGGGCAAGCATGGCTTTACAGACGAAGAGCGCGCTGGCTTCCAGCACTACCTAGACGCTGGCTTTGTGGATACCTTCCGCGCTGCTCACCCCAGTCAAACCGATGCCTACACCTGGTGGACACACTGGGCCAACGCCCGGGCCCGCAACGTAGGCTGGCGGATCGACTACTGGCTGGCATCACGCGCAATCGCCCCGCGCATCACCAGCGCCCACATCCACGCCAGCCAAATGGGCAGCGACCACTGCCCGGTTAGTATTACAGTGGATGAGCCTGTAGCGTAGGTTAAGGTCGTGATAAGCGCACAACAAAGCCTTGACGCACCCCTCATATATTGATATATATTAGCTTCTCGCAATCCAGCGAGAAGTGAGTCTAGAAGAGAGGGGAGGTGATCTCCATGATCGACGGATGAACAACCAGCAGAGGGTGCGCAAGCACACGTTTGCACACCCTCTGCGCCCTAACTTCCTATCTCCTTCTACCCAACCTAGTCGTCAGCACTACTCTCACCAGAGTATGTAAAGCTCCTAGGTTGGGCTTTTTCTTTTTCACGTTTTTCACACGCTCCAGGCTGCGCCAGTACTTCGACATTGTATATTAAAGATCGCGGCGCACTAATGCAAGCAAGATATCACTTCAGCAGCAATGCATAGCAAGTACCACCTCCTTCGCGGTATAATAGCTCTATGCTGAGTATTTTCTCCCTGTATTGTCTCCACCCATCAGAGCGAGGTGACTGCGCATGAACATCCCCTACTGGCAGCAGCAAACGCCGGCCAAACCGCTCTACCCAGACATCGCCTGGAACAAGCCTCAGCAGCGGGCGCAAGCGGGCAAACTAGGTATTATTGGCGGCAACCGACTGAGCTTTCGTGCTATCGAACATAGCTATACCACTGCGCTCACTACAGGGGTAGGGCAGGCGCGCGTAGTGCTGCCAGATGCCCTACGTGGCACTATTCCTGCCAGCGTGACAGATACGATTTTTGCCGCAAGCAACAGCAGTGGCAGCCTAGGCAGCGAAGCCTGGCCAGAGCTGCAAGCCCTCACTGGCTGGGCCGACGCACTCCTCCTCATTGGCGACGCAGGCCGCAACAGCCAGACTGCCATTGTCTATGAAAAGCTCGTGAGCCAGACTGCCACACCACTCATTATCAGCCGCGACGCGGTCGATTTGCTTATGCCAAGTGCCCCGCAGCTTGCCAGCCAGTCAAACATCATCATCGTCGCATCATTCTCACAAGTCCAAAAGTTCCTCCGCGCCCTGTACTACCCCAAGATCCTCACCTTCCGGATGCCGCTCCTCCAGCTGGTTGAGACGTTGCACAAGTTCACCATCACCTATCCACTGACCCTCGCCACCTTCCACGCCGACACCATCCTCATCGCTCAACACGGCACCGTTACATCAACACCGTGGTCGCAGCCAATGGCACTTTGGCAAGGCACTGTACCAACACGCATTGCCGCATACACTATGTGGAACCCAGCGACACCCCTCCAGGCAGCAACAGCTAGCCTGCTAGATGGGAAGGAATAGGTATCAGGTATCGACTCCGGAACTTTTGTTATAGCTATTTGTATTTTCTTCTTCATCTCTTTGGCTAGTGAAGGGAAGTATAAGAGTCGCTCAAGCCCTAGAGCACGAGCAACATTTCTATGATCTGCTTTTTGCTTGAATGACAAACGACAGGCATATTTAAGCACGATAAATATACCGATGAGACCACTTCAAGTAGTGGGATTTTATATCCTACCAAACCAATACCGAAAGGGAAGAGCGAAAAAAGAGATTTGCACGCGATGCACAGCGCTATTATTATATTGTTCGCTTTTTGTGTTCAGATCATACGAAGCACAAATCATGAACAAATGTTTGCGTCACATGAGCCCACGACCTCTGTTATTCTGCTGGACAAAAAACTAGCACAAGCATAAAACACCGCCAAATACTATATCAAACTCTCTTATTACATGGCGTGCTATACTTGCACGAATACCAGCATTATATATCTTATTTATAGAACATAAATAGCACTATTATACTGGAAATCAAGTACTCATACCATGTTTTGCTGTAATATTTAGCGTATCAGTCATAGTAGATCGCCTATTTTCTCTTGCACTATAGAGTAAAAAGCAGCTGAGTATTATATTTGTTCGCACTAGTTTGTGTACTGCGTCAACTATGATACATGAGTAATGAGCGTGTTCAGTGCATCCTCATACTGCTCACTTTGTTTTGTGTGTTGCTACGCAGTCCATCACTTGCCTTATTCACCACCGCCCCAGCCTGTATGAAGATCCCATACCGCGTAGAAAGCATCTCCTATCCAAGAGTATAGTGGGATAGAGTAGGGGGTGTAGATGGAATACCTTGAGGAGACATTGGACACCGTCATCATTAGCTGAACTATATCTACAGAAGCTAACTACGGCCTATATTAAGCCTCTATTGAGGAGGAGTGAACCAATCAAACTACTCGTGTTACCATCTAGAAGCTACGATGTAAAACATATGTTTACCTACCTTTCTCTATTATTCCAGCAAAATATATATCCTGCCACTGACTAGCATAGAGCACCACCAGTACAGGAAGATCAGACAGATTGCACTCACATATGCGTGACCGGCCTTCTCTTGCGGCCTAGGAGTGGCTGAGAGGAAGAGACAGAGAAGCTTAATACGTCTCATCAGAGCAACTCTCACTCCACAATCCCACAGATGAGACCAATCAAAAAGAAAAGAGGACGCGCAGCTTATATTGGGCCAATCGGTTCCCTTCGAAAACCAAACCAATAAAAATCACCCGTCCATGCAAAACGGGTGATTTTTGGTTATCCGCAAACGGTTATTTATTTGCGGTGGCGGCTTACGTAGTAAGCGGCACCTGCAGCAGTGAGGCTACCAATACCAGCCAGCGGCAGGAGGGTACCGCCCAAGCCGGTGTGTGGCAACTCAACTACTGAAGGAGGAGTTTGCTCACACTTCGACATGTCGGTGGTGTAGTCATTGCTTACTTCGTTGCGGCGAACTTCGACGATCTTCTTGTCAGAGATGCGGCAGACCTTGACCTTGTCGCAGTCAGCAGTGTTCTTTGAGTGCTTCTTCTCGTCGAATTCTTTTTCCTTGATGGTGACAATAGCACCAGTCTTCAGCTCACAGACCTTCATCTTGTCGCAGTCTTTGACGTTCTTTGAGTGCTTCGTAGCGTCAAATTCACTTTCTTTGATAGTGATGATGGTGCTGCTGCTCAGCTCACACACCTGGATGCTTGGCTGAGGTGTTACCTTGATAACAACCTGGCAGTCCTGGCTGGTCTTCTCAACGTTGGTGCTACCACCTTCGTTGCCAACCACGGTCATCTTAACGGTGTATGTGCCTTCTTTGGCGTAAGTGTGGCGAACGGTTGCGCCGCCGGTGGCAGTTTTGCCGTCACCAAAGTCGTACTTGTACGTAGCGATCTTTGCACCTTCCTTAGCGGTTGCCTTGGCGGTGAATTGGTACTCGTTGCGCGAAACCTGGGTAGCTTGCAATGCGTCGCAGGTCAGACTTGGCTTAGCTGGTGGGGGAGTTGGGGTGCCCCAGGTAGGGTTACCACAGTCCTTGATGACACCAGCGATAAACTTACCGTTGTTGTCGAACCATGCGTAGATGTTGAAGGTTGTCTTGCCCAAGATGAAGCTGTCGCCCGTTGGGTACTGGTAGTATGTGTGGCCACCAGCAGCGCGTTGGCCTTCTGGCTTCTTTTGGTTGGTGCCAGCCTTGGCCTGCAGGGTACGAGCACTTGTGGCAACAACCCGGCCGCCAACGATGATGTTACCGTTAGCATCAACCGTACCTTCTTGCATGTTGGCACCGTTGATCATTTGTTCGGTAATACCGAACTGGGTGTAGAGCTGGCGGATTTCTGCACGGCTCGAGTAGGTGCTGCGCAGGGTTTGTACATCCTTCGTGCCGCACTCTACGACGTTAAATTTGCTACAACTTGTTGAGATCGCTGCCGATGCTGGCTGTGCTACCCACAAGCTACCGATTGCTGCGCCGGCGACAACACCGAGTGCAACAAACGATTTTGCTAGTTTGTTCATTTGTTTTCCTCCTCGTCATTAATTAGACGTTATGTGTTGAGGTTATCATGTCCTTTATTTTTTGTCAACAATACTTTTTCATATATTGTGCTTATGCTTAAATCTATATTTTGTGAATGTTGTTCTACCATAAAAATATAATTATAGCCACTGTTATATCGTCATTGCGTGCAAGCAATGTTCGATGGTATTGTGTTTACAAACATATATCGTACGATTGGTGCTTTCGCCTGTTGGGCGGCTATGTGATATTGCTCGGCTTTTTGCCATATTTTCTCTTGCTTGTTTATCGCCAGTTGTCTAATCATTTAGGATGGGCGAGGAGTCGTATTGAATGAAGAGAATGACCACATAGGCATGTCTCCATAGAGCCTTGGGCAAGAGGCTAGTCAAGTACAGCGCAATCTGCTATACTAACGGAAGTTGCAGGATAGGGCTGTAACTGATCTTACACACGCCGCGGTGGTGGAATTGGTAGACACGTCAGACTCAAAATCTGATGTCCACTCGGACGTGCCGGTTCAAGTCCGGCCCGCGGTACCAGTGTTTATTCAACTGTTTTCCGAAAAATAAGCCGCGATGTCGGCTTATTTTTTTGATTAATAACTCTTATTTTTCGAATATATCGGTCTCGAGAGCGTGAGCACGGGCAGGTAACTTCTTATCGAGGGCAGGCTTTGAAACGCAAGCGATATATTGGTATATCAAAGCTAATATTGTATACTGGAAGTAGTTATGCAGCCACAAGATTCGTCACGCACAACATCACGAGGGCACTCATCATCGCAGAGCCGCGATGCACGGCTTAGTGAGGTGCGTGGGCAAATTGATGCACTATACAATACGTCAAACAGTAGCGGCAACACAAACCGCCCAACTATGCAGCCCATCATTGGTAATGCGCCGACTCGCCAGCCAGCGCCCAGCACGAGCACCAAGGCGGCTACCTTCTCAGTTCCAAACCTTGCGAGCAAACCAGCCAGCCATGCACCAGTGGTGCGGCACGCAGTAGGCGGCGCTCAGCACAGCCAGACGGCTTACCGTCCAGGTGCGCACGCGTGGCGTCAGAGCCAAGCGGCTGCAGCGTCAAATACCCACTCAGCACCCACGACTCGTGAGCGCGATATCTCATCTATCACGCCGCGTAGCCGCCCACAGGCGCACTACATTGGCACATCGGCGCAATCCCAACCCTCACCAACTCGCACAGCCACTTCATCAACAGCTGACGCGCAGCAAAAACCCTCATCTCAAGACAACCACACCGAGCAGCCAGCAGCGAGCGCGCATCAGCCGCAGCAACCGGACAGCCAGCGCCCTGCCGGTGCACCACGCCAGCCCACCGCCAACCAAAAGGCCGCTTGGCAGCAATATCACAGTGCTTGGCAAAACTACTATCAGCAGTATTATGAACGCTACTATCTAGGCCAAGTCAAGAAGGCTGAGGAGCGCCTCGCTGAGCAAGCCAAAGCTCACGACGTCGATACGCCTAATACCACCACAGCCACCACTGATGAGCCAGAAGAGCTCACCCAAAGCCAAGCAATGGGCGACCTGCGCTCGCGCTTACTGAGCTCGATCCGCAACGGTGCGAACAAAGTCCGCCATAGCCGACACTTCATCCCCGCGGTAGCTGGTATTTCCGTCATGGTATTATTCTTGGCATTGCAGTACAACCGGGTCTTTTTCTCATACGTTGCTGCTTATACCTCGCCAGGCGACCTCGATGCCCAGAGCTATATCATTAGCCCATACGACTCGACCAACGTTGGCCCAGATCCCAAGCTTATCATCCCTAAGATCGCAGTAGACGTGCCCATCGTGTGGGACGCCAACGCTGCCAGTCAAGCCTCGCTCAATGCCGCTATGGACAAGGGTGTGGTGTGGTTCAACATCCCTGGTGCCAATGCGAAGCCCGGCGAGGTGGGGAATTTCGTTGTCTCAGGCCACTCGAGCAACGACTGGCTTGACAATGGCAAGTACAAGTTTATCTTCGCGCGGCTCGAGCAAATGCAAAAAGGCGATAATATCTACGTCAATTACAACGGCAAGCGCTACACCTATACTGTCACTGGCTCGCAAGTCGTCAAGCCAACTGATGTGCACGCGCTGCAAACCAATGCCACCAAGCCAACTATGACGCTCATTACTTGTGTGCCGCTTGGTACCGATCTCAATCGTCTACTCGTCACGGCCGAGCAAGTCAGCCCCGACCCATCCTCCGCCAAAAAAGAAGCATCTCAGGCCACTACCAACAGTGGCAGCAACAGCAAGAGTGCCATGCCAGGCAACTCACCAACCTTCGTCCAACGGGTCGGCAACCTGTTTTCAGGGCGGTAAGCTGGCTCTATAAACCAGTGTGGCATCTACGCTTGAAAGTGCGATATTTCTCACTGGCTATTCTGGTAGTTAGCGTAGCAGTATAAAGACGAAGGAAAGTGTGCTATCACAAAGAGATATGCGAATATGAGAGTACATTGCCAAACTACACAGCGCTATAGCAATAAGAAAAGTATGTAAAAATCACAACGATTATTGGTTAACAAACCTTCTAGCTACCCCTGTTATCTTGGTGAATATATCGTGAATCTTGCGACTATTGCCATGACCCAATCTGATCGTAGTGCCCTTAAGCGCACTCTCGGATTGAGTAATTAATCCGGGTTCAGTTTGAGCATGGTTGGTGGGCTATGTTTTTTGATTTTTGTTAATTATGCGCATGGCCCGCTAACAACAGCAAGCCTATAACCGGTACTGTCAAGGGCTGTGGTAATGCCTAGTTATCGTTCACGATCTTCGTCTGGCGCAGCGCCACGCCATCCTTCGTCTTGACGAAGCTATAGAGATAGCGCTGGTTTTGCGAGAGGACAACAGGGAGGTCGAGCGCCAAGGTGGTGATGCGCTGCTGGTTAGCACCATCAAAGTCATAGAGGTGCACACCGCCGTGTGTGAAGGTGAAGTGGTAGCCATCAATCCAGTTAATATCGCGCGTCAGTGGCTGAGGGAGCTTGATGGTGGAGGACTTAAGTAGCTCGAGGTCGTATGTCATGAGGCTCGCATCGTTATACACACAGGCGAAGCGGTGTCCACCACGTGAGAAATCGACATGGCTAATGCCACCTGGCATGCTGAGGCTGGCGACAGACTTGAGGCTACTTGCCGTACGCGAATCGCTTGCGGCATGCGAAGTGCTACTGAGAATCTCAGCCGTCTCACCATAGGCGATCACGTAGTATACTTTGTCGTAATATTTCTCGATACGGAAGTGCAGTGGCGCCACACCATCATCGGCATAGCTGCGGACGGTGCGAGGTTTGGTGGTGCCAATAGTGAGATAGCCAGCAGTGCGCTGCTTACTAGTGTGGTCGAGTTTAGTCGTGTAGGTGATGGTAGTGTCGCTGTAGAGCGCAAACTCAGCCACGTTACTAACGAGTGGGCCTGTGATCTTCGTGTCACCGAGACTTGCTTGGCGCAGGTCGCCCTCACCAGTGAGGACAAAGAGCTTACGACTGTCGCCCTGCGAGAATTTAGCAGCATCAACATCCACGCCAAGCTGCCGCGTGACATTCTCGAGCTTGTGACTACTCTGCGTGTCGAGGACGAGCCACTCGGTTTTATCGCCATTGTAGGTGTGCTTGATCGTCACATAGCGGTTATCCTTGTCCCACGAATCGAGGGTGAAGGCTTGGTGCTCAGCATTGTCTGGCGCGGTGTAGTGCGCGCTGTCGAGTGTGATATTCGTCGTCTGTGGCTTATCACCACTGAGGTCAGCCAGGGTAACGGTGGGCTTGTGCGCAGACGGAGTGAAGGCGAGGTAGCGATTATTACCTGAAGCAATGGCGCTTGACGCACCACTAGCGGTTGCAACATTCTTGTGGCTGGGGTTGCTGGAAATGAGCCGAGCGTAGTCGAGCCACAGCACACTGCCAGGCTTCACATCCACCGTCTTGTGCCAGTCACGGTAACCCTCACGCTGAATAGTAACGTTGCGCTGGCCAGCCGAGAGGGTAAGCTTACTAGGCGTCTCGTTGCTTAGGCGAGTTTGGTCTACCGTCACTTGGGCACCATCAGGGTGAGTGTCAAACTGCACCAGGCCACCCTGCACAACCTTACCACTCGACCAATTGAGCCGGTACCCCTGTATTGCATAGGCAAAAATCACGACAGTGAAGAGAACAGTCAGCACCATCATGCTATAGATCAATGTCAGATGGACGCGTTGGCGTCGCTTTCGTTGCTTCGTATCCATGACAACATTATACCATGGCTGGAGGGAGGTAGGATGTGTTGCCTATCTAGTTCAACCTTGCAGCAGGCTCATGTATTTTATTTTGTCCCGAGGGATTTTATACAAAACAGCTCCCACCTCTTGCAAAACCCCTTATGCTTGGAGTATTATACGATCAAAGAGGGAACAAGGGGGATATACTTATTATGCGTCATACGACGGTCACACGTGGTAGACAAGTGTCTAAACAGGCAGCTGGGCAGACTGCCATTCGTCAAGATATACAGAGGCCAGGGCTGCATCGCACAAGCAAATCAGAGCGGCAGCCTGTACTATACGGGCCTGAGCTAAAGATCATTCATACCCCGCGCGCTCGCTCTACAGCAGTCAAGGCGGCTCAGAAGCATATCTCAGAAATCATCCCGGCAACCAAGGCAGTACAGACAACTCAGGCGGCCACAGCGACGCCGCAATCACCCGTAAAGAACCAGTCACGAGCATCTACGAGGGCCACTCAAACCACTCCGCCGCGCCCCGCGCACCAGCTGGCCACACTCCATGCAGCCGCACCGCAAAAAACAACGGCAACACATCGCGCCACAGCACCAGCTGCGCACATCACCAAACATCATCGGCCAGTGGCAGTGCAACCCATTACATCATCTCGACCTGGCTCGCCGCGCCAGCTACGGAAGCGACAACCCGTGACGATCTCGCCACTCTCAGCTCAGCCAACAAGACTCTCATCGCCCCGTGCGCAAACCCCACACCGCACTGCGCAGCAGACGTCCACCCAGCCTGGCGCGCCACGCAGTATGGATTTTGTATTCGTACCATCAGAAGTAGAACCACCCAGTGCCGCTAAGCGCCATAACACGCCACCGCCATCACAACTGGCACGCGTGCTTGCCACCGAGCAAGTCGAGCAGACGCAAACCCAGGCCACGCAGCCAGTTATACCAATTGGCCTACCCACACTCAATCTCGCCGAGCTTGCCGCCCAACCACTAGTCGCGCAGCCTTCTGGGATGCCACAGGGTGAGGTGTGGTGGCCACCCGCTGAGCCAGAGCTCACTACGACGGAGAACATCCCCGTTGGCGCACTGCCGCGCAGCGTTCTTACTCAGCAGAGTAAGAAGTCGGCAGCTGCGCCCAAATCCAAGCATCGCAGGCTCTTCACTAGTAAACGCCGCACCAACAAACCCACAACCAGCGTTGCACCACCACCGGCTCGGCAGCCAGCGGTGCACCACTGGGGTCGGCGGCTTAGTATTGCTGGAGCAATGGTGGCATTGCTTGCCTTTGGCGGCTACCTGACATACCACAACATGCCTGCCATTGCTACTCGTATGGCCGCCGCTCAGGCTGGCATTAATGCATCGTTCCCGTCGTATCAGCCGAGTGGCTATAGCTTGGCGGGCGGCATATCGCAGCAGCAGGGGAGTGTCTTAATGAAGTTCGCCGCCAACGCCGGCCCAGGCACCTTTACTCTCACGCAGAGCCGGTCAGATTGGGACTCTAGCGCTGTCCTGGCCAACTACGTTTTGCCCAGCTTTGGCCGCAACTTCGCCACTACCACCAGCCATGGCCTTACTATCTATAGCACCCACAACGCCGCCGCGTGGGTCAATGGCGGCATTCTCTACACCATCAAGGGCAATGCACCCCTGTCGAGCGAGCAGGTGGAGCGGATTGCAGCGAGTATGTGAATCTCTTGAGAGGTCTACACTTTTCCCATCACTTCATCCGATGGAGTGTGCAAACAGATTGCAATAATCTGTTTTCAGCCCAGCGCAAGAGGTCGATACTCGGGGAGTGTCGACCCTTATAGCGTTCCGGAGGAGGGAGCGATGGGAGAAGTGTAGACTATGGCCAAAATCATGCTATTCTTTGTCATGTGGTTCATCTGCTATACTTATCCATATGAGTAACGACACACCATCTTCGCATGCCACTACCATTCGCACCCGCTTTGCACCCAGCCCCACGGGGTATATCCATGTGGGTAATGTGCGCGCAGCGCTCTTTCCGTGGCTGCTCACGCGCCAGCAAGGTGGAAAATTCGTCTTGCGCATTGAGGACACCGACCGCGCTCGCTTTGTGCCTGGAGCGGAGGATCTGATTCTTGATACACTGGATTGGCTTGGGCTAGACTGGGACGAAGGCCCACGCGTTGGCGGTGAGGCTAGGCCGTACCATCAGTCGGAGCGCCTTGCCATCTACCACCGCTGGGCACAGAAGCTCATCGACAAAGGCCTCGCCTATGCCGACCCCTACACCCCAGAGGAAGTCCAAGGTTTTCGTGAGGAAGCTCGGGCTGCCAAGAAGGCCTTCTTATACCGCGACTATCGCCCAACCAATCCACCAGAGTGGGATGGCACCCAGCCACTGCGCTTTAAGGTGGCCGATCCCCAGCGCTACACCTGGCACGATCCTGTGATGGGTGAGCTCTCTGCTGGGCCAGAAGCGCTCGATGACTTCATCCTCATCAAGGCCGATGGCTACCCAACATACAACTTCGCTCACATCGTCGACGATGCCGAGATGGGCATTACCCACGTCATCCGCGGGCTGGAGTATATCTCCAGCATTCCACGCTACCTCAGCCTATACGATGCGCTAGAGCTTGAGCCACCAGTATTGGCCTGCCTGCCACACATCATGGCACCCGATGGCAAGAAAAAGCTTGGCAAGCGCGATGGTGCCAAGAGCGTCACCGACTACCGCACCGATGGTATTTTGCCCGAGGCAATGCTCAACTTCCTCGCCTCGCTGGGCTGGAATGATGGCACCGAGCAAGAGATCTTTAGCAAGGAGGAACTGATCGAGAAATTCAGCCTCGAGCGCGTCCAGCGCAGTGGTGCCCGCTTCGACGAAAAGCGCCTCCTGTGGATGAACGGCCAATGGATCCGCCGCTTATCGCTCGATGACCTCTACAGCCGGGTCGAGCACTATTGGCCAGCCAGCGCCGCTAGCGCCGACGAATCGTACAAAAAACATGTGCTTGCCCTGGTGCAAGACCGCCTCAAGACCTTGGCCGAGCTACCAATGCTGAGCCGCTACTTCTTCGAAGAGCCCACCATCAACGAAGAGCTCATTACCACCAACAAGCCTCTGCGCAAACTGACGGATGAGCAGCGCCGAGAGCTCCTCGCCACGGCCCACGCCGCTCTGACTCAGCAGCACACATGGACACCAAGCGCCATTCAAGACACCCTTAATCAACTCCTCGAGACCACTGGCCACAAGCCGGGCGTGCTCTTTAGCCTCATCCGCATCGCCACCACCTGGGCACCCTTTAGCCCCCAGCTAAATGACACGCTGGCGCTGCTTGGCAAGGAGCGGACGTTGGCGCGAATTGAGCAGTATCTTGGATAATAACACGCTACGCATCACACAAAAACCGGCTCTCCCAGCCGGTTTTTACTTGAACAAATAATTGCGTCATAAGCAAAAAATAATAGCAATAACAGGGGTAGAAGTTGATCACGAATTATCGTCGTGTCCAACCTAAACAAACGACAAGGTCAAGATAGAGAAAGTGAAGACTTAGCTATTCAAATCAAGCGAGATTATGCCACGAGAAGGGAAGTACTGCACAGCTACTTTGCTGGAGGTACGTCGCCTAATAGGACTGATTACGGTGACTTTACACGAGACTTTGTATCATGATAACCAGGGAAGTGAGTATAAGGGACGTTACCAATACCGAGGCCACCCCTCATAGCAGCTTGCGTTATTGCTTCTATTACCTTAGATGGCGGGCAAAACGCCTCTTCTTGCGCCTGCCCCACACGCCAATCTCCGCCGCTCGCTTGTTGCGGCGATTGGGGTGATTGACCTTCATCAGTCTGTCGTGATGGTGGTATAGTGCTGCTGTCTCTACCATTATCTGTACTGTCGCTCTCGTGTCGTCGTGTCATTTTCCTCACCCAAATTATCCGTTAATGGTTATTCATTGTAGGCTATTTTTGCGGATTTGCCAAGGGGTTTGTTGGGTAATTGATCGCATGCGCTCGAGGTGTCGATGTATCTATCTTCGCCATGCAGCTCTTACGCAATTCCTCATCACCCACCGCTACAAAAAGATACAGCACACAAAGTAAATACCAATGCTCATTTACCCATAGAACACAAGCAGAGAAGCGCAAGAGTAAAAATACTTACACCGTACAGTGGTCAAGCCCAAGGTAGCCTTTTGCTGCAAAATTCCTCATTCATCGCTATCCGCTCATGGTATAATGGCCATAAGATGAGTTCACCACAGAATACACCACCGGCAGCTTTTGGCGGTCGGGCGCAGCGTCGACGTTTGCGGCGGCATGGACGGCACTTTATGGGGCTGCGGCATTTTGTGGGGCAGCACCGCATGCCTGTGATGGTGATTGGTGGGGTATTGGTGGTATTTGCGGGAGCTATGGCGTCATTTTCTCTGCTCAATAAGCCTCGCCAGACCAAACCCGCCCCCGTTGTGGTGGCGCACAAAGCCCCAGAGGTGTATTATTCGCCCTTGACTGGCCTCAAGGTAGCCGACCAAGCGGCCACCACCAAGCCCGTTACTGCAGTGATGCTGGAGAATAGCCCCAGTGCTCGCCCTCAGTCGGGCGTCAAGCAGGCTGAGGTGGTGTACGAGGCAATTGCCGAGGCAGGTATCACTCGCTTTCTCGCACTGTACCAGCAAAACAAACCAACGATGATTGGCCCAGTGCGCAGCCTGCGGCCATACTACATAGACTGGCTCGCACCATACCAGCCCAGCGTAGCTCATGTGGGAGGTAGCTCGCACGCCTTGCAAGAGATCCGCAATGGTACCTACCGCGATATCGACCAGTTCTTTAATGAGCGCAGCTATTGGCGTGCTACTGACCGCCGTGCCCCGCACAATGTCTACACCAGTGCCGAGCGGCTGGATGACCTCAATAGCAGCAAAGGCTACAAGCAGTCTGTTGTCAAGATCGCCCTTGCCCGGGCCGATGGCAAGCCAGCTAACCCTGCGACCGCCACTGTGGCCGTCATCAATTTTGGCAAATCCGCCCGCTACAACACGCGCTACCAATACGATGCTAGCACCAACACCTACCAGCGTAGCATCGGTGGCGAGGCTAGCTTGGACCGTGAGGAAGGGCAGATTGCGCCCAGCGTTGTGGTGGCACTAACCGTCCAGCAGACCACCGTGCAAGAGGATGGCACGCGCGAGAATATTATCACCACTGGCCAAGGCAAAGCAACCATCTTCCAAAACGGCAGCGTAGTAGAGGGAATATGGCGCAAGACCGACCGTACCAGCCCACTCGAGCTACGTGATGCCAATGGCAAGGCAATCGCTCTCACCCGCGGCCAGACATGGATAGCGGCAGTACCTGGCGGCACAGGGAGCGTGTCGTGGCAGCAATAGGCCCAGCCCGGCCATTGCCACCTCATCGTCCACCCACCCTTATTAAACAGTATTGGCCTCACTATAGTCGCCGTGCTATTGGTGCGAGTATCCTGATGCAGTGCACTATTGCCGGGCTCGTGGCAAGTACACTGTGGATGATTGGCCTAAGCCCTAGCCAGCTGCAGTTTTGGCTGGTTATTATGGTGGTAGTGCTGGCGAGTATCCCGCTCAATATTTTCCTGCTCATGCAGCTACTCACCCCGCTTAAAGACCTCACACATGCTCTCAGCCATGTAGCAGGCGAGCCTAGTACCATTACACCGCCCAACCCCAATGCAGCACACTTCGAGCGCGATGGCTTCAAGCCGCTGCTGCAATACATCTACCAAACGGCCGCACTAGCTGGCCAAAACCCGCCGAGCCAGGCTCAAGCACAAGCTGCCCAGATCGAGGCCGCGCTTGATCAAACCAGTGCTGGCATTGCCATTCTCACTAGCCAGGGGCAGGTACGCTACCACAACCGCCACACCCCACTGCGCCAGAGCCATGATGGCGCGGCCGAGCTCGAGCTGTTATTCGAGCCAGGCGATGGTCTGACGGAGTGGCTCGCACACTGCCACCGCAGCGCTGTCCATGCCGAGAAGACCTGGCTGCGCATTGCAAACAAGCTGGTGGGTGAGCCTGGGCGGCGCATCTTCGACATTACGGCCAATTATGAGAAGGGGAGCAGTGCTGAGGTTATACTAGTACTGCACGATCGCACCACCCTCTACCAGCCCGAGGATGATGACCTCGATTTCATCGCCTTTGCCGCTCACGAGCTGCGCGGGCCCATCACCGTTATTCGTGGCTATCTGGATGTCCTCACTGAGGAGGTTGGCCCAGCGCTGACTGGCGACCAGCACGAGCTACTAGGGCGGCTCGTTGTCTCGGCCAATCGCCTCAGCGGCTATGTCAACAACATCCTTAATGCTAGCAAGTTCGACCGCCGCCATCTCCGCGTTCACCTAGCAGAAGAGTCAGTTAGCAGCATCTACAATATCATCCGCGACGACATGCAGCTGCGTGCCACCACCCAAGGTCGCCAGCTCACGGTAGATATCCCCACCACGCTGCCCACCATTGCAGCCGATCGCTCAAGCCTATCTGAGGTGCTGAGCAATATCATTGATAACGCGCTCAAATATAGCAACGAAGGCGGGCTCGTAGCTGTCTCGGCCGTGCAAGACGGTGCATTTGTCGCCATCAAGGTGCAAGACCACGGCATCGGCATCCCCGCCAATGTGATGGGCAATCTCTTTCATAAGTTCTACCGCTCGCACCGCAGCCGCGAGACCGTAGCTGGCACGGGTATTGGGCTCTACATTAGCAAGGCGATCGTCGAGTCACACGGTGGGCAGATTGGCGTGGTAAGCCGCGAAGGGGAGGGTTCCACCTTCACGATCACCATCCCCACCTACGCCAGCGTAGCAGACAAAATCACTGATGGCAGCAATAGTCAGCTCATCACCAGCGGCAGCGGCTGGATAAAAAATCACACGATGTATAAGGGATAACAGAGGTAGGAGGAGAGAGATTATGGCAATTCAAACAATTCTCGTCATCGAAGACGATCGCTTCATCGGCGAAATGTACGTGCGCAGCCTCCGCAAAGCGGGCTACACGGTAGATTGGCTCATCGACGGGGCAGATGGCCTCGTGGCAGCACGCAACAACCACTACGACCTCATCCTGCTCGACATCATGCTCCCCGAGAAGCGCGGCAGCGAGATCCTCCAGGCACTGCGCGCCGAGCCGCAGCACATCGCTGGCACGAAGATCGTCATCATGACCAACTTCGACCAAGACGAATCCACCCGCCTCGCCCTCCAAGCTAGCGTAGACGGCTACCTCATCAAAGCCGAGATCACCCCACGGCGATTGCTGGAGATTATTGCGGGGATGAAGAAGAGCTAACGTTTTTAACGTTACGCTTGTTCTTATCCCACATACGGCTTAGCCCATCCCTATCTAGTGTCTGCATGATCTCGTCGTTTGGATCAAAAGCATTTGGGGAATCAATCGGGCCATTAATTCTGTTTCGTATTCTCTCAATGTGGTGAGACAAACCTACGCTGCGAAAGTACTCCTCATCGTCAATGATATTCAATCCTTGACGTTGTGCAATTAATAGACTAATTCGAGCACCAACGGCGTAGCCTCGTAACTCTCTTCTTAACGTATGTTTCTCTCTTGGTTCGTTACGCTGCATGAGCCATACTGGGTCATCAAGTATATCTAGTGCATGAGTTAGCTCATGAGATAATATATCTTCGGGGTTACTGTCACTAGTATAATCGACTGCTACACTAGGCTGACCAAACACAGCTCCAACCTCAGGACTACCTTTCTTACGATGATCAATGAATATTGGGAATCGTTTTGTATACGTCGATCCACTAGCACCCTTGCTTATACTAAATTTTTCATTATGTTTTGCTGCAGATGTCTTTCCATTATAAAAGTGGCGAGTGATCTGATTTTGTGCTATCGGATGAATATTATTTTGCTCTTTAGCCCCAAAGTACTGTCGATCGGTAATACCTACCATCGATAGCTGCACTTCTTGACCAGGGCGCAGCGCCACTAACGGAATAACTGGCTTTTGTACCCACCGATAAATCTCTTGTATAGAGCCATCGTGGTTAATCATTGGAAATCGCACATAGTCTATCGCCTCCACTAGGCGTACAGCAAGAACACCAAGCATATCTTGCGCCTGCGTACTCTCGGCTACTGTATAGATAAGCTCCAGCGACCGCTTCAGTCTATCCTGCCGCGCTGCATACTCAGCAGGGTGCGGTGTGTTACTTCTGTTGCTCTCTCTCTCTCTCTGTTCTCATGTGGTGATTATACTACATTTTATGTAGAATGCAATAGCGAACAAGCGTATTGGAATAACTCCCCTCGCATGGCAAGCCCATCACAGCGAGTATAACTCTAGCCAAGAGTGATAATACTGCTAATCTTTGCCTAGTGTGTCACCATCTCTATGTTGATTGTTCTGTCAGTCCGTTATGCACGATGGTGATGAGACCTAGGATCTTACTGCACACCTCAAAACAACACGCAAATAAAAACACCTCGCCGAGGCAAGGTATCATAACATGCTATATTGGTGAGCCTACAAATATAAATGTGGAACTCCTTTTTCGCGATTTGTTTGCGCTGCGGGATCGTTTCAAGGAGCTGGGTATGGTCATTAAAAACAGCGAGGTGTATTTACCAGATTTGGAGGAGCGTGATGTTTAATTTGCGAAAACCAGATTCAAAACTCTACGACCAAAATACTTTTGACAACCAGTTTATGCGCGACTTACGAAAAGCCCGCAAAAGCATTATCATCGAAAGCCCGTTCCTTAGAGTCGCCCGAGTTGAAAAATTCACTCCAATACTCCACTGGCTCAAAAAGCGTGGCGTGGTAATATTACTTAATACCAAACCGCCCGAGGAACATGACGGAATATATCAATTACAAGCCCGAGAGTCTCTAAGTTTACTACAATCAGCGGGCGTCGAAGTTCTTTTTACGGTCAAAAAACATCACCGCAAATTGGCCATCATCGACAGGCGGATTATTTACGAAGGCAGCCTAAATATTTTTTCGTATCGCAACAGTTGTGAGATAATGAGAAGGACAACATCTGCGCTTGAGGCGGAAATGTTGATAGATTTTATCGGCTTAAATAAATTTATGGAGGTGAGATAATTATGAACGACGAGGATACAATAAAGAATCTTCATCTGTACGAAGATGAAGAAACGATTCAGAAAACGATCCACTATCTGGAGCTTCACGACCCAGACAACGCTAATCGCGAATACGCGGTCGGATTCTTGAAGTTTATGCAGCGATTTGCGCATGTCGCGAGTAAGAGCGAGGGGTTTGATTTTGAGGGGTCTCTAGAGAAATATAAGACAAAACGCAAGGACGATTAATAACGCAACTCTAATTTAGCTAGCGATATATTCTATAGCGTTTTGTTTTCAAAGCACTAATTGTAGACTCTATTTGACTGAAGGCGCCTAGATAGTCGCTTTCGGATAATTGCGCCCCCTTCTGAAACTTATCAGTTAAGGCTGGATATGCACTTCTGTCGAACGGGGACGCTATTCTCTCCTTAAAATCGGTCAACAGAGGGCTTGATTCTCTTACTATAGTGTCCATCCTATTTTGTATTTTACGTATTAATCTACGTAGTTGCTTCACATTCTCTTCACTTATGCTCTCTTTGGCGTATGTTTCAAGGTAGAGGCTATCGACAGCTTCCAGTAATCTAATGATTTCTTCAATTTCCCCACAAACGATCACCTCATAGCTTCGTTGACTATTTAATTTTCTATCTATAATAAAAGGTGTTACGGAGA
>CALISR010000003.1 GCA_938041435.1 uncultured Candidatus Saccharibacteria bacterium
AAACAGATTGCAATAATCTGTTTTCAGCCCAGCGCAAGAGGTCGACACCTGGGAGATATCGACCCTTATAGTGTTCCTGAGGAGGGGTAGTGAGCGGGGGTAATATTACAGAGATGTTACTTTAAATTTAATGCCACCCGTCTTGACACACGCGTGCCCATCTGGCGCTTTCGGTGCGAGGACTGTATACTAGGAAGTATGAGTTTTCATATTGCAATCGACGCCCGCGTTATCAATTCTGGCACGGGCACATACGTCGTGAAGCTGCTCGAGCAGCTGGAGCGGCTTGATACAACCAACCGCTATAGCATCCTCGTTCCTACTAAGGACCGCGACTACTGGCAGCCACACAACCCTAACTTCACCATCCGTACGGTTGATTTTGCTAACTATTCGCTAGCAGAGCAACTTGGCTTCCGGCGCTACTTAGATGAGCTAGGGCCCGACCTAGTACATTTTTGTATGCCGCAGCAACCGGTCTTTTACAGAGGTAAGCACGTCACAACAGTGCACGATATGACCCTTCTTAAGACGTACAATTCCGACAAAAATTGGCTGATGTTTCATCTTAAGCAGTTGGTAGGGCGCTGGGTGTTTCGGCGGATTGCCCGCACCAGCGAGCATATCATTACCATCTCTCAGACGACTAAGCAAGAATACCAAGACTTTACCAATATCCCCGATAGCAAAATCTCGGTCATCTACGAGGCAGGCGAGGTGCACCCTGGGCAGCTCACGCCATATATCGACCTCCCCTTCAAGCGGTTCATTATCTACGTTGGGCAGCAGCCTGATTATAAAAATTTGCGCCGCCTCGCGGCCGCACACCAGCAGCTGCTGAGTCGCTGGCCTGACCTTGGCCTGGTGTTTGTAGGGCGAATGAATGAAGACACCAAGCGCAACCAAGCCTACTACCAGCAGCAAGGCTATCGCAATATTCACTTCACTGGGTTTATCCCCGACGGGCAGCGTGATTGGCTGCTTAACAAAGCCGAGGCATACGTCTTTCCATCACTGATGGAGGGGTTTGGCTTGCCACCACTCGAGACGATGGCGTATGGCACAACCCCTGTTATATCGAGCAATACCTCGTGTATGCCCGAAATTTTAGGCGATGCTGCCGAGTACTTCGACCCACTCGATGTTGATGCCATCGCTAGCGCAATCGACCGCGTCCTCAGCCAACCAGCGCGCCGTCGCGAGCTTATCGTCAAAGGCAAAGCCCAAGCTGCTCGCTACTCATGGGAACGCTGCGGCAAGGAAACGTTGGCGGTATATGAGCAAGCGTTACGGCAATCATAATCAGTCTATTTATAGCCAATCTGAGTGATTGTGGTATCAGAGTCGTAAAGTCTCGTTCACCTTAGTGTGAGTCTATTCTCTCTTGCCTTATATAGGTGTAGTGTCATTTTATACTAATACTTTGCTTCTGCTCTGTATCGCATTCTATTAAAAATAGTGGAATGGCACAAGAATTAGCACGCCACTATAAAGTAGATATTTAGTAGTATTGCAAAAATAACCGGCCATCACTGACCGGTTATAAGATATATCATAGCGTAGCTTTTACTCAGCTTCTTCTAGCTGGATAATCACATGGCGCTCGCGGCCTTCGCCTTCGGAGATGGTCGTGATGCCAGCTGCGTCGGCAGCAACTTGGTGGACGATGCGCCGATCGGCTGGGTTGAGGTGAGCGGTGTAGGGCTCACCAGTTGCACGCACGCGCTCGATCCAACCCCGGGCTTTGTCGGCAATCTTTTCCTCGTGCTGCTTTTTGTAGTCGGCAATATCGACACTCACCCGCACTACCGCGGCATTTTGCGCCCGCAGCGCCGACGAGACGATATATTGCAGTGCCCGTAGTGTCTCTGCCCCACGGCCAATCAAGATACTATTGATATCCGACGACTCTACCCGAAGTGTCATTACCTCGCCATCGTCATCACCCGATACCGCAATATTTTCGCCAAAAAATGAGATGATGTTCTGGAGATATTCTCGGGCAAATGTTACTGATTGGTATCGATCCATCGGGTTCTCCTCCTCTGTTATTCTTTGGCTTTGATGCGTGTGATGTTGGCTTCTGTAGCCGCTTTGGCGCGCTTTTTCGTCGTTTTTTTCTTGGCAGGCGTTATAATATCTACTTCATCAGCAATTGCTTCAAGCTCTTGCTTGTCTTTGCGGAGGAGATATGACTGCTGCGCTACCGCTACGAGATTAGATGCTGTGTAGTAGAGTGCCAACGCCCCTGGCAGGCCCATCATGATCATAAACATCATCACTGGCATAAACTTCGCCATATTACGCATCATCGCCGCGTTCATTTCAGAGGGGTCGGCCTCTTTGCCGGCGGCCGTCTCCTTCATGATATCGCGGAAACGCTTGGTACTCTTGCCAGTTGGCATAGTCTGCTTGGTCATCACGTATTGAGTGAGGGCTGAGATGATTGCGAGAGCGAGGAGCGGCCAGACAATACCATCCTTGCCAAGCGCTACCTTAGTGAGGTCGATAAAGCCGAGCATGGTGTGGTTGAACTGCTCAGGGTGGTTGATGATGGTCTTGATGGCATCGATATTCTTGAGTGGCTCGTAGATGTAGCGCGCCACTTGGTCGCGGTGGAGCGAGATGATCATGATTACCTGGTAGAGGCCGATAAAGATCGGAATCTGAATAAAGAGCAGTAGAATTGAGCGAAATGGCTTGATACCGTACTTTTTATACAGCTCCATTTGCTGCATCGCTTCTACTTGGCGGTTGCCATTAGCCGCTTTCTTGATCTTGGCCAGCTCAGGCTGCATCTTGCGCATCTGTTTGCTCTGGTGAAGCTGCCGCTTGAGTAGTGGGTAGAGCAAGAAGCGGATGATGACCGTGAAGAGAATCACCGCCACACCAAAGTCACCACCAGGGATGATACTATAGATAAGTAAAAGTGCGTTAAAAATGGGCTGTAAAATTATTGTCTCAAACATATTGACTCCGATTACTGCATTTATTGTATCATAGGTGGCCACGGAAGATGAATTGTGGCGAAATATTTTTGGAAATCAATCGTTGATATATGCGATAGACCACTACTAATGTTGTATATGAGAGTATTTATGGCTCTAGGAAAGAACGCTCACTCAGCTTGCCTTTCATTGGTATAGAATGACAAGAAAAGAATTTTTTATAAATATTTTGAGTTCTAGCTTCCACTGTTTATAAAGAACTATTTGGTATTGATTTGACTCAAAGTACTATGAAATAGGTTGCGCAAAGAAGACTGAGAGGATATAAGGATATAAGATTTTATTCTGCCTTATCTCTTTCATCACTTGGCGTTGCATCACCAGGGCAAATACCAGCTCGCACAAGAAGATTTGTCACCACCAGCGCAAGCTCATCATGCGACGTGGTAAGTACTTCGCTTGAGGTAATGATCAGCGCAACGTCGTACACTCCTGTAAAGTGCGGTACGTGCTGGCGCAGAATCTCGTAGATACGGCGACGAATGCGGTTGCGCCCTACTGCAGATTTGTGCACTTTTTTGCTCACCACGACGGCAATTCGTGGCATACGCCGACGGCGATTGGCAACGTATTTGATGGTCAGCAAGCGCGAACGCTCGGCACTCGCATGGCGATACAAATAGCGTAGCCCTCCATAGCCATGAAACCGATATCGTTGCTGTAACATAGCTGTATTATAGCAAATCTACTCACAGACAGAGATAAAATAACCCACCAAGCAGTGGGTTATTTTCGTCGTTTTGCTATCATCACACTACGAGAGTGCGAGGCGAGCGCGGCCCTTGGCGCGGCGGCGCTTGAGCACATTGCGGCCTGCCTTGGTAGCAATCCGTGCCCGAAACCCGTGCGTCCGAGCGCGATGACGAGAGTGTGGTTGGTAAGTTCGTTTTGGCATATCATTGCTATTATACGCGATTGCCCGAGATCTTTCAACTTTTCGCCCTTTTAGTGAATTTTTACTCCCAAGTAGCCTCCGTCATAAGCATAGCCAAATTGTTTATCCACATTTGTTCGCGAGTTATCCACACTTTAACAGGGGTAGTGTGTTTTTGTGGAAAAACTTCACCCCTGTTGCTCTTCTTGCACTCGTCCCTTTGTTGTATTTCTCACGGTTGTGGAAAAGTCGGTTTTTTCTTATACTAAAAGGAGTCATTGTATAACAAACAAGGAGCAGCAAAAGCTAGTGTACCACAGCCTGTGGAAGAGTGTTTTGGGTGAGATTGAAGTGTCGATACCGAGTGGCATTTTTTCGACGTGGTTTGCCAATACCGAGATGCTCAGTAATAAAGATGGAGTGATTACCATTGGCGTGGCGAATATTTTTGCGATTCGCCAGTTTGAAGTGCGCTATGATAGCATTGTCAAAGAAGCGCTGCAGCATAGTGGTATTGAGGTGTCGCGTATCGCTTATGTGGTAAACAAACACGGCAAAAAACGCACCGTCATTAGCCGCGAAACCACTGGCCAGCCAGCCGACCGCGTTGAAGAGCGGGCAGCGGCGCTCATCAGCAAGCCAACTACCCCATCACATTCTAGTTCTCCAACACCAGCGACCAGCCTCAATGCGCGCTATACCTTCCAGAATTTCATTGTCGGCTCGAGCAACGACCTCGCCTACACTGCCTGCCAAGCGGTCGCAAACAGCCCTGGCACGAAGTATAATCCCCTCTTTATCTACGGTGGCGTTGGCCTTGGTAAAACACACCTTATCCAAGCAGTAGGCAATGAGATCCTCGCGCGCGACCCACGCAAAAAGGTCGCCTACCTGAGCTCGGAAACGTTTGTCAAAGAGTTTATCGAGTCGATCCGCTTCAAAAAGGCTGGTTTTTCTGACCGGTACCGCAATGTCGACGTACTGATCGTCGACGACATGCAGTTCATTGCTGGGCGCGAGAAGACCCAAGAGGAGTTCTTTCACACCTTCAATGCCCTCCATCAGGCTAATAAGCAAATTATCATCGGTAGCGACAAGCCACCACACAGCATCCCTACCCTGACGGAGCGCTTGCGCAGTCGCTTTGAATGGGGGATGGCGATCGATATCCAGATGCCCGACTTTGAGACGCGGTGCGCGATCGTCGAGACCAAAGCGAGCTTCGCTGGCGTGACACTTGAGCGCGACACCGTGGAATACCTGGCTAAGAACGTCAAGACAAATATCCGCGAGCTCGAGGGTGCGCTTAATCAACTTCTTGCTTATGCTGAGATGCGCGGCGTCGCTCCTGACGTAATGACAGCGGAGGGTTTGCTTGGTAACGTCCGGCGTAGTCGCCCCCAACACCTTACTGCCAAGCAGATTATCGACAAAACTGCCCGCCATTTCCAGATCGATAGCAAAGAAATCTGTGGTGCTAAGCGAGCTAAGCATATCGTCGTGCCGCGACAAATTGCCATGTACTTACTGCGCAGCGAGCTCCACATGAGCTTCCCACAAATTGCCAATGAGCTAGGCCGCAAAGACCACACTACCGCCATCCACTCAGTCGAAAAAATCGAAAAATCCATCAAGCTTGACTACCTCATCCGTGAGCAGGTCGCTGACATCCGGGACAAACTCTATGCCTAAGCCGTGTGTTTTTTTCGCGACATCTGTGGAAAAGCCGTGCACAGCTGGTCGTATAACCCATGGACAGTCCGTGAGTAGTCATCCACAGCACCAAAAGCACACCATACGAAAGCCTTACTGGCTGGTGGATAACCACCACTTCTCCCCGGCTTATCCACGTCAGCAATCGCAGCGTTTTACACAAGTAGTGAGCAAATCGTACCTCTGTTATTCATCATGGTTTCCACAGTTTCCACAGCACCTATTACTATATCAACCAGATAAAAAGAAAGGATTGTAGATATGAAACTGTCTGTCACACAAGAAAATCTTGCACGAGCGCTCGGGGTTGTTGGGCGAGTTGCGAGCAACCGAGCTGGCCTGCCGATCTTAAATAATATATTATTCCGCACCGAAGGTAATCGCCTCCTTCTCGCTGCGACGAACCTAGAGATTGCCGCTACCTATTATATTGGCGCAAAAGTAGAGACGCCGGGGGTAATTACCCTGCCAGCCAAGCTTGTGAGCGAATTTGTGGCGAATTTGCCGAAGGGGCCAATCGAGCTTGAGACCGATGGCACGCGTATGACACTGACGTCTGGCGGGTATACTTCGACGATTAACGGCGTAGTAGCAGATGACTTTCCGGAGCTACCGACGATTGATGAAGAACAATCAGTACGCTATAGTATCGCTGCTGCAGACTTTAAGCAGGCGGCAGCGCAAACCTTGGTGACGTGTAGTAATGATACGACTCGGCCTGTCCTGACTGGTGTGTATTGGCATACAGTGGATGGTGCGCTGTATATGGCAGCGACGGATGGCTATCGCCTGGCTGAGCGGCGTTTGATGGCAAGCCAGAGTGAGATTGCGGCTATTGTACCAGCGAGTAGCTTGCAGGAAGCGCTACGCTCACTCAGTGACGGCACGGAAGAAGTGGAGGTGCTCTTTGATGAGACGCAGGTGCGCTTTCGGTTAGAGGAAGTGGAGATTACGAGCCGCTTAATTGATGGCACCTACCCAAATTATCGGCAGCTCATCCCTGCTCAGTCTGAGACAAATGTCACGCTGGCAGCAGGCGATTTCTCGCGCGTAGTTAAGGTGGCAGGGCTCTTTGCGCGTGAGTCTGGTGGCAGTGTCACGCTCACCGCCGACCATGATGCGCAGAAATTGAGGATCCACTCTGTTGCATCCGAGCTGGGCGAAAATACCTCCGAGGCGGAAGCTGAGGTCTCGAGCGATGGGCAGATTACGCTCAATTCGCGGTACATTAGTGATGCACTAGGTGTTCTCGATGGCGAGACGATCACCTTCCGCTTTAGTGGTAAGCTCTCGCCCTGCGTCTTGACAGTCGCTCAGCCCGAGCCAAACTACATTCATATTATTATGCCACTGAAGAGCTAGCGATGAAGATAACACGGCTAGCAGTGCAGCATGTGCGAATCCATACGCTCAAGACGCTTGACCTTGAGCCGGGCACGACGCTGATTTCTGGCCCAAATGGCTCTGGCAAGACATCGCTTATTGAGGCGATTTATATTGCGCTACGTGGCACTTCCTTTCGTGGCAGCGATGAAGCAGTCTGCCAACATGAACAAAAAAGTTATACAATTGATCTCGTGACGGATGAGCAACACTATCGCGTCCAGTACGATCGTCGACATGAGACGAAGCGCAAGCGTTTTATCGTTGATGGCACGACCTATGGTCGCCTTCCCTATGGCAAAAAATATCCGATCGTCCTCTTCGAGCCAGATACGCTGCGAATTATCACTGGCTCGCCGCAGCGCCGGCGTGATTTTCTCGATACGCTCATCCAGCAATATGACGCACACTATAGCCATGAGCTGAGCCGCTACCACCGAGCGCTGCAGCAGCGAAATAAATTACTCAAAGACCCTACCCTGAGCGATGCGGCACTTTTCTCGTGGAATCTTATCTTGAGTCAGTATGGTGCGTCGATTATTACGAAGCGTCAGCGGGTGCTGCGTTATCTTAATGCGAAAAGCAGTGCTATGTACCAAAGTATTGCGGGCGTAGCGGATAGTGTTGCGCTGCACTACTCAGAGGATCGCAGCGTGACCGCGCAGCAGCTTCTTGCCGAGTATGAGCAAAAAACAGCGTACGATACAGTGGTTGGCGCGACGAGCGTTGGCCCGCACCGACATGATATAACGGTACTGTTTCGAGGTAATCCAGCTGCCAAGACTGCATCGCGCGGCGAAATCCGCACCATTGTGCTCGCTCTCAAATTTCTCGAAGCAGCCTACATCCAGCAGCAAACAGACCAAACACCACTTATTCTACTCGACGATGTCTTTGGCGAGCTCGACCAACAACGCCAGCAGCGCCTCCTTAGCGAGTTCGTCGATAACCAGATTGTGATGACGAGTGCGGTGGGATGAGTGTTATACGTCGGCACTGCCGCCACGCTGTCGTGGCCGATCAATGGTGTAGTTTGGCATTAGTGGCTGCTGGGTTGTAATATCAATCATATTGGCAGCGTCAAGAACTGACTGCGGCACATTATTGCACTCATATTTGCTAATGGATATTTTGAGTGAACATGCGATGTGCCATTTTTCATCTTGTTTTTGTAAGACAACCTTCAGCGTGTCGCGATTGAGATCGGTACCACTCCCCTTGAAGGCGAGTGCAGCAACCGCCCAAGTCCCCTTCTCTAAAACAGCGTGGCTTTTGATAGTGTATAACGAGCTAATCGTGCTATTGCTCTGGGTGATTGCTTGGTTGATGGCAGACTGCTCTTTGTTTGTCAGTTGTTTGAGGTACGCTTGCGTATAATCATAAGGCAAGGAGATAGACTTCTTTTCGCTATCTAATACAATACCTTGGCGCCGCGTTGATACGGTGTTGTTGTCGCTTTTTGCAATGAGATAGTACGATCCCTTGGGGAGGAAATAATCTTTGCCAGACTCGATTGACTGCTGCGCAACGGTGCGGGTCGGTGCGATTGTTTTTTCGTCTTTGCTGTCAGTCCCCTTGTAGAGTGTGACAGATGTATATTTTGACGTGTCATAGGAAATAGCTAAGTGCTGGTGAGCATTGAGGATTGCGAGAATGATTAAAAGGATAATAAAACCACCACAGATAGCCGCAAGTGTAATAAGTTGTTTTCTTGAGAGTTCCATCATTATTCTCCGAGGGGGTTTTTATAGTTGGCAAATTCGATTTGATAATCGCTCAGCCGCACACCAGAGGCTACGAGCTTTGCAACAGCTTTGTAGCGGTATTGCGGCGATTCAGTTCGGACAACTAAGACGGGTCGATCTTCTCTCTTATAATAGCCAATTGAATAGTAGGCGGTTTTGATTGGCAGCTTAGCAACGATCGGGTATTTATTAATAAATTTATTACCAGCTTCAATTGCTTGCTTGCCAGCAATAGACTCGACTTTATCATATTGATCGATGTGCTCACGTTGCCATTTTTTTGCTTCTGCGGAGCGTGGCGTGAGCTCGATAATGACTGTTTGCGATGGTTTTTGTTTTGCATCAATATCAACACGATAATTGATGAAGCCGTCTTTGGTAGCCGTGATGATGTAATTACCAGCCGGCACATACGTCGTTCCATTGTGGCCAGAATATTCTATATCCGTTGCGGCATTTTTCAGAGTGATTTTGGCATCGCTTGGCACAGCAGCAATCTCAATGGGGATCTTTTGCGATCGATCGACAGCTTGGTAAATTTGATAACCAATAAAACCAACGATGGCAACAGCAGCAAAGATGGTTGTTATGATAATCGTTCGACGTTGGTTCATGCTATACTCCTTCCTTACTTCTTCCTGTACCATACTGCACCATTGTAGTCGAACCCTTCACCAGCGGCGCTTGGAGCTTTTTCGCCCTGGCTGGCCGAGGCATACTTACTCTGGAAGCCCTCGACCTCGCCGACATACACCCAGGTATGCCCTGGTACAAAGGCGACATCACCAGGCTGGAGCTTATCATCAGTAAACTTGCTACCATCGGGTTCATAGGTGCCATTAGCACTCCCAAGGCGTTGCCAATTTTGTTCGGCCCATTGCCGCTGGAAGGTTGTGCCGCGCCCATCAGAGGCGTAGCCACCTTTCGCATTATTATTATAGGTCTTGTCAAAGCCGCTATCGTAGAGAAGGGTTGTGATAAATCCGCCACAGTCAACACCTCCAAAGCTGCCAATATAGCGGCCTTCCCCTTGGGCGGTTTGCACTGCATTCGCATACTCTTGCTTTTTATCAGTGCCGTGACGCTGAGTAGAGGGCAATTCTGGCCACGCATACTTTGTAACAAGCTGCTGGACAGATCCATTGCCATTGCTACCACCAGTATTGCAGGCTGCGGCCGAACCTTTATCGCTTGCATTGTTACTTCCTAGTGCTGCGCTGTCGATATATTTATTATAGAGAGCCTCAGCGTTGGCTTGGCGTTTGTCGAGCGCGCTGCCGCCACTACCTTCGAATTGTTCCTCAAAGATCTTAGCTGCATCTGATGCCGTTGATGTACCACGCAGTGCGTTAGCCACGCCACCACGCCCGGGTGTGTGATTTTGCCATTCGTTGGTGAGGCCCATCTCCCAAGCAAGATAGCGTAGTTGAATATTGAGATCATACGGGTCACCACCCATATCAGCAGCAAATTTGACAACACCATTACCCCACCGGTCAGATGCATCCCATTGAGCGATACCGTGGTGGGTGCCGTTGCTGGCGCGTGGGTCGAGGTTTTGGCCAGATTCCTGCTGGAGATTGCCAACGATACCAGCTGCCTGGGCAAGATTAAGCTTTTGGCCATTACCGGCACTCATGAGGTAGCTGAGGGCCGTCTCGACATTATCTCCCTTGGCCTCAACGACGCCACCACCGTTAGTCGGTGAAGCACAGCAGTTTGCAGCAGCTTTTTGGCTTTGGTTTTGAGTGTTGGTTGCAGAGGAATTACTTGTTGCCGAGCCTGCGTAGCCTGCCATTTCGTCCAGCTGAGCTTGCATGAATTCGATATACTCATTAGTATCATTCTCATTTGGCGGTGCATAGCGATTAGCATAGGCTGATAAACCTTGATCAATCTCACTCGAGAAGACCGACCGGTCGTACGAGAACCAATCACCACTGTCTCTCCCTTGGTTTTCCTGTGCATTGACATCAACGCTAGCCTCAAATGATGTCCATTTATACCAATAGCGCCCTGCCCCACCTTCCTCAACGTGCGGCTGAGATGAGGTGGCCATACGCCCGAATGCATTATGCCCTTCGTTAACCTTCTTTTGGGCACCAGCGACCTTCGTCGTTGCCAGCTCTGACTCCTTCATGGCGTGAGCATAGGCGAGAAATGGATTAATGTTTGCCTGCTTACCACTAACAACAGCTTTCTGGGCAGTACCCTTTAGAGGGCTTTCGGGCCGTTTTGCCTCGATATACTTCTCAATTGCCTCGACCATTTTCTGTGCATCGAGATTGGGATAAGTAAGCCCATTTGGTGCGCCGCTACCGGGGCTAGCAGAGGAGAGATCGGCTTGGGAACTGCCGCCACTGATACAGACCGATGAATTATACCAAACAATGCGATTCGTTGAGAGAAACGAAGTATTCATCGCAGCAAAAACAGTGTGTGGCACAGAGAAAGTAACTATGACCGCTGAGGAAAACGCATACAAAGCTCGCCGAAGAAAAAACGGTATAAAGGAACGGCTCATTAAGCTGCTCCTCCAATTTTACGGGCGTATTCCCAATGCCAGGGTTCTTGTTTTTTGGTACCAGGCTCTGCCCAGGCAGGGTGAACGTAACCATACTTATGAGCGTTAGATTTGAGCCAATTATAGGTAGAGGAATCAAAACCCCCCACATTGATGTCTACTGCGAGCCCCCAGCCGTGGTTTGAGCTGCACGGCGGTGCTGGTTTAGCAAGACCGTACTTGTAGCGCGTGCTGCTAGGGTCAGCGTAGGCAATCTGGGTATCACAATCACGATATGCCTCATTGATATCAAAGTTATTACCAGTTTCGTTTTTGTATGCTTGGTTCATTGCCTCCATCGCCTCGGCAGCTTGCTTGTGCATTTTCTCCGAAGAGAATGATAAAGTAGTTAGTTGATCTTCAGGTAATGCACCATTGTTAAGACCTCGCCATACGGGTGGGTCTGGTTGACCGTTTGCTGCTGCTTCTGCACTGGGTTGAGATTGGTCAAGCTCTGGTTCACCAATAGCTTGGCCGCTACCACCACCTCCGCCGTTTGTCGATGCTTGCTGAGTTGTTGCTGTGCCATCAGTTGTAGGAAATCCTTCAGACATTGTTGTTGCAAGGGCTTTGTCTATATTACGGCTGCCGTAGTAGCCATTTGTTTCGTTTGCCATACATTCCTTGCCGTCGCTTTCGGTTGAGTCGGTTCCGGTGTTGCCAATTGGTGTATCACTTTCGTTACAGCGCTTAATCCAATTGGCGTAGTCTCCAGTTGGGTTTTCATTATCATCCACATTAGAATCAAGCGTGTTGATAACATCATCAACTTCAGCATTTTTTGCTGGACCAGTTATGCCGCCTATGTAATTACAGAATAGATCAGTTGCGCCGTTTAGTGCACGAACTTCAACGTCTTTGCATGTATCGTATGTTTCTCCAGTTGCTGCTTTTGCCTTGGTTGTGATAATCATCGCTGGTGCTCGAGTAATCTGCCCCAAAGCCCCAAGCATACCACTAAGTGTACCAGACTGAAGCTTTGCAAAAGTTGGCATAAATTGATTATAGATGCTCCCCATAAAGGTGTATTTACTGGTGGCGTCGAGTGGACTGTGAGTTGATCGCTGGTAGCGAGCATACTCTTTGCGATAATTCTCGTAAAAAGCGTGCTGCTGGGCTGCTTGATCCGCAGTCAAGACAGGCATACGGCTAATAGCATTTTGTGACATGAAGGCTCCTGCGCCAGACACTGTAGCGTTACCAACTGCTTCTCCCTGAAGTTTATCAGGTAGTGGATTACCAGAGATGATGTCGGCAATTATGCTTGGCAGGAAAATCTGAGCTGCCTGCAAGCCTATAGCAAGGGCTGCTTGAGCGGCAAGGCTTGCAACCTTGATACCTTGTCCCGCACCAGGAACAAACATAAGTGCAATACTCCCAATAAGCACTGCTCCCTGTACAAATATATTATTGTTTATCTTACATACAGAATCTGCCTTTTGACGGCCACCAAGTGAATCAATCGCAGCACCAATTGCTGTCATAATTGGGCCGAATGTTTGCCCACCGAAGCTTCCCCCATTGGTATAGGCAGAGGCTGAATCATCCATACCAGTATCACCATATGCTGCGTTGCGGTAACCAAGCGCATTTGTTGCGGCAGTCGACTCGGTGAAGGAGTTCTTTTTATTACCACTGGAATCATCACTTGATTTTTCGAAACGCTCGGTCCGTGTCCACATATTGCCAACAAATGCGATATTTTCAGGAGATAGTTTGTCGGGTGTGTTGCCGTTATCAAACTCATTCATTGCTTTTGCCATATTGCCACTCACGAGGGTTATCATAGCAAAGCGAATAAGCTGTCTATTGCGAATAATCTTTACGCCGAGCGCAGTTGCCTTATACATCCCATAGACACTACAGGCATCATCAACTGCACCAGTAATTTTTACTGCACTAACCACCTTGCTGAGTGTGCCACGCTTTGCTGCTTTGGCGATTTTATCAGCCTGTGATTCTGCGCCATCTGCATAGCCATTGAGCTTTTCTGAGGCAGCTTTGCGTTCTGGGCAATTACCACTACAGCCGTCGGGGTCATCACCTGAATAGCCACTTTCGTCTTTGTTTTTTACTTCGCCTGCTTTGGTTGATTTGTGCCCTTCTTTTACGGTTTCTTTAACGCGTTTTGAGCGTTTTTCATCAGTATTATCTCCGTTTTCGAACGGAGCCTTTTTTGATGTGCCATTTTTCTTGAATATTTTTAATGCTGCTTTGTCTGAAAAAGAGGCAAAATGAGGGTTAAAAGAGGTCTTTAGTGCTTCATCAAAGCCCTCTATATCAGTTAAAGCTTTGTGAAGATTCTCGGCAGTGATACGATGACCTTTGAATTTAAGTGCTTCGGGTTTTCTCCATTCAATACCACCGATCCGATAAGACTTGACCTCCCCATCGAGTTCAATCCCGACTTTTTTGAATGCTTTGATCTCTCGCTCGGAGAACGTTGCGTATTTACAACGCCACTGCCTTGTTGCACCACAAAAGCCGGTTGTCGAGTTCTTGAGCTTTGCCTTGACGATTTTATTAGCTCGGCTTTGCATGACAGAAGAGAGCTGCAAACTGTATTTTTCGGTAATATTCTCGGTAATATGAATAATCATAAGGCCTGGGCCACCAAAGAATGATACAACACCAGCAAGTGCAAGCATGACTGCAATAATGACGCCAAGTGGGCCGCCTTTTTTAAAGACACCACCAAGCCTACCTTTTTTCTTTTTGTTGTTTGCAGCGTCGTCATCTTGCGGGGAGGTATTATCCTGCCATGATGTAGATGGTGCTAGCTCTCCTTCGCGAGCTATTTCACTCGCGCTGAGGTCTGCATCGCCACTAGCGTATGCATTACTTGAGGTATTTTGCGAAGACCCAGAAGAAGATGAGCTGTTGGTGGAGCTTCGATTGTATGATGGTTTAGAGTAGCTGCTCCCCCCGGATGATTCCCTGTTGCGGAGATTGTTGGCAGTAGATGATGAGCTTGATGAAGGCGTGATGGGCTTTCGGCTCAAACTTTGCCAATGCGTATTCCCCGGGTTTCTCCGGTCGAGATCAGGTTTTTGCTGAGAGGGAATGGGGGTAGGCATGACAGGCTACGACCTCACTGGCTGCTGATATAAGCTGTTATTGGCCACCGGGTTAGTGGTGATGAATTGCGTCTCGGTCTCGCTGGCAAAAATGCGGATATGGACGTGGTTTTGCCCAGCAAAGAAGAGGCCATCACCCACAGGGAAGTTAGACAGGCGCTTACGCTCCTCCTCGGTGAGCTTAAAGACCTCAGCCAGCACATCCACTGCACTGGTCGATTGCTTTAGCAAGAGTTGGAGCGAGCTGTTTGCTACAATAGCCCGGCCCTTCTCGCTCCCCATAAAGTCCTCTACGTCCTGCGTAATGGTCGTCAGACCCAGAGAGTACTTACGAGCTCGCTTGGCTAAGCTATGGAGAAATTCTGCCGAGTCTTCGTACTTCATCAGCTGCCAAGCCTCATCGACGATCAGCATCCGCCGGCGCTGTACGGTGCGGGCAATATTCCAGATGTGGCTCAGCACAATATACATTGCCACTGGCCGCAGGTCGTCTTCGAGGTCGCGGATGTTAAACACCACCATGCTGTTATTAATATCAACATTGCTTTGCTGGCTAAAGATGCCAGCGAAGGTGCCTGTGGTGTACTTCCGTAGGCGCTGGGCCAGTGACGGCCCTGCTCCACCCATGTGAAGGAGAGTATCGTAGAGGTCGATGATAGTCGGTGGCTGAGAATTATGTGTTAGTGGATCGCTGGTAATACCAGCTCGGGCGTAGGTATCGATAAGTGCTTGGTCGAGATCGGCCTCTTCAGCTGGGCTGAGCAAGGCAATCTGTTGCCCACCCACCAACGTGCCGCCCAACATAAGCTTGAAGAGCCGCTGCAGGGTGATGAGATTAGCGCGCAGGGCGTCGGTTGCTTCGTCGCTGTCGATTACTCGGGGAAGGTCAAAGGGGTTAATTCGCGTATCGCTACTGAGGCTGAGGCGAATGTAACTGCCGCCGACTGCATCGGCTAGCTTCTGGTACTCGTTCTCAGGGTCGATGACAAGGATGTCGGTGCCAAGCATCATACTGCGCAGCGCCTCGAGCTTAACGGTGAAGGATTTACCGGCACCAGACTTTGCAAAGACGACCATATTCGCATTCTCAAGGCTAAAGCGGTCGAAAATAACGAGCCCTTGGTTATGCTGGTTGACGCCATAGAGAATACCCTCGCCGTCACTAAGGTCGGCACTGGTAAAGGGAAAGCTCGTGCTCACCGCGCCAGTGTTCATGTTGCGGCGGACTTGCAGCTGGTCGGTCATTTGGGGGATGGTACTGTTGAGGCCTTGCTCTTGCTGGTTACTGGCGGTCTTGCTGTAGACCATATTCTGGCCAAAGATCGTCTCGATGACGTGCTGGACGAAGCTCAATTCCTCGAGGCTATCGGCATAAAGCGTGACGTAGAGCCCAAAGCGAAAGAAACGTTCGGCTCCAAGTTGTAGCTGGTCACGTAGCTCCTCGGCATCAGCCAGAGCGGCTTCGCGGGCTGGGTCACGCACCTTACCCTTTTCGGAGTTAAGCGCCATATCGGCCTCAAGCTGCGTCACCTTCTTGCGGAGGTTGTTGAGGACGATCTCTGTCTCGACAGGGTAAATAAACATGCTAATATCGAGCACTTGGTCGATGTTGATCAACCCTGACAGCCAGCCTGTGTAGAGCTCGCGTGGGTAGCCATAGATATAGAGTGTGCGGCCATACTTGGTACCAATGCGGAAGTATGTGCTGTGGATCTCGAGACTGCTGGGAGCGATTAAGTCGCGCAGTGTCGTCATACCTTTGATAAAGGCTTCTTCTACCTCTGCTTGCTCGCGCTCGCGCTGCTGGGCAGCAATGTCGATTGGATCGGGTCGTCGTGCCATTAAAAATCTCCTTTGTGATATGCTGTCGAGGTTGGGACAGCTCCCTCGCCTTTGCGGACGAAGGTGGAAGTCACGTTATTAAAGTCGCCCAGCGGCTCGCGCACTGCCGTGTCGGGGTTATACATGTTGTAATAGAGGGTGCCGAGCTCTTTGGTCTTGAGCTGCACTGCCCGTACACCAATCTGCATCAAGCCGTTGAGGATGGTGTCAGCCCGGTTGCGGATCTCCTCACGGGCTCGCTCGTAGGTTTCTTTGCTGATTTTCGTCACGGTGTTGGTGTTCTTGGGAGCGAAGAGCTTCGTGAAGAACCCTTTACCTTGGTCGAGAATCGTCCCCTCCCCTGCTGGGTAATACGGGATGACGACGTAGAAGCTCTTGTCCATGATGTTGGCGTTTTGTGAGAGGTCGTCGATGAAGTTGATATAGTCTTCCATCAGCACACTCAGCAGCATGTTGTCTTGGGTGCGCTGGATGGCGACGAGCTTATCGAGGTATGGGCCAATATCGACCCGCTGTGAGCGGATGCAGATCTGCACTGGGAAGTATAGCGCATTGAGGAAGTTCTGGTAGCTATACTCTACTCCCTCGCGCTCACGAGCGCTCATGAGGTCAAAGTTAATCGACTCACAGGCAATGACGGCGCGGAAGCTGCCATCACCCATGATGATCATATCATCACGCAGTTCTGAGAGGAGGAGGCTATTCTGCGTGGTAGCGGGCTTGGGTGGAGCCTTTTTCTTGGTGTCTTGAGTAGGCTGATCATTCGTATTACCCTGCACAGCTGGTGGCTGAGCTGGTGTTTGCACGGCGGGGTAGTTGCCCTGCGGCGGAGCGGGGTACTGCGGGTAATTAGCTGGCACCTGGCCCGTTGGCGCAGCGCCCTGACCTTGGTTATAACCAAACTGGCTGGGTGGCCCAGCTGGTGGCTGTTGATTGTTGGGTGAATTTGGCGACACCACTCTCCTTCTTATTTCTTAGCGCAAAGGGATGACAATCTCATCATCGTCATCATCCTGACTAGCCTGCTCTTGATGTTGAATCCGGTTGGCTTCATTGGCAATGGCAGCAACGGACAAATCAGAGTTGCTGGCTAGTCTAATTATATCAGGCGAGACGGTGTTTGTGCTAGTGTTTGGCGGCAGATTGTTGCGTTGCTGGGCGAGCTGCTCTTCACGCAGGCGTTCCTCGCGCGTGGGGGTTGTCTTGGCGTAATAACTGGGGTCGAGCGGCTGAATGACTGACTGATGAATGCTCGGGTATGGGTTGTAGCGTACTGCCATATCGATGACATTTTTATCATCAGCCAATGCTGAGCGCTCTCGGTAGGATACTGCGGCTGGGGTGGGTGCAGGTGCCGGCGTAGACTGAGCCGGTGCGACGGGTGGCTGCTGAGGTGGTGCTGGCTGGTAGGTAGGCTGCTGGGGAGGATATGGTGTGGGGATTTGCGGATAATTGGAGGCTACTGTTGGAGTTGGTTGCTCTGCAGGTACTGGGGTGAATGATGGCTGAGTGTCGGCAGGAGGCGCTTCAGCTGGTGGGTTGCTGAGTGTAGTTGTCGTGTGCGTGGCTGACTTTTGGGGTGGTACAAGGGGCACGACATCGGTGCTGGGAGTGGCGTGCTGGCGCAGGTTGGCATAGATTGCTTCAAAAGATGGTGTTTCTTCTGGCTTGGGCTCTGGCGCAGTTTCTGCTATAGGCTTGGGCGGCGTGTAGGGCTTGCTCAGGGCATCCGGCAAGACCGAATCGTGTGGAATAACGGCCGGCAGTGCCATTGGCAGAGACTGGAGTGAGTCGTGCTCTGGCATGGGCTGTGGCTTGGCAGTAGGTGTTTCGTCATGCGGCGCGTCGTCCACTGGTGAAATTTCGTATACCTCGGTAGATTGCTGAGGGGGATAAGAGTTTGGTTGATCCTGATAGGTGTCAGCATTGGGTAAGGGAGCTTGGTAATGTGACGATGCAGTGCGATTCTCGGGGAAGCTCGTGGACGAATATGACACCGCTGGGCGCTGAGGCTCTGGTGCTGGGTATGGCGGCTCTGGCATACGAGGCTGAGGCGGCGACACTGGCGCAAAGCCAGCGTCATCAACGGGTGGCTGGTACGGTGGTGTAGCCTGTGGTGGAGTGCTTGGAGCTGGCTGCGGTGCTGCCTGGTATGGTTGCGGCTGAGTCTGCGGCCATGCTGGCTGATATGGCACGGGAGCTTGTGGAGCTTGCTGGAGTGGTTGCCCATCAGCTACAGCGGGCAGTGCCGCTGGTGGAGCTTGCATGCGCTCAATGGCGGCTCGGCGCCGGGCTTGGTTGGATTGCTCGATGCGCCGCGTCATTGCTCGCGCTTCGCTGCTGTTATCATCAAACATGTCAGAGGTCTGCTGCGCCTCGAAGTAGACGTCACTAATCATCGACCCCTGTGCATCGGGCACGCGGGTGTGGCGAATGGACCAGCCATGAGTATCAGCCAGCTGCGACAGATACGCCAGGCGGCGCTCGGCTTCGTCTTGGCTGAGATTTTTCGTTCGCTCAATTTCTACCTTCTCGGGTACTGTAATCTCAATCAATGAGTTAATGCCATCAGGCTGCCACATGCGCCGGCGTGGCTTAGTGTAGAACGACACTACCGCTGCGAGGTAAACCTCCATTGGCTGATCCTTACGCAGCGGCAAGGCCAGTGCACCAAACAGCAGAATAATCGGCACCGGAATAACTGCCAGCGGCAAAAACACCTGTGACAATCCCCACGCCAACGCAATCCCCGCCGCCGCAACTAGCAGATAAATAAACTGGCGAAAGCTAAACGGCCCAAGAATCTTATCCTCTGCCTCTACATCCTGCGCAACCTTATATCTCGACATAGCTTATGTACTTATTATAGCATGAGGGGGATGGGAGGATATAGATAAGATTATCTTCTAAGGCTACGATTTGGTCGATTACCTCGTACTTTGAAAGGTTGTTGCAACTGTTGATTAATTCGGTTTTGTTCTGCTCGTGCGAGCCCATCTATAATGCCATCAGATACAGCCTGAGCGGTTTTTCTTGCGTTTGCAGCAGCTTCTTCTTCTCTGGCTTTAACTTCCTCTGCGCTCCGCTTTGCGTCTTGTTTTGTTTTATCTGCCTCAGCTGCAGCCAATGCATCCTGCGACTGCTGATATGCATGAAGGGCTCCAGACGAACCGCCCAGTTTCTGCTTAGCTTCGGCAGTAACCCTGTGGCCTTCAGGACCACTTAGATAGCTGCTAACATCCTGTTGAAAGCCAGCGAAGTCTGAATGGCTCCAGCCGCCACCATCTTGAGAAACGATACTATTAATAACCGAGCCAAGCTTAGGATCTGAGAGGACAACATCTGGTTTGTAAGAGCTAACACCGCTACCTTTACCTGCTCGCGTCAAAATTGATTCTGTCAGGAATTGTGCACCATCCTCAACTTTACCCTCAGTGTAGCCACCAAGTGCACTTGTACCAACCATCTTACCCCAGCCATTCTCTAGAAGAGCACTTCCAGATTCCTTCATAACCATTTTACGTTCTTTTTCGGAGAATTGGCTGGCTATACCAGGGGTTACCCGTATAAGATCAGCTACTTCTGGAGCATCCATAGTCGGTATAAGTTTTCGTTGTGCTGCGACCATTTGCTTAGCAGTCATTGTTGACCCATCAAAATTCTTACCCGTCATAAGCATGGTCTTGAGTTGTGATCGATCATAACGCTTTTGGTATGCCATGATACGTGAAATATCTTCTTCGTATTCTTTCTCCTCTAGCTCACCTGCAAGGGTTTCTCGCTCCTCAGCGTTGCCTTTACCACCAAGTGTATCAAATAGGTTTGCATGTAACCCCGTAGCTTTAGCATAATCCTTGGATTGTCGGAGTTTTTTCTGACGTTTTCGTCGCTCGTTGGCACGGGCTATACCATAGCCGAGCTTTGTCTCTTGTGCGCCATCGAAGAGACTTCTCTTAGCACCAGATTTTGCCATAGCATTGAATGTGCCTGCTGCTCCCTTCGCAAAGGCGCCAATTGTACCAGTGGCTGCCATCGCACCTTGCAACAGTATTGTTGAGCTAAGCATAGGTAGTGTGCTAGCGCCAATTGCAACAAACTGTGACACTGGATCGCCAAGCGTTGAAAATACGTGCGCAGCGACTTTTGATAGACCAAACACGATAGCAATCATTGGGTATACCACAAGCAAACCAAGGAACATATCCCACCACTTCTTGAAGAACTTCTCAGTATTTGGTAGTAATAAGGAGACAAACGCAAGTGGGGCGACGAGTGCTAGGATGACAATAAACGCATTACGACCGATAAGGATTAAGAAAGTAATAAGCAATCCAATAACAGCACCTACCAAGAGAATAATAAGAAGAGAAAATTCTGCGAGAGAGGCTAAACCTGCAACAGCCGCGACTGTGCCAATTGTGATACCTGCATTTACAACAGTTCCAAAAAAGTCAGATACACCAGGTGAATATTCTTTTGAGCCTCCGAGTGTGTTTATCAAACCATATAATGATCCACCAAGAATATTCGACAAATCAACCATTACCTGACTAATATAGAGAGATATATTGATCAAAATGGTAACCATGATAAGCTTGGGTAGCATGCTTTTGACGCCATAGTTAGATAGCCCAAGCCCCGTCATTTGCGAGTAGATAATAAAGAGAAAGGCAAAAACCAGAAGAATATTAGCAATGTTACGGAAGGAAGTCCAAACACTGGTGGCACCTGGGGTCTTTAGCAATTCTGGTTTGACAAATAGGAAGTTATTAATAATGCCGTACAAAGCGTCAGTGAGCTTGCCCATAAAGTTAACCGCAGGACAAACAATCCAGCCGATAGCACCAACACTTTCTGGACATGTTGAAGTGCCCTCATCTTGAGTTGGCGCATTACCAGAACAACTTGGAGAATCTGGGTTTTCTTGACAATACTTGGCATCAGGCTTTTCGGACCCTGCAGCAGAACCGTCTTTTTTGTCTTTATCGCTTCTATAGGAGGCATTATATTTTTTGATGAGTTTAGATGCACCGTCAGCCCATTTATTCATAGCCTGAGCAATTCCTGCGCAACTAATCTTGACCGACTCCTTACCGTCAGCATGTGTGTATATTTTGGTATCCTTATCTTTTGAACCGGAGAGATTATGGCTAGAAATACTACCAGTATCAGGGTCGACAATCTTTACCCCAGTTACAACATTGGTGTCACCAGCTTTTGCACTATCATTGACACTATATCCGCAGCCATTAGTAAGAGCGGAATGAAGCATAATATATGAACCAGATTCATTCCCCATTGCTGTTAACATATCAACAACTTTGCCATTTGACTCCTTGTAGTATGTGGTGGTTATAAACTTTTTGAGTTTTTCAACACCATCGTCACTAAAATCTCCTGAAAAATCATTTGAACCCGTTTCACAATCCTGGCTAGTGTTTGCTTTAATTCCTCCTGATCTATGAATTGGCCCTTGCATATTACAGAGCATCTTGAGAGGGGTTGTCTTCCACAGTTTAGCAGCTCTCTTTACGACAGTGTTGCATAATGCCCGGCCCTCATCATCTTCGGGCACGGCTTTATCGAGATATGTTGGTGCTGTTTTTGCATTCCAACTCCATCCGTCTGCCCACCATCGTCCATCCACTGCATCTTTAGCAGAAATCTTATGCGCACCACCACTCAAATCATCAGATGATTCATGTACACACGTCTTTATCGCACTAAAGTAATAATACGATGCCGCTCGATCTCTTAACGTCCACTTCATAACTGGTGCGTCTGATTCAGCAGAGGCAGGAGCGCTAAGAGTAAATGTGTTGATAGCGACAGCAAGAACAAGTATAAGTGCAAAAATTTTTCGAAATTTTGTAGATAGCATATATGTATCTATTTAATCACATATGAGGTGAGAATAAAATACAAGCGGAGGGGTTTTCGAGCATTAAAAGCATAAACCCCATTTGCTAATAGAAAATTCTATCATTATGTTATATAATAGCGGTTAGCACGTTTGTTTGAGGGGACAAATATGCTATCCGCCATCTTCTCCGCTCACTGAAAGGAGGTGAGAAGAATGAGTGGATTAATCATTGCCGCTATATGTGGCAGTGTGTTTCTTTTCGGGCTGATGATAGCCCGAGATAAACGACAACTTATTATTGTTGTTGCTATATTGATCGTCTTTTTGGCGGTCTGGGCCATTCTTTGGAGTGGTCATTTTGCTAAAGAGACTTATCCAAGTCTCTTTGGTACGACTTACCTAGCCCTGGTGGGGCTAGGTATCAATAGCTGGCGATTTGCGTCAGCTGGAGGTCTGCAGAAGCCCTTCGTTTATATTCGAAGCGCCCTTCTGTTGTCAACATGCTACTTTATCGTGGCATGTATACTGGCAGTTGGCCTTGATTGGCCTGCTGTTTTCATCGCTCTCCCCTTTGCTATCGCTTTTGCGATATACAAAGAGGTAGAGATCCGCCAGGCCCGTCGGGCCCGTGAGGAGGAGGAAGAAAATGCGGGGCTTTAAGCCCTGCGCCCTCCCCCTATGCCGCCCATCCCTCCTCTGGGCGGTCTTTTCTTTGCGCTATAGTTGGTTCAATCAGAAATAAAAACAATATAAGAGAGAAGGCGGCTTCTTAACCTTCTCTCTTATCTTAATAACCCTCGATACTACCGTATGGTAACATGTGTAGAAACATAGCGAACACCAGTTGTTCCATTTGGTGTTGTCGTGTTCTCCGAAACGAAATACACTCTGTAGCGTGGGCTCTGGGGAGACGGTTGGACAACAAAAGCAACTTCACCATGTGGTGCAATATGCTCTGTGTTTGTCCCATCGGCATCACTTTGGCGTTCTGGAAGGGTATATGTCCTACCTCCATCTGCGGAATTACGCCCAACAGTATATGAGTGAGAAGTGTTTCGCACTTGACGTGTTAGATTAGTAGGATCGATAGCCGGGTCTTCTGCCGATGCGCTAACTAGGTCATCATTTCTTACCCATCGATCGAGAGTTTGCAGTAGCTCATTCTTTCGGTTGTGTGGATACTGAAGGTTATTGACCTTTTCTGTAACATTCGGGTCATTATTACCAGGCATCCTATCAAATGCCAAAATAGCCGCGGCTGCTGCTTTGGCTTGTTTTAGAGCATTCTCACCATTATCCTTTGCGCTCGTAATGATATTGTATGCTACGAAGTGGTGGATACCGGATGCAGTAAGGGCGTCTTGAGCTGTATACTCACTTGCCTGCCTGGATGGTGGCAATTTCGCAACACGCTTGAGGTCTGCAATAGATACGATTGGGAGCCCATCACTATCAACCTGGCCAGCCTCTTGTGGTATTGATGGAAAGTATTCTGGTACTTTCTCAATAGCTTTATCTGTGTAAGTTTCAAGTAACACTTGAGCAAGGCAATCCTTGACGTCTTGCTCGGGGCTACCAATGATGGTCTCAGGGCTGCCGCTTAATAAATTCTGACAAGCTTGCTGATTCTCCGGAGAAAGGGATCGCCAGGTATCGGTTGTTTGTATTTTCTCGAGCGGTGGTTGATATGGCTCAGCCGTTTGGGTTACTTCGGGAGTAGGATTTTGATTTACTTCGTTTTCTGCGATATTTTCCAGCTCAGCAGCTTTTTGCTCTTGTTGATGCTTTTTTGCCTGGTATGCAGCATACCCACCAACTCCTAAAACTGCAGCCCCAATAGCGCCAAAGCCCAACAGATCTCTTCTAGTGGTCTTTATATCCTTAAGTTTGCCTAAGATCGAAAATTTTTCATTGTTATGGTCTGGCGAAGGCTGGTCTTGTGACTCCTTTGGAATAACAGCAACATCAGGGCTCTGTGGAGTTTGTGAACGATGCCATTCGTCTGGTGTTTGTGTTGGTGGCCGATCATACGTTTGTGTCATAAGCTTCAATCCTCCCCAATACAGGATTAGTGGTTATGTGTGCTATTATATGCGCACTTGCGTTTCATGCTACCATTGTTTGCGCAGCAGGTCAAATATTTTTTGGCCTCTGTTGAGAAAAATAGATAACGAGTATAGACAGAGGTTAACATAGAAATATATTCGAACGATATTTTTTGGTAAAAAATAAGAGATATTTTATACATAAGATAATGTTATCTATGCCGAGATGTATGCCTCGCATGTATGTACGATCCAATGCCTATTGCCTCACCCAGAGCAGTTACCGACAGCGCAGTAAGGAATTCTGTGGTGTGTTGTTGGTATTGTTTAGTCTGCTGAGAGGATATGGTTGGCCGTTCAACAGGAGCGGGTGGTGTGCTGTGTGATTGCTTCCACTGTCGGTAATTATTAATAAGTTCTGGAATGTGTGCTGCCTGCCGGATGCCAATGGCAGTCATCATTGCTGCGTACATAACATCTACACCGAGTAACGTGGCAGTTGTTGTCGAATATGATTCCGCCTTGAGCTGCTGGCTGTGGCTCTGTGTAGCGCAGGCACCCATATATCCTTGGTATAAATGCCCTACCGACATAATACCAAAAACTGCGACTGCACCAATCATATGCTTCGTCTTTTGCGAATCTGGTGCAGTCATATAGTCCTTATAGATATCCTTGAGGAAGAATTTTCCAGCAAAGGGTGCCTTGTCGATGGCAGCGAAGAGAGGATTTTTTGGTTGTTTGGCCGCCTGGTTGGGTTTGTGATTTTGCTCCATAGGCTATTATTTAGCATACTATTGAGTATTATTTTGTCAAATTGAGCAATCATCTAGGTAGCCCATTGCCACCCTACCCTACATCCGCTATAATACAGAGGTACGGAGAGGTGCAAGAGTGGTTGAATTGGCACGCCTGGAACGCGTGTGTGGCGGCAACGTCACCCAGGGTTCGAATCCCTGTCTCTCCGCCATATCAGCGCCAGGCGGCACGCTGCCATAGAAGTGCGCTGCTGATTCGTCTTTTGGCATGATGCGTGGCTATACTGCATATTTTTGTGCAGATTGGGCTTGCAGAAATGTTTTTTGACAGTTTATACTAAAGGATAATTATGGTACGATCTTCTACACCAGTTATAGAACTCCGAGGCCTCACCAAGCAGTATGGTCTGGGTGATGCTGCCCAAAATGCCTTGGACAATGTCGACCTGCGAGTCGAAAAAGGCGAATTCATCGTCATCATGGGCCCCAGTGGCTGCGGTAAGACGACTTTGCTCAATATTATGGGTTTGCTCGACCGCGCCGACAGCGGCGAATATTTTCTTGATGGAACATCGGTCGCGACGCTGAGCAAGCGTCAACACGCCCGGATTCGCTCGCGGCAGATTGGCATCGTCTTCCAGAGTTTTAACCTGATTAATCGCCTAACGGTGCTTGAGAATGTTGCCCTTCCCCTGAGTTATCGTGGAGGGATGCGCCGCGTCAAGCGTCTGGAGCAAGCCAGTGCAGTGCTGAAGAATTTCCACCTCCAAGAGCGCGAATATTACATGCCGTGGCAGCTTAGTGGTGGACAGGTGCAGCGTGTGGCAATTGCTCGCGCCCTGGTAAATCACCCGTCGATTATCCTAGCTGATGAGCCAACTGGTAACCTCGATAGCCGTTCGAGCCATATCATCATGGAAGAACTGGCTCAACTACACCGCCGGGGTAATACCATCATTATGGTGACGCACAACCCGAACCTCACGAGCTATGCTAGCCGCGTGATTAAGATGCTTGATGGGCAGATTGCCAGTGATGAGCAGATGCGCACCACTGCTGCCACGCCAACACTAGTGGCTCGCAAGCCACGGGTTCGCCGAGCGGCACCTGCTGGCAAGACTACACCGACGATTGCGCACGGCTCGGCATCGGCTGCTCAGCCAGCTGTACCCGTCAAGGCAATTGCTCGCGGTCGTCCCGCCAAGGCTACGGCACCAGCAACGACAGCGCCAACAGTGGTCGACTACGAAGATCCGCACACCCAAGATGGCCCAACTATTGAGCCTATGCCAGTTGCCCCACCAGAGGTGCCGCCAGCCTTGCCGGCCGCGCCGCAGGCTCCGTCGGTAGCGCAGCCTGCTCTGGCACACTCTGCTGCGCCGGCTCATACAACCTCAGTTACCCCGGCTCAGTCTACACCAGCTTTGCCAGCGCAACCTACCCCAGCTCAATCCCAACCAGCTGCACCACAGCCAGCCAACCAACCTGCAGCACCAGTGGCCCATACTGCAGCTCAGCCATCATCTACGTCGTCTGCTGTATCGGTCGCTCAGCCAGTTGTGGCTACACCGGCTCAGCAGCCCGCTACACCATCGTCTGCTCACCAATCTAGCACAAAGGAGCCCCAGGCATGATAATTATTGACCATTTCGAAAATGCAAGCAGCAGCTTCCGGCGCAACCGCGGCCGTAATTTGCTGGCGACGCTGGGTGTGGCAATTGGCGTGGGTAGCATCGTGGCGATCTTGGCGCTGAGTGGTGGCCTGCATAATATTATTTCTCAACAGGTGTCTGAGCTTAATAATAACCTCATTGTCGTGCGCCCTGGTGTACAAGATAAGAGTTTCTCGTCACTGGCGAGCTCGGTCGCGCAATATAATTACAATACCAGCACCATCACCGAGTCCGATGTCGAGGCGGTACGCAAGATGCCACATATCCGCGCTGTAGCACCAATGATGACTTCTGAGAATAAGCTCAAGGGCGATGGTCGAGAAGCTAATGCGACTGTTGTGGCGACCTCGCCAGATCTTGCCATTACGAGCCAGCTTGCACTGCGCGATGGCGATTTCCTTGAGGGTGGCACACACGACGCCAAGCCAGCGGTGCTTGGCCCAAAGCTGTCGGTGCAGCTGTTTGGTACAGAGCAGTCGATTAGTCAGACGTTCAAAATCCGCGGCAAGGAATTTATCGTGGTGGGTGTGATGCGCGGTGTAGAAAAACCGCTGAATTATAACAATGTCGATTTCGACAACGCAGCTATCATCACCACTGAGGCAGGTAAAAAAATTCACAACGGCCATACACAGATTCAGCAGATCAACATCCAGGCTGATGCGTCGCAGCAGGTCGGGCAGATTGCTCAGCAAGTTAAGGACAAGATTAAGCAAAATCACCAAGGGGAAGAAGACTTTACTGTGGCAACGGGCGATGCGATCAGCCAACCAACCAACCGGCTCTTCACAGCACTAACCCAGGTGTTGACGCTGATTGCAGCCATCTCGCTGGTGGTTGGTGGCATTGGTATCATGAACATCATGCTGGTGAGCGTGGTAGAGCGCACGCGCGAGGTGGGTATCCGCAAAGCGGTTGGTGCGACTGATGGTAATATCATCACGCAGTTTGTTATTGAGGCGCTGGCGATTAGCTTGCTTGGTGGTATCCTGGGCTACATCCTGGGCTACATAGTGGCGCTGAGCTTTAGCGTCTGGCTGTCCTTCCCGCCAGCACTGGAGTGGCAGACAGCGGTGATGGCAATTGGCCTCGCACTAGCGGTTGGCCTCACCTTCGGTCTCTACCCAGCTATCCGTGCCGCGCGCAAGAACACAATTGAGTCGCTACGACAGTACCACTAATCGACATAGTTATGTTGGTGCAGAACCCGCCTGAAATGTGGCGGGTTTTTGCTTGGCTTTCTATCCTACTCTACTCTAAATATAGAGTTTTGAAGTATGAAGTTTGACATTTCAAGACACACCGCTCTTCCCCTGTTTCACGCCATTCAACACGCCAAGGTAGCAGCTAGCAAATTCTGCTAGTATCATGCCGTGCAGCACCTGCTCTCCCTCTGTCTCGCCAGCAAGCAAGATAGACTTCGCGTGGGGTCTGCGGCCACTGAGGCGGCGATCGAGCGCTGCCATGCGCTGCTGGGTAGAAGAGTCATTTTCCCCTACCAGGTCGAAAAGCGCAAATGGTTTATCCACCGGATGGCTCAGCCAGCCGTGAGCACCAGCGTGCTCTGCCTCAGTAAGGGTGGTAGAAAAGGCTACATTATGCGCTCGTTCCTGCCAACACCATTGCCACCACTGGGCCACTGGCGCGAGCGCCTCACTGCCGCAAAATACTGCTGTCTTTCCTACCGCTTGGCGTGCAAGCTGCTTGGAGAGGTTGTGAGCGGTCGGCACGGTAGAGCCCCACTGCTGCAGTGCGTCGCTCACATGGGCTCCGCTGTGGGCTATAGCATCCACCACATCACTATCCAGCAGGTGGTAAGCCGCCAGCAGCCCACCAAGCGTCGTGAGTATGCGCTGCCGCTCCATCTGCCCTTCCCTATGACCAATTGGCATAATAATGGCTGCAGGGTATGCTGCAGCATACTCAGCCACGGCAGCATCATGGGTGAGGAGAACGGCCGAAGCGGCATGCTGCTGTGTATAGCGCAGAATATTCTTCACCTGGTCAGGTGAGATGCCAGCCTCGATAATAACCACCAGGCTATGCGTGCTCACAAATGGTGGTACTGCTGCTGCCTCGCAGCATAGCACAGGCACAGCCATGTGAGGCTGCACGAGCTGCTGAGCGACGCGAGCCAACACCGCCCCACCATCTGTTGCTATAATAACAACATTATGAATATTATGCTGGGGTGATAAGTGTGAGAGCTGATTTGCTACCTCTGTTGGTAGCGTCGTTTGTTTCCATAATGTTGCAACGTGATGCAGAGTGGCCTCGGCACCGCGTTGACGCAATATGGTCTGGTCATCAAGCATAATCGTCTCCTTCTGCTTGCAAGAGTATACCCTCCCATGATACATTAATTAGCAGAGAATCATAAGCATATTTGGAGACAGGTGGGAACCATGAATATCAGCACTACATCACAATCAATTACCGACGATCAAGAGCTTGCCAAGGTGCTTGCTGGGATCGGCCCGCAGGTGGGCACAGCAGCGTCGCAGCGGTCGCAGGCGATGATGTCGGGGCAAGGTGCTGGCCGTTCATCGCTCTCGGGTATGTCGGGTAATATGGGCTCGTCTGTGCCAGTCATGTCCTCGCAGCAGCAATCGTCGCAGCCTGCCCCCAGTGGTGAGGCGCTCAATGGCGTGAAGCAATCGGCCATCAAAGAGCTGCGCCCACTGGTGGATAAGCTCAACGTTAGCCCAGATGAGAAATTCGATACCTATTTGCTTTTGATCCGCTCGACAGACGACAAGAGTTTGATCGATCCAGCGTACCAAATTGCCAAATCTATCCGCGACGAAACTCGCCGCGCTCAAGCGCTGCTCGACATTATCAAAGAGATCGACTATTTGTCGCAGCGGTAACGACTCATACAGTAAGAATAGGCATTATCACCACTGATGTGGTGATTTTGTTATGGTGCTAAAAATGATATATAATACAAACATAACTATGGTAAAAACACGTCACTATAAGCCACATCGCCCTACACTCAAACATCATGGCATTGATACAATGCCATCGCTTATATCACCGAGCCAGTGGTCGACGTCTTCTTCGAACATCAAAAAGCAGCTTGTTACCGTTGATGCAGCGCTGAAGAGCCAAAAGCCACACCTCGCTTACCTCGTAGAACAGCAAAGACATAACTGGAATGAGGAAAAACGCCGCCAGCGACGCTCGGCTGCTCTGGGAGAGAGTGCTGTGACGCTTGTGCAGCACTATGCGAGCAAAGAACAGTGGTCGCATGTCGATATGGCGCGGCTGCTTGCAGCATATCCTGGCTGGGTGGAGGCGATTGGACAAGATGATACGACGCTAACTCGACAGGAAAATAAACAGCGGATCAGAAACTCACGTACTTTAACCATGCCCTGCGCGATGTGATAGACAACGCCACACACTCTTGCGAGACATGGAAGTCGATACCGTCTGTGTCAGATATAGTTAACGGCTTAGAAGTAGTGTGCCCAGGCAATAAGCATGCTCAAAACAAGCAAGATCGAAAAGATATGCTGTATGCAACAGTGGTGGGCATTCGCAATGAAGTGCTCTTCATGCGGGTGCTGGATGAAGCGGGCATTGCCTATGAGCCAGGTACGGCCAACCAGGATATGCGTGGGATAGACATGATAGTGAATGGTAAGCTTATCGATCTCAAGTCGTCTGAACACTATGTGCATGAGGCCCAGGAAGATGCTACTGAGCATGGTGATGACAGACGGATCTTTTTCTTCCCTGGTGTGGAGAGGTATGAATATCGCAATAAATTAATGCTGCCGAAGGAAAAAATTATCCGGGTTGTGCCACGAGTGATAGCTCGCATGTATAGCCATGGCATTCTGGATTGAACTGATACAACAGAGGTAGACCTCACGATAGACAGGTGACCATAACAGGCATAAAGGAGGTGCAGTGTCATATGTCGCACGAAATACCACAGCAGCCGTCAGACAAAGAGTATGAGAGACATGCGGTGCTCAAAGAGTCAATCGCTCAATCGATTCTCAAGAAAAGACCATGGCCCTATGGTGGGTCTGAAGACGAGCCGGGGCTGCTCTCTATCCAGTGGATGTCGTTGCAGTATGCCGAGGATGGCTGGTCAGCAACTGGCTTAACCACTGATAGGCGCTATGTAAGAGTAGACATCAGCAACGATGCAGACGATGTGATACTCGAAGTGGAGGCTATGCAATCCGACGGAGAGACAGACACCCCGCAGAGCAGTTAGCCGCGTGCACACACTAGCTCGCTGATGCCCGCTTGCTGTGGCGTGAAGCTGGCTTTTTCTTGCGCTTGGCTTTGTCTTTGACTTTGGAGATAGGTTTGCTGGCGTCTTTTGCGCGCCTGCGCTTGCTCTTGCCTTTCGCTGGCTTCTTCTTCGATGCTTGCTGCTCGTGGATAGCATTTCGTACCTCTGTTATTTCGTCCCAGGGGTGGGTGCCGTCGGCGCGTTCGATGGTTTTTTCGTGGCCTTTGCCGAGGAAGACGACGGTGTCGCGGGCGGTGCGGGCACGGCGGACGGCAAAGCGGATAGCCTCAGCGCGGTCGTGGATGAGAAAGAGGTCGGTATCTTGGGTTTTGCCAGCGGCTTCTGCGCCTTTGGCGATTTGGGTGAGGATGTGTTGCCCATCGACGTCACGATCGTCTTCTTCGGTGATGATAAGCTCGTCGGCGATTCGCCCTGCGATCTTGCCTTGGATGGCTCGCTTGGACTCATCGCGCCGGCCAGCCGAGCCAAACAGGACGATCAGCTTGCCTTTCGTGCTTGCTCGCACACTACCGAGGAGCCGCTCGAAGGCGTCGGGTGTGTGGGCAAAATCGACAATAGCGGAGAATGGCTGCCCAGCATCAACAACTGTCATGCGGCCATCCACCCCAGTGAGTGCAGCCAGGCCGTGTTCGATCTGTACCCGGCTTAAGCCCACCTCGTGCCCTACTGCTACTGCGGCTAGGCTGTTGGCGATGTTGAATTCACCCGGCATATTGATGGTGATGTGGTGCATCTCCCCCATTAGCCACACATCGTAGCGGCTGCCCGAGGCGGTTTGGGTGATATTAGTCGCCCGGATGTTACCGTCAGCGATGCCGTAGCATAGGCTACGGGGCACGGCTTGCTCGAAGACTGCTGCTGATGGGTCATCCGCATTGATAATGCCAACCCGCCGCGCCAGCTTGAAGAGACGTGTCTTGGCGGCGCGGTAGCGTTCGAATGTCTTGTGATAATCTAAATGCTCGTGTGTGACGTTGGTCATGACGGCGATGTCTATTGGAATACCAAAGATGCGATGCTGCGCCAATGCATGGCTCGTTACTTCTAGCACCACCCACTGCACATTATGCCGCCGAAACTCCGCCAAACGCTGCTGCAACAGGGGTGCAGATACGGTGGTCATGTGCTCGGTTTGCGGCGTAATGTTGTCATTCACTCCATATGCCACTGTCGTCATCAGGCCGACATTGTAGCCTGCCTCTACCAGCATGCGGTGGATCATAAAGCACGTCGTGGTCTTGCCGTTCGTTCCCGTCACGCCAATGACGTGCATGCCCTGGGCTGGAAAACCTTGGTTGGCCGCTGCTGCAGTAGCTTCGAGCAGCCGATAGCCTGGCTCCAGCGCCGCCAGCACGCTGGGTGGGAGCGTATTCTTGAGTGTTTGTTTTAGAGAAAATGCCATGGCACATATTATACCACTTTTGGTAATATTTAAAACCATGAGCTGATCCTATCTATAGGAGTATCGACCTCTGATCGTCTCAGCAAAAGGAATGAAAGAAAAGAGCTTGAGAGTAGGTTAGCTCTTGAGGTTCAAACTCATGCAATTTGATTTTTTATTATCACACTACTCTCTCATCTTCCTTGCTCTGCTATTCTGCTATAATAACTTTATGAAGATTCTTGGGATTGAGAGCAGCTGTGACGAGACGGCGGCTGCGGTGGTGGCCGATGGGCGGCACTTGCTGAGTAGTGTCGTGCACTCGCAGATAGATATTCATGCCCAGTATGGTGGCGTGGTGCCAGAAGTAGCAGCGCGGAGCCATATTGAGATGATTACCCCAGTGATTGACCGCGCATTGGCCGAGGCGGCATGCAGCTGGGATGAAATTGATGGCATTGCTGTGACGTATGCGCCTGGGCTGGTAGGGTCACTATTGGTCGGGACGCTGGCGGCGCGGACGCTGGCGATTGTGCACAAGAAGCCGCTCTACGCAATTCATCATGTGGAGGCGCATGTCTATGCCAACTTTGTGGTGGAGGACGGCCGGCCAAAGCCCGAGCCAGCTTTAGCGCTCCCTGCTGCGCAGCCGAGCTTCCCTATGCTGGCGCTCATCGTCTCTGGTGGGCATAGTCAGCTGGTGCTGTTTCGGGCGCATGGTGACTATACACTACTTGGCCAGACGCAGGATGATGCTGTAGGCGAAGCCTTCGACAAGGTAGCGAAGATCATTGGTTTGCCCTACCCTGGTGGCCCGGCCATTGCTGCTGCCGCTACGCACGGTGACCCGCAGCATTACGCGTTACCTAAGGCGCGGATGCATGGCCAGTACGATTTCTCCTTCTCGGGCCTTAAAACGGCCGTGCTGCGCCGAATGCAAGCCGAGGTAGGCAAAGATACCTCTTTTCCTTCGCACGAGCTTCCAGCGCTTGTTACGCCGCAGCAGCGCTATGATATGGCGGCGAGCTTCCAACGTGTGGCGGTAGAGACATTGGTCGATAAGACGGTGCTGGCTTATGAGCACTATGCGCCGCGCTCCGTCGTGATTGCTGGTGGTGTGGCGGCCAACCAAGAACTTCGCCGCCAGCTGCGCATTGCCCTGCCCTGCTCTATTAGCTACGCACCAATGGCCTTTTGCACAGACAATGCAGTGATGATTGCTACCCTTGGCTACTACTACGCCCAGGCTGGCCACATAGTTGACCCATACCTGCTCGAAGTGCAGCCAAGTTTGTCGATGCGCGAAGCAGTGTGGGCTGATAATTAGCCTTCTTTTGCGCGAATCTGCCTGACCAGCGCTGCAGCAGCTACAACAGTTTCGTTGAGTGTGCGATAGATCGGGAGCTTTGGTTGCTCAAGGTGTGCTTGTGTTTCGATGTCAAATGGTCGGTCGAAGCTTTTGTCAATGCCAAGCACAATGGGCGAGCCGCGTCCAAGTTCCTTACCAAGCTCTAGTGGTGTAATGATGCCTGATCCCTTGACAAAGTAAAACATTACCACGCGTGCGAGCTGTAGATTCCGGTGTTCCCATGTGATCTGCTCCTTCGCAATATCACCAACGCGTGGTATTCCTTCTGGGCGTCGTGGGTTGGCAATAATGAGCTCTTCGTCGCATGATTCTGTTTGCTCAATATTTTCTAATAATTTCTCTGCTTGGTTTTGCCAATCTTCTGCCCCAGAAATAGGGCCTGCAATGAAGATGTCTGGCCGTAATTCTTGCATAGATAACGCTGATGTTGGGCGCTTGACGAGCATGACAAAATAGTATCATGGACTATTGCAAAGATCAAATATCACAGACACGAAAAATAAGCTGAAGATCTGCAAGTCGCAGATTTTTTATCTCACCGTAAGGTGATGCTATCTACCACGGTGCCTAATAGTGTAGATATTGTTACGAAGGCAGTGCTCTACCGCGCTATAATCTTTCGCGCCGCACGCATGAAACGAACCACCTGATGTATGAATGGCCGAGCGATATATTCATAGCAGCCAGCGCGTTCCTCCAGTTGGCCACCAAAGCCTTTCTTGAAGTGATACACCCCCTCTTGCTCGGGGAAGCCGTTGAAGTTTCCGCTTGTGCCGTAGAAGTTATAGCGCTGAGCGCCAAGGCTGATGGCACGGCGCATTGCTGCGTATTGCAGGGCGTATGAGCCAGAGAACTTGGCATGTTGATCGTCCGACCCACTGAGAAAATACACCACCTCGTTATCGCTCGTATGCATGAATATGGCGGCGGCCAGCGGCAGGACGTCGCCGCTAGCTGCCTGGCGCAACGTTTCGTAATCTGCCAAGCGTTTGGATATCGCAGTGAGCTGATTGTCGAGCTCCTTCACCTGTCCTTGCTTGTCTGGCTCGGTCGCTAGCGCATCGCGCTCGGCTTGCAGGGTATCTTGCTGGGCGCTGAGGCGGGCTTGGTAGCCAGCAAGGTCGAGCTCGGCAATCAGGAACCACGCCTGCTTGCGGTGGAAGGCGCGGAACAATTGCTGATAAAACGCTTCGCTGCGTCCTGAGAAGCCACGCCGCGTACCAGTATCGATTAGCAGCTTCGCAAACGGGGTGAGATCGCCCACTGCAGTAATCTCGCGTACCGCCACACCATACTTGGTGGCTGCCTTGACGCAGCTGCGTGTCTTGGCGTCGAAGCTCTTGAGTAGTGCTGCGTCGTCGTGATAGAGCGAAAGATCTTTGGCAAAGAACCAGCGCACGTAGCGCGCGTTGTGGTCGGTCTGCTGCGGGGGGATAGCGCGAAAGCCTGCCTTTTCTAATTGTTGCAGCGCCTTGGCTGTGCCCGCTACCTCGGTAAGCTGAGTAGGGTCACTTCCCTGCCGTAGGATGAGTGGCGGCTGAAATCGAAGTAAAATACCTTTGTGTGCTTTGACATATTTCTTGATTTCTGTCAATAGTGTGCTGAGCACGGTTGGGTTGTGGTAATCCACCAGCGGCCCTTGCAAACATTCAAACTCGCTATAGCCCAAGGTGCGCCACTCATATAATACGGCGGTAGCCACCAAGCGCTCACCCTCAGCAAACAGCCCCAGATAATGTGGCTGCCAGCCCAGCTGTGCCACTCGCGTGGCATTGGCGGCTGATTGGACGAAGCTCCCTAGCGGATGCTGCGCAACAAATTGCTCGAGTGTGGATGGATCGATAAACTTGAGCTGCATAATAATAGCGTTAGTATAGCATTTTTGAGTGGTGAGAGGAAGAGAGCGATGGTGATGAGCGGCACAAGATTGGCTAAACGAAGGAGTTTAGAGAGATAATACCTTACATCAGACTCACCATTTCGTCCGAGCATACATGAATGTGTTTTTGCAATAATCATCAGTGAAAATCCGCTACAAAGTTGCTATACTAATGTTATGAAACATTTTTTACAGACTGAGGCATGGGAGGCCTTTCAACAAGCGCAGCAGCGCCACACGGTGCGGCGGGTAGACAAAGGGTGGCAGTATTATGGCATTATTGAGCACGGTCGGCTCAACCATCGATTGTATGTACCCTATGGGCCCGAAGCAGATAATGATGCAGCCCAGGAAGCTGCACTCAAGGATATTATTGCCACTGGGCGGCAATATGGTGCAGACTTTGTGCGGGTCGATCCCCGAACGACGCGACTTGAGCAGTTGCAAAATCTCGGTTTTCGCAAGGCGAAGAGCCTCCAGCCAGACCGGACAATTATTAATGATGTAACGATGGATCACGATGCGATCCTGGCTAATGCCAAGCAAGCGGTGCGCTATACGTGGCGCAAGAATCAGAAGGCAGGAGTGCGGTTCCATACCAGTTATGAGCCAGCAGATATCGAGATTTTTCTTGATATGATTCACGATGTCGCCAAGCGTACTGGCATGCAGCCTCATAGTGATGCCTACTTTCGCCAAATGGCAGAAGTGCTCTTCCCGCGTAAGGCAGCTGGCCTGATGTATGCCACGCTAGAGGACAAGCCAGTTGCTAGCCTGATATTCTTTAGTGACGGCACGACGATGGCCTATGCCCATGCTGCGTCCTACACCGCTCAGCGCAACCTCAGCCCAGCCACAGCACTGGTGGTGTCTGCCCTCTTCTATGCGCACGATACTGGGCACAAATTCTTTGACTTTTACGGCATTGCGCCAGACGATGTGCCGAAGGATCACCCCTGGGCGGGCTTCACGCACTTTAAGAAGTCGTTTGGTGGCACACCAGTGGACTACATCGGCACCTGGGAAAAACCTCTCCATCCACTGCGCTATCGGTTATATCACCTCTACCAAGCACTGTATCAGCACGTGCGTAGCCTGCGCCAGGCATCGTATCGTCGCTCGCATAAGTAGTTGGTAGAGAGATCACTTAGAAGAAGACGCTCTAGTAGGGCGTCTTTTTATAGTATCCCTTCCCTACTCTACTGACGTGACTTTAGATGGATGATGATATGAGATCCATATGCTGATGTGGGGCTATAGAGCTTGATAAAGTTCCACGTATTATTCACGTGAAATAGAGATATGTACAGGTGAAAATTGTGCTATCACTTCCCTACTGTAATTCAATTTTGGTTGTAACTATGATAAACACAATTTATCTTTATTTCTGATTTATTATTCACACCCCCCTTTTACATTGGATGAAGCGCGTTGGCGAATGCAGCATGATGGTATGTGGGCAGACATTTGTAATGCAAAGACTTTTACCGTTTTTCTGGTAAGTCTATCCATCCCCCATGCTCTACTGGATGAGATAGTAAAATTGTAATTGCTTTAGTTGCAGGCCGTCACACATCACACCTTCCACGTGAAAACTACACAGTGGGAAACTGTCAGAACAAACGACTGCTCGATAGTGACTAATTTGCAAAACGAGACATCTATCATATCACCGCTGTCAGCTACATCTTAGCTTCATCACTAACCCCTGTCACCTCTGCCATTGAGCTGTCAAACGTGCTATACTAAGTAGCTGAAGTTGCACCAAAAAATTGGCCTGACAGATGCTGCACACATATTTTCACGTGAAGTATCGACTGCGCCGTTTTCGTGTGAAAAGTATCAATAATCTGTAAGGAAGCCACCGCCATGAAACTTGCCAAGACCTACAACCCTAACGAATACGAGCCAAATATCTACGCTATGTGGGAGAGTGCTGGCGTGTTTCGACCAAGAGGGGAGGGCACCCCGTATAGCATCGTGATGCCGCCGCCCAATGCCAATGGCAACCTGCACGTTGGGCATGCGCTGGGCTCGGCTTTGCAAGATATTTTGGTGCGCTACCACCGGATGAAAGGCGATGATGCGGTGTTTATCCCTGGGGCAGACCATGCTGGCTTCGAGACGTGGGTGGTGTACGAGCGCGAGCTAGAGAAGCAGGGTAAGACGCGCTTCGATTACTCTCGCGATGAACTGTATGCGCAGGTGTGGGACTTTGTCGACCAGAAGCGGGGTGATATGGAGCTCCAGCTGCGCGCTCTTGGTGTTGGGGCCGACTGGGAAGATATGGTTTTTACACTTGACCCCAAGGTGGTAGAGACGGTCTATGGTACCTTCAACAAGCTGTGGCAAGATGGGCTGATCTACCGCGGTGAGCGGATCGTGAACTACTGTACCAAACACCAGACCAGCTTTGCTGACATCGAGGTGGTGCACAAGACGGAGAAGTCTAAGTTGTGGCGTATTGCGTATCCACTACTCGATCATATTGGTGAAATTATCGTTGCTACGACGCGGCCCGAGACGCTACTGGGTGATACCGCCATCGCTGTCAACCCGGCAGATGAGCGCTACAAGAAATTGATCGGTACTAAGGCGTTGCTCCCACTGGTAGGGCGCGAGATTCCGATTATTGCTGACGAATATGTCGATGCGTCATATGGTACTGGTGCGGTTAAGATCACGCCGGCTCACGACCCAAATGATTTTGAGATGGGGCAGCGGCATGGGCTGCCGGTGGAGCAGGTAATTGGCTTTGATGGGCGAATGACCAATGTACCCGCACCATTTGACGGCCTCACCACAGCGGAGGCACGCCAGCGGGTACTGGAGGCGCTGGAGCGCGAAGAGCTCCGTCGTGGTGAGGAAGAGCTGGAACACTCGGTGGGGCATTGCTATAAGTGCGACACCGTCATTGAGCCGATGGTCAAGGAGCAATGGTTTATCTCGATGCGGCCCTTAGCGGATGCAGCGATTGCTGCCATCGAGCGCGGCGATGTGACCTTCACCCCCGCCAATAAAGGCGAGGTGGTCATCAAATACCTGCGTGAGATCAAAGATTGGAATGTCAGCCGGCAGATCCCGTGGGGGATACCCATTCCGGCCTTTCAGAACACGACCGACCCAAGCGACTGGGTCTTTAACATAAATGTCAACGAAAAAGAAATAGTTGTAAACGGCACAACATATCGTCGGGAAGAAGATACACTTGATACCTGGTTTAGCAGTGGGCAGTGGCCATTCATCACCACCGACTATTTGCAAGATGGGCCGCTGGCGAAATTCTACCCCAACGCAGTAATGGAGACGGCGGGAGATATCCTTTTCTTCTGGGTGGCGCGGATGATGATGCTTGGGCTGTACTGCACGGGACAGGTGCCGTTCCGTCATGTGTATCTCCATGGGCTGGTGCTGGATGAGCATGGGCAGAAGATGAGTAAGAGTAAGGGTAATGTGATCAACCCAATGGAGGCAATCAGCCAGTATGGCTCAGACGCACTGCGCATGGGGATTATTGCCAGCCGCTCAGCCGCTCAGCCACAAGCCTTTAATACTGGCAAGGTCGTGGCAGCGCGCAATTTCTGCAATAAATTATGGAACATCGCTCGCTTCATTGAGGCGCAAGTGGGAGATACGCAACCGGTGCACGTGCCAGTGCCGCAATCGATGGCTGACCATTGGATCATCCGCCAGCTGAGCAGGGCAGGGGAAGCGATGGAGCAGCAGCTAACGCAGTATCGTTTTGCCGAAGCGGCAGAAACGCTCTACCATACGGTGTGGGATGATGTAGCCGATTGGTATATTGAGGCAGCTAAGGTGGAACAGCACGCTGATATGCTGGTGTGGGTGCTCGATACCTGCCTGCGCTTGGCTCACCCATTTGCACCATTTGTAACGGAGACGATTTGGCAAAGTCTGAGCTGGCATAACGATCTCTTGGCAGCAGCGCGATATCCGCAGGCTGAGAAATACAATGAGCTGCAGGCGGCTGAGTTTGGCCGGCTCAAGCGGCTCGTGACCGAAGCGCGCTACGTAACGAGTGAGTTGCCAGGCAATGAGCGCTATACGATGCTCTATATGGATGACGCGCTTGTGGCGGATAATGCCGAGCTGGTGCGGCGCTTGGCTGGCCTAGCGGCGGTGGAACATACTGATGTAGCACGAGGGCTGCGTCTGGCCGCCAGTGGTCGCGATGCCTGGCTCGATGTAAGCGACGAAACACTCTATGAGCACCAAACGAACCTTGAGAAGCGTTTAGTTGCAGCACGCAATGACGCCGCCAAGCTGGAGGCACGCCTAGCAAACGAACGTTACACCAACCAAGCACCCGTTCATTTGGTGGAAGAATCGCGCCAGCAGCTGGCAAGCAAGCAGGCGTTGATCGAGCGGCTGGTGAAGGAATTGCAGGTGATCGAATAGCAGTACTGCAAATTTAATAACTTGTGCTAACAGAGAAGGTTACCGTCGATGTGTGGTGGTAGCCTTTTTGATATATAGAGATATTGGAGGTTGATGATCTAAGTTCTTCACCCCAAATGACAGATGGTGCGCTTAGTGGGAAAAGGAAAGCGCACGTACAGACGAAGCAAAGGGCTATTGTGATAATGAGCTATAATAGCCTGAAGCTAAAAAATCCTATCCCATCACACAGCTATTCGCACCCGTTTTTGCTGAGGTCTTGTGGCGAGCGAGATGTACTAGAGTGTTCGTCGCATGGATTTATATAAGCGTAAATATGCTATGGCAAACGGCCTCCACATCTCATCAAGCGAAATAGTAGGGAAGAGAGCTCATGCAAAAAGAGAGAATATCTTGACATTGACACAAAACATACTTGACAAAAAATAAACATCCTGCTACCATGAATATGAACAAAAATAGAACTAACGAAAATCACACATCCAAAATACACAATGAAACACACACACCACACTACTTCACCCAAAACTATCCTCGCTCAGGCGGCCGTGGCGGTCTTTAGCCTAGCGACTGCGCTGGGGGTGTTCTTGCACGATGGGCAATTTGATAAGATCACCACTGCGCTCCTTACGCTTGAGCCTGCTGCGCTGCGCAGCCGTGGAGCACCAGGCTCAGCTGAGCCCAATAAGCTAACGGCCGACCCGCACGTTCACCCACATCATGCGTCGCTGGGGCATAAGGTGGCGCATCGCGGGCAGCACCACACGCCGGGTGTGCCACCACGCGATGATGAATATAGATATCTGGCGCATAAGCAGCGGGGGACGCGCCATGTCTTTGATAATCAGTTTTTGCCAATTGTTGGTTAGTTATTGATGGTGATACGGATGACCAGCGGCAATCTGCTGCGCCCGGTAGAGTTGCTCAGCCAAGATGAGCCGCACCAGCTGATGGGGGAACACTAAGCGAGACAGCGACCACACCAGGTTAGCGCGCTCTATTACCGCCTCCGTCACACCATACGCTCCACCAATGATAAGCACGAGTGACTTACCCTGCGCCATTGGCTGGTGCAGACTACGCGAGAGGGCAGGGGAGTCGAGCATCGTACCGCGCTTGTCTAGCAGTACAACGTATGCTTGGGGCGAAAGCGCCCGCAGGATCTGCTGCGACTCCTCACGGCGTGCCGCATCGCTACTACGCTGGCTGGCTGGAAGGAGCTTCCACTGCAGTTGCCAAGTACGGGTCATACGCTGCTCGTAGCGTGCTATGCCATCGACTAGCCAGGGCTCGTGCCGCTTGCCAATGGCGATGATGGTGATCATGCGTTGGCGTCTCCACCACTGCTGGGTACTGCTGCAGCAAGGCGCTGAGCAGTGTTAGACAGGTGAGTATCGCTGGTGTCGGTTGGATAGCCATGATGGAGCTGCAGCACCTCGCGGTCATATAGCGGCACAAGATGAATGTGAGCGTGCGGCACATCAAAGCCCTCCACCACCACGCCGACTCGCTCAGGCTTGAGCTCTGTCTCCATTGCGTGGGCAATCCGCTGCGCTACCGCCCAGAGGTGCTGATACACCTCAGTGGGGAGCGCCCACAGCGAGTCAATCTGCTGCTTCGGCACGACCAGCACATGGCCATCACTCAGTGGGTTGATATCGAGGAAAGCTATTGTGTGCTCATCCTCATACACCGTGTGGCTTGGTATTTCACCTTTGATAATCTTAGTAAAAATAGAATCCTGCATAGCTTTAGTATACGCGAAGGTGGGGCAAGAGCTCAAGGATATACGCTGCGCGATATTTTCGTTCGGCATCACATCTGTTATAATGAGAGCAGACCACGTGGAGAGGTGCAGGAGTGGTTGAACTGGCCGCTCTCGAAAAGCGGTAAGCCGCAAGGCTTCGAGGGTTCGAATCCCTCTCTCTCCGCCATAGTTTTGGTGGTGTTAATCTGCAGGCTGAGGATGCTTGTAGATTTTTTATTGCGAAAAACATGCGATTACTTTTGTGCGCCATGCTTCCTCTCTTTCTGTTTTGCAAACTCAGGCAGGACGCAATGAAAAGCGCACACCGCGAAGTGTGCGCATATGTTTGTGTGAGAAGAGAGCCAAGCGGCACCGGCTAGGTAGTCGAAGCACCGGTGTTGCTACTGTTGGTCGTGGTATTGATGTTGCCACCGGGGATGATGGTGTTGATAACAAAGTTCACCGCGGCGTAGGCTAGCAGCGCCACCACGACACCAACGAGGGCATACATAATAGTATTCTTCGCGCCTTGCACCTGCGATGAATTACCACCAGAGACAACATAACGAATACCACCGAAGATGATCATAATGACCGCGATAGCACCAACGAGAAACAGCATGATGTTGCTTACTCGTGTGAAGATACCGGCGTCACCAAAGAGATCGGCTGGCTGGTCTTTGCCCCGTGAGCGACTGGCACCATCTGACACACCGCCGATTGCAGCGCTGGGCGGTGCAGCAGCAATTATCCCACCCCCGATGAGGGCAAGAGCACTGATAGATAGTAGACATTTTTTTAGCATAATAAACTTAGCTCCTTTTATCTTGTAATTATACGATATGGCGTTTTTTTTGTCGAGAGGAAAGCGGTGAAATTTCTCAGCTTGTGGTACTGTGGTGACTCGCTTCCTTCATCTCTTTTGCCAGTAGCGTCTTGAAAACTTGCTATTATGACGGTATCTTGAATCTCAACGTGAGGAATGAGTCTTTTAACGAGACGCTTGGTTTCTTCCTTATTTACATTACTTGATAAAGGGGAGGGGAGTGCAGGAAATATATGGCTCACGACACTGCGGCGAAGTAGGGACAAAATTGTATCTCACAAATGTCTAGCGCAATCGCCTGACCTATGCTACAATAGCCAGTGCACGTTGGTGCACAATCCGACACGCTGGAGGAGTACCCAAGTGGCTGAAGGGGACGGTTTGCTAAATCGTTAGTGTGGGGAGACCTGCAGCGGGAGTTCGAATCTCCCCTCCTCCGCCAGGATTGTTTGGGCTATGGCTATCGGCTCGGTATTTTTGATAAAACAGCCGCACAGTATCATCCACAGCTCAAGAATGACAAGCCAAAATAGACGAATGCTGAGATTGCTTAGTAATCTATAGTTTTAACATAAAACGCAGCACAACGAGAGATAAACGGATCATTGTAGATATTACAATGATATTTTTATTTGTGTAGTGCATAGCGAAATGCACGAGGCTATCAATACGTGCGAAGTATCATAAATGTCAAGAGCACTATCTGGGGTATGATCTATAAATGTACGATATACATGCAAGACTGGCGAGAGAGGCGAAGTATGGGTGTTGAGTGCGGCATAGAGCGTATGATTGCGTAGTTATATAGGTTATGGTTAATTGACCAGCGCGGCCATTATGATAGAATAGTCTTTGTAACGTAAATCTAACGCCAACCGACAAGGGGAGGAAAGAGCAGTGAAGATTAGACGTCAAAAACGTGGGATCGTCATGCGCATCGCATCGGTTGTGGCTGTGAGTGGGCTCGCTATAGGCGGGCTTTTTTATGGCCTCAATTCGGTGAACGCAGCCGGTCTGAATAAAAACTATAATTATATCAAGGCAAATTACGCTGTGCCGAACGCCAACGTAGCCTGGGTGTCTCCCAACGGGGACGACAACAAGGGTAACGGAAGCGAGTCAGCACCGTATAAGAGCTTTGGCCGCGCCGTCACGAAGATTAGCGACGGTGGAACAGTGGTGGCAAAGAGTGGTATCTACCGCGAGCCACACTTCTTTGTGACGAAGAAGAACGTCACTATGCAGGCAGCACCCAACGCCGAGGTATGGCTCAAGGGTAGTGATGTCGTGACCAACTGGTCGCGCGAAGGCAATATGTGGAAGGCCACTGGTAACTTCCAGAACTTCTGCCATGTCTGTACAACCAACATCAAGCCAGAAGTCGAAGGTATGGCTGCCTACCCAGAGCAGGTCTTTATTAACGACAAGCCACTGACGCAGGTCGGGAGCAAGGCTGAAGTTGGCCCAGGCAAGTTCTACGTAGAGGATGCCACGCAGACGACGCGTAGTGGTGGGCACTTCAACCCAGGCCGGCAAGACACCGTCAGTTACTACCTAGGCTCAGATCCAACGGCTGGCACAACGGAGATCTCGCAGCGCACCCGCGCCTTTACCACAACAGGTGAGAACTTCAAGCTGCAGGGTATTAACATTTCTCAATATGCGCCAAACCAAACCTGGGGCTTTAAAGATCCTCAGCTGGATGACAAAGCTGGGCCAATCGCCATCTCCATCAACGGGAAGAACTCGCTGGTGCAAGATGTGATCGTGGCGCAGAACTCGAACTCGGGGTTATTCCTCGATAAAGCGTCGGGCAGTGTGGTGAAGAACAGCCAATTCCTCGACAACGGGGGTAATGGTGCTGGTGCAAACCGCATTGAGAATGCCGTATTTGAGAACAACACCTTTAGCAACAACAACGCCGCTGGCTTCGAAACCAATGGTAGCTACTGTACTTCGTGGTGTGGCATGGCTGATGTGAAGGTGACTCACGCCGAGAACTTCACCTTCCGCAACAATGTGGTGGACTACTCGAAGTCTGGCTCGACCAACTCCGACATCGCTGTGGCCAAGCGTCACCAGCTGCCAGGCTTCTGGTGTGACGAAGGGTGTATCAACACCAACATCGTCAACAACTACTTTACCAACGTTCAGATGGCGATCTTCTACGAGGTATCACACACTGGTATCATCGCCTCGAACATCATTGAGGGTTCGGGTTCTGGTATCTTAGTGTCGGGCAGTAGCAAGACGAAGATCTACAACAACTCTATCTCACGCACCGCCTACCCAATCCGCGTCCGTGAGGATACCCGCAGCAAGGGTTGTAACGCTTACCAGGGCAGCACCTGTACTGCACCAGAGAGCTGGTCGCAAGCCAAGGGCCTGAGCTGGGACACAACGGGCACAGAGATGTACAACAACATCATCTCGTCACGTGCCGCAACTGCCAAGGATGGCGATAGCCCATACTGGGCATACGGTGTCCGGACCAAGGGTGGTGCCAACATTGGCGGGCCAAAGGTTGGCACAAACGAGATGTTTGCTGGCCTAGACTACAACGTCTACTACCGCAACGATACCAATGTCGACAAGACTGTCTTTACCTGGGACTTGGCTCAGACGGACGCACCGATCGATGTCCTCTTTAGCAAGACATCAGACATCGCTAAGGATGGCCGGGTCAGCAAGGCGATTGATGGCCTAGAGCGCAACTCGCTCGACCAAACTGGCTCACGCAGCGCCAACCCATTTTTCACCAGCGAAGCTGCGAATAACAACGACTACAACAAGAGTAACTACACCATCAAGGCTGGAAGCCCAGCTGCCAACAGTGGTAAGGAGCTGCCTGCCGACGTTGCGAAGGCAATCGACCCAAGTGGGGCGACCGTGAAGGCTGGTACCAAGGTGAATCGTGGTGCACTGGTCAATGCCAACATGACTGGTGGTGAGCCAAACGTCAACAGCAAGAGCAGTAGTACTCCACAACAAAATAACGCCAATGGCGCGACCACCAAGGGGCAATCAGACCCAAAAGCGCCGGGCATGGGCAGCGTCAGTAAAGCTGACACTGCTCATGCAGCCCAAACCGCTGAGGCCGACACCAAGAGCGACAACAGTGCTGTGTCGATCCCAGACGCTCACCTCAAGGCGGCAATCAACAAGCGCCTGTCTGAGACCCTTGGCGCACGCCGTAGCGCCTCACAGGACGTGACAGCGGGTGAGATGCAAAAGCTGACTGGCTTGTCGCTCATCTTGCCAGGTGATGCAGCGGACGACCGCAAAGCTGCCGACCTAACTGGCCTTGAGGCGGCAACGAACCTCGACTGGCTGGCAATTGATGGCAACAAGGTGAAGAGCCTTGCACCGCTCGCTAAGCTAACCAAGCTGACTTCGTTGACCGCTCATTCCAACCAGATTGAGTCGCTTGACCCAATCGCTGGCTTGGCAAACCTCAAGCTTGTGATGGTCTCGGGCAATCCAATTGCCTCCACTAAGCCACTTGCCAAGCTTACGCACCTCAAGCGGGTCTCGCTCTCGGGCAAAGATGGCTTCGTGCTAGACGTTGCCGACGTGGCAGCCAGCAAGGGTAGCCTGGAGTCGCTCTCACTCTACGACTACAGCCGCAAGACCACGCTGGCCAATGGCAGCCAACTAGCGACATTTGGCAGCCTCAAGAAGCTTCGCCTCACTGGCGTCAAGCTAAGTGCTGCCGATAGCGCCGCCATTGGCACACTCAAACTCGAAAAGCGCCGCATAGACTAGGTTCCTCCCCATCAGCCAAGTCTGGTAGCGTACATGAAAAGCCGAGCAGAATCGCTCGGCTTTTTGGTATGAAAAGGAGTGCTCTTCGAGCTGCTGGCGCGCTCTATCGTAGGCAATATTTTATACCCATGGCTGCTATAAATCATGCTATGAGGAGGTGTCTCTAGTTATTCTACAGAAGCAAATGCGAGAGAAGCGATATGAGAATGGCTGAGATTTTGAGCCATAGGTATGGTGGACCCGTAATACTGCAAGGGCAAGAATTAAAACGAGACGTGGGTCTAGTATCTCTAGGTATTTGCCAAATATGTATTCTATTCTTGTGAATAAAAAAACTCAGCATGCAACAACATACTGAGTTAGTATTCTCTATGGTACACTCGGCGCGATTCGAACGCACGACCTTTGGCTCCGCAAGCCAACGCTCTATCCAGCTGAGCTACGAGTGCATACCTGGGAAACAAATGTTGCCCAGACCAAACTATAAGGTGCACTGGATGATACCAGATCGCTTATTATTGTAGCACAGAGGTGTGCCGAGGGCAAGATACCGCAGCCAAAACTACTACTGCAGTCGCAAATAAATGATCAGTCGCTCGAGCAAGTCGGGCTTGCGCTCGCTCATTGGTAGGTGAGAGGCGATGAGATCAACCAGCTGCTCGCCTACATCCTCGGGGAAGTACATGACGATGGGCATAGCGAAGCGTTTGCGTGGGATGAGCGTGATCCAATTTTGCGTGGGCTTGGCAGTAACGCTAAAGGAGCGGAAGGTGTCGTACGAATAGGTGCGCTGGCCTATCACCACCTCAGCGTGGCTGGCGCTGTAGTTTACCAAGGCAGCCGGCCGCTGCAGCGAGACGATCAACGCCACAGCCATGATGGGGATAAGCAGCGCGAAGGTGTACGACTTAAACAAAAAGATTGAAATCGCGAAGAGTACCACCACAACCACGCCAAAAATAACATACCAGCCACGGGGGCGAGTGGTGTCATTTACTTCACGCTCTTGCCAGATGAGGAGCGGCTCGGTGGGGTCGGGGAAGGGCGAAACCTGCGACGAATTGCTATTGGTCTCACTTGGCCCACGGCGAATCTCGAGCGGTGGGTTAGGCTCGTCAGCGGCTTGCGCATCGGCACGAGCGGTGCGCGACGGGTCGGCGGCATCTGGAGCGGAGGGCTGATCAAATTGCGATGGCTGCATATATTTAGTATAGCATAGAACATCGGCGAAAGACGATGGTTTGGGGTGTATATTAACGTAGAGAAATCTATAGAAATAGCATCAGAATCAGCTCATTAATGTGCCTTGTAGGTTAGACTTGCAACCCCTAGCCTACTATTGAAGAGTCAACGGCGTACAATGAGCCGCCATATTGTACTTCGACAAGTTTGGCTTCAAGCCCTCTAATGGTGCCCATAATTTCAAATTGAAGATTAATCATAGCTCCACGCTTATCTTCCATTTCACCAGTGTCTATATTAGCGTGAGTATAGTCATTCAAATAATCGAGTAGCTTCTCGTGCGAAGCGATTTGCGCGCGCAGATATTCAGCTCGCTTTTGAAAGAGTTTCCTTTTGCTTTGGACTTCCTTATACAAATCAGTTGGAAGCGGAACCTCGATAGTGCTACCGTCAGATGCAGATTTGCTAGTGATAAAATACTGGAGAGTGTCTGTAGTGTCGGGTTTTCGCAATTTCTTTGCTAGCTGTCGAGCCGCCCATGCAATCCCGCCGACTTTTGTCGGTGAGTCAATAACCTCAGGATCAACAGCTGTTTGGTCAGCCCTGTCCAATGCAGCAACTGGTGTTTCGCTGGCATCTAAAGCCTCTGATTGTACATTTGCTTCAGGGTGTTCGCATAAATTGCACGCTGTAGACCCAATACCAGACACCGCGTCTATCTGCGTTTTTTCACGCTCTATTGCTTCTGGGGGGGGGTTGGTTCAAAAGAAGCTTGCTCTGGAGTGTGAGGTTGCTGAGTAGGGTGTTCAAATGTAGACATTGTGTAGTAGCCTTTTAATTATTTAGATTTATAGTATACAACATATAATTATGCAATAGAGGTGAGAGGTTTTGCAACTATAATTTGTGATGGGCAACATTACTTTTATAAAGCAAAACCCTCGGCAGTGCTTCGGCTACCGAGGGTTCGAGTAAGCCCAACATGGCGGAGAGAGTGGGATTCGAACCCACGGTAGGGGGTGCCTACGCCGGTTTTCAAGACCGGTACCTTCAACCACTCGGTCATCTCTCCAGTCTCGCTTATTATAGCATGAGATGAGGCAAGGCAAAAGATGGGGGTGACCAACTTTTGCGTAAGCCCTCGATATTATCCTTATCCCCCTTGTTCTACAGAGCCGAAACATTGCTCCTTTTCTCCAATGTTGATTATAGATGGGCCAACACCACAACGGCTTATCCAAACGGCTGATGAGCCACCACCGCAGCAATAACCTGCCGGGCACCGGCAGTGCGGAGGCAACGCGAAGCATAGCGAATCGTCGCACCCGTTGTAGAAATATCATCGATAAGGCAATAAGTGACCTCTGGTGAGAGTGTGCGGGGGCAAGCGAATGCTTGGCGGGCTTGCCGCTGGCGCTGAGCACGACTACTCCCTAGCTGCACACTGTGCTGAGCGCGTGTGAGGGCTGGCTGGCAGGTCAGTCCACGCAGCCGGGCAAAGGCTTGGGCAAGCAACCGGCAGTGGTCATACCCGCGCTGGCGCTGATGTGCCGGAATGGTTGGGATGGGCACAATGATGGTATCCGCCGGTAGCGGCGGCGTGACGGCGTCGAGCAAGTCTGCAAGGGTGTGCTGAGCCGCTTGGGCGCGCTCAAACTTGTAGCGGTCGATTAGTCGCTCCAGCGCACCCCTACGCTGCAGGGCACACCACGCGGCCACATAGGGTAGGGAGCAGGTTTGGCACTGGCCAGATAGAGTAGGTTGGCCGCACTCGAGGCAGCGGTAGAGCGGGTCGCGAATGATGTCATTTTTACAATTATCACAGAGCAGTGTCCCGGTGATGTTGCAACCACAACAGGTATGCGGGGCAAGGAGGTTGGCAAGGTAGGTCGGTATTGTGATTTTTACACTCATGAGGCCTCTCCGGTTGATTATACGCCATCGATTAGCTATAATAAATCCAGACTGTTGTCGAAATGGTAATTGTGAATTAGCAAAAGAAAGTATGTGGAGGAAACTATGGCCCGGAGTCAAGATGATGATCTTTTGATCGGTGATGAGCTTGCGGCAGCATTTTTGGAAGGTGATGACTCGCTCGCACCAGCTGCGCCAACTCACCAGCCGATGAATCACGCCCAAGCAAACCCAATGCCTGCCCAGAACCAGCAGAGCCAAGCGTCGCCGTGGGGCGAAGAGCCTGCCCAGAGTGAGGAAGACTACACTGGCCAATTGGCAGTCGATGTGTACGAGACCGAGACACAACTGGTGGTGAAGGCCCGCACCGCTGGAGTGAACCGCGAGGAATTGGATGTGAAGATTAACGACGGGCTGTTGACGATCGTTGGCACGCTGAGTAGCGGTGACGACACCGTAGCCACCAAATGGCACAACCAAGAGTGCTACTGGGGTGAATTTAGCCGCACACTGGAGCTACCCGTAACGGTACGTGAGGACGAGACGACTGCTGTGCTGAAGGATGGTGTGCTGACCATCACCTTTGAGAAGGTTAAGCAAGAGCAGGCCAAGAAGATCCCGATCCTCTAGGGAAGGGAAAACGAGCTTTGAGACGATGACCCCGCTGCTGCGGGGTTGTTTTGTGCTACAGGAAGTGGGTGATGCGAGCCTTGAGGCCTCTTATAGTGTCTAGCCTTATACGTTCTCTATTTCGTTTAGTAAAATGTGACTATTGGTAGCAGAAAAGGGTGTTATCCAGTATTAGCGCTGAGAGGCTAGTGTCCTAGAGAAAGTTTTTGCAATAACTGCAGGAGAAATGGTAGTAAGGATAAGGATAAGGTGCTTGGGCTAGATATAGCTCATGCGAGAGGTGACGAAGGTAGTGGGGTGTAATGATTTTGTAAAACGGCTCTGTTAGAGTATATAGTTGAACAAGCTAAAGAATACTAGAAACTTCCCAAAACACCTCCTAAATGGTGCGATGGCTTATTATGAGGTTCCTGAGTGTAAAGTATAGTGAGCGCAGTGTGATGATGATTCCCCAGCCAGGGTGAAATGGAAGAGCATGGCTAGTGCTACGCAAAAACAGTCAGTACTAGATGCCATCAGCAATAGACAGACTTTCTTGTGTGTCGTCGAATATATCCTCAGCAAAAAGTACCACCCTGCGAGAGGGTGGTATAAGAGAGCCAATGAAGAAAGGTGGTTGTATTATTGCCCTTGGTTGGCACCGATATTGACGACGACGAAGTTGACGAGCGCGTAGGCGATAATCGCAACAACAAGACCAACGATGGCGTACATAATGGTGTTCTTAGCGCCAGTGACGGCATTGGAGTCACCGTTTGACACGGTGTAGCGCACACCGCCGATCACAATCATGATAACGGCGACCGCACCAACGATGAAGAGAATCACGTTGACGATTGTTTGGAAAATACCAGTACCATCAGTACAACCTTCTTTTTCGCTACCGAAGAGACAACTCACTTGGTCACTCCCCTTAGCAGAAGTAACACCTTTTTTGAGGCCAAGACCGTTGTCGGACGCCGCTGCCCCTACGTGTGGTGCTACCAGCCCAGCAACACCTGCAGCCAGCACCGGCACAGCGAGGAGTGTAAGCATAGCTTTTTTGATATTGATTTTCATTGTCATGTCCTTTCTATTGGCATTAGTACCATCTTGTACTACCTGTACTATCTATATATACCAAAAATTTGCCAAAATGTTAAGAGCTAACGGAGAAAATTACCGAAAAAGAGCCTATTTTATTGCAGAATGCAAGCAAAGTAAATGATAGTGGTAGTTAGACGTAATTATATTGGGCGGTTGGAGTGGATTGACTGCCACCACTACCAAGAAGATTTGAGACAACAAAGTTAACAATTGCATAGGCAAGGATAGCCACAACTAAGCCAGCAACTGCATAGAGAATAGTGTTCTTTGCGCTTTGTATACCATTTGAGTCACCATTTGACGTGGTGTAGCGAATACCACCAACGACGATCATAATGACAGCAATAGCACCAAGCGCATAGAGCATAATGTTAACAATATTCGTGATAGCAGTACCGATATTAAAGTTATTAACAGTGCCACCAGCATTATCGATACCTTTTTTTACTTGGTCTTGTGCGCTAACACCTACTGCAAAGGTTTGTGATAGCTGGCTAGTAGACAGAGCACTAGCAGAAGGGGCGACCATACCAGCAATAACGACAGAGCAGATACCTGTACCAAGAACTAGTTTTTTAATAATGTTCATCTTATATCTCCTTTATTTTATTGATAGATTGTCAGTAACCCAGTTGACAATGGTATACGAAAGAATGGCGATAACGATACCTGCTACTGCGTAGAGAATAGTATTACGAGCAGCTTTGACTGCTTGTGGGTCTCCACCAGCTAATGTAAAGCGAAAGCCAGCATAGACAATCATGATGACCGAGACACCACCAAGAATCATGAGTGCAGTATTAATACCACTTTTAATAACTGACTCTGGGTTGGGGATACCAGTGCCACTGGAGGTGACTGACTCACAGCCACTCTCGCCATAGTCACTTGCCTTTTGGCATGCGCTGTCTTTTTCGAGGCCGCTATTAAGCTCTACTTTTGCGTAGGCAGTTGATGTAATCGCAATGATAGGAAGCAATAAGATAATGCCGATACTAATTGAGCTAATACAGCGTGATAAAAAAAACTTCATGAGGGGAGTACTCCATTCATAACAGTGTTTGTAATGACAAACGCGAATAACACAATAGCAAGACCGACAATTGCACCTAGTAATGTGTTTTTTGCACGGGTAACCTGACCCGGGTCATCTTGAGACATGGTGTACATAAAGCCCGCTACAACTATGACGATGACAGCGATAACACCAGCCCAAAGGTAGGCAGTGTTGAGGAGGTTTTTAACGATGTCGGTGTTTTTTGCAGAACTTTGGTATCCTATCTCGTTTGCATGAATTTCTATAGTCGAGAGAAAGCGCCACATTATAGGACCCCCGCTATTGTATTAACAACCATCGCTGCCGTTATTGCAATGACAAGGCCAATAAGAGCATCTCGAACTGTATTTTTGGCGCGAGCCATCGCATCGGGGCTGCCAGTGCTGACCATATACATGTAGCCACCCTTGATAATAAATCCAATAGCAACATATGCAACAACGACCATTGCCGCCTGGAGAACGTTAAGAGCAATCGTTAGTAGGATAGTTTGCGTTTCTAAATCACTCCGAATTGTTTTACAATCATCTTGTTTTTGTAACCCACGATACCATGCGGGCATACCAAGGAAATTTGGTGGTGAGCAGGGTGCATCAGCATAAACAGGTGTAGCTGGTGTCAGAATAGAAAGGACAGCAATGACACTAATACCATATACGAGTAAACGACGAATCATTTGATGATACCTCCCGGCACAAGGAAGTTGAGCGCAATACTCATAACAGCATAAGCAAGCACACCAACAACGACATTTGTTATGATCGTCTTTGCCTTAGCGGTCTTATTCGCATCACCGCTGGCTGTTGAATAAAGAATACCAGCATAAATAAGTGTGCCAACTGCTGCAATACCAACGCCAATATTGAGGATGCGAAGAATAGCGATGAGTAAATTTGCAATGTTCATCTCACCTGCGCCGTCGTTGTCTGCTGTGTTGCAGCTCACGTTGTGAAATTTCAGTACACCACAACCATTATCGCCAGTTTGACACTCTGCTTTGTTTTTGTTAGCCTCAACAGTACAATCAACCTTATTATTGTCTGTCGCCATTACTCTTGCTGGCACGGCAACACCGCCAGCAAAAATTGCCAGCATTGCACCGAAGCCCAAGATCAATCGCTTATATTTCATGATACTATTCCTACGCTGTAGTGTATACGATATGAGCGGTGTTGTAAAGACTGGGGTGGGGTGCGAACAGAGTAGGAGTGAAGGGTTGTATATTGACATTGTTATAATGGTGTATAAAATTTGAGTTGCTAGATCTATCGGGCGATTTCCTCCCTGTTATGTTACTCAGGAGGAGGTGATGAATTGTGGATGGTTATTGTGGCTCAACACTGGGGATATGGCCTTAGGCAATGGTAGCCCGTGTAACAGCTTAGAGGGCTGCGCGCTATACAAGGTTTTGATATGCAGGCAGCAAAAACTTGACCACTGTGCGATATTATGCTAATGTCGAACAAGACATGAACAGAGCGTGGCGAGTGGTTGCGCGGGCGAGGGGTTGTCTGCGGCAATATACGGGGTGGCTGGCACTACTAGTGACGGTGCTGTTCGGGCTCGCGCTCGCTACTCCTACGCCAGTGTATGCTGCCGAGACGGCGCAGCGCCAGGGTGAGAACCTTGTCTTTCGCCATAATACTTTCAAACCGCACCGGGCCAGCGACAAAGATCTAACCGCTCGTGGCTTACCTGCTGGTGTGCACTTCTATGAGTATGAGCCGACGACCAACCGGCGCCAGACCATCATCTTCCCGGCTGGTAGCGACCCACTACGTGCCAAGGAGGCGACGTATGTGGAATATATCTTTGTTGAGCCAGATACGTACAACAAGATGGATGATGCCATCGCTATCTCTGTCTCGGGGCAGCAGGAGGCCGCGCCACAAAACAATGGTGGCCAAAACAACCAAAATAATCAAAATAACGGTGGTCAAGCTGGGCAAAACGCTGGTAATAATCAGAACAACGCCAACGGCCAAGATGGTGGAAATAACGGCCAAGCGGCAAATAATAACAATAACAACAATAACAACCAGCCTCAAGACAAACCCGCCGAGCAAGCAGATAAAGACGATGGCGCGACGACCAGTTGTAGTGGCACAGCGCTGGGTAGTATTGGCTGGATTGTCTGCCCAGTGAGCAACTTCATGGCGTGGATTACCGACCAGCTCTACCAGCAGGTGGCGCAGTACTTGGCGGTGCAGCCACTCCAGTCTGGTAGTGATGGCACACTCTTTCGCTTTTGGGCGATCATGCGTGACTTGGCCAACATCGCCTTTATCATCGTCTCGCTCATCGTAATTTATTCGCAAGTTACCAGTGTTGGTATTAGTAATTATGGCATCAAGAAGATGTTTCCGCGCCTTGTCGTGTCAATTATCGTCGTTAATATGTCGTTTTGGCTATGTGCGGCAGCGATTGATATTTCGAACATACTGGGTTTTCAGCTACAGCAGCTGTTTGTCAATATTGCCTCAACGGTTAATGGGGCGGATTATAATACGCTTAATAAAATCACGTGGCCTAATATCATGAGTGCTCTGCTGACGGGTAGTGCTGGTGCAGTGGGTGCGGTGGTGGGAGTGAGTGCATTGGTGGGCGCGACTGATGGGGCACTGGCGATGGCTATTCCGCTGCTGGTGGGTGTCCTGCTGGCGGTCATCATCGCTGCGGTGATTATTGCGGCGCGTCAGGCGCTCATCACTATTCTTGTTATCATCTCGCCCTTTGCTTTCTTGTTGCATGTATTACCTAGTACAGAAAAGTATTTTGATAAGTGGAAGGATCTCTTTATGACGATGATGCTGATGTTTCCGCTGATGTCGATATTATTTGGTGGATCGCGCCTGGCAGGAGTGGCTATCCTGACGAATGGCAAGGATGCGAATAATCTCAATCTTATCATCCTTGGCTTGGCAGTGCAGGTGGTGCCACTGGTGCTGACGCCCTTTGTGGTGCGGATGAGCGGCTCGTTGCTAGGGCGACTGGGCGCGATTATGAATGATCCGCGGCGTGGTATTGTTGACCGGACGCGGGCCTGGGCACAGCAGCGGGCAGACCTGCGCAAGTCGCGCGTGCTTGCTGGCGATGCGCAGCGCAACTGGCTGGGCAATGCAGCGCGGCGGCGGGCCCTGAAGAAGCGCGCTATTCAGCAGCGAACCGATGCTTATACGAAGCGCTTTGAAACAATGGCCGACTTATCGGCGGTGGGGCGGAGCAATGATGAGTACAACCGCTACACCGACCTGCGTGGCAAGGAGGGAGCAGCGCGGCGCGACCGAGCCTGGAACGCACGTCTCTTGCAGGATGATGAACTGAAGCAGCGAGCGCTCAATACCCAGCTCACCTCTGATGAAGCCAAGAATGCCGCCCATAAGCTGGATACACTCTACGATGAGCTGAAGCTTGGCGGTGAGGTACCAGCTGGCTTGAGCCATGGTCTGGGGCGGCGCGCTTATGCAGCGGCCGAAGTGGGTGCGCTAACGGAGATCCGCAGTGCGATGGCGCAGCGCGAAGTACGGGCGAAGATCGACCGTGAGCTCCTCGCCGATGGGGCAGTGGCCAATGCCGATGGTGTGGTGCTGCGTGATGGCGATGGCATTGCCTTGCGTCGCCGGATGGTCGATGGCCAGACGCTACAAGACTACGCCACGGGGGTAGGGCATAAGAACTTGATGGTAGCCGGCCAGACGGCGCGGCTGCGCAAGGAGTTTGGTGAGCATGTTGCGGCCGAAGACCAGCTGATGCGCCACTTCAAGCTCAACAGCAACCAATGGCAAGCTATGGCTGCCACTGGCGATACTGCCATCACCCTCACCGATGCCAGTGGCAACCAGCACACCTTCCGGGCAGATAATGAGTACGTCAAGGAGGCGGCTATCGAGCACCAATTCCGCGCTGGCTCGGCTGGCCAAAAGCGTGAGATTATCCGCGAAACTGGCCGCGAGATCGAATACGTGGCAGACGATGGCACGGTGCAGGTGCGTCAGGGGTACAACTACGATGCTCGCGCGACTGTCTCGGCTGAGGCGGTGGCCTCTGGGGTGGCGGGTGCGGTGCCATTTGTTAATGACGCGACGTACGATGCAATCTTGCGCGGCGAATACAACGGTGCGGCTGCCGAGAAGATGCACTCGCTACGCCAAGTCTTTGAGGGGCGGCTCAAGGCAGAGAACTTCGCGGGGGCAAATGATGGCGCGCTAGAGCTGATCTATAGCATCCCCGACTTGCCCGACTACCAGCAAATCAAAGACTCGTACCTCCGCACCCTCTCGCCCGAGAAGCGGGCTGCCATTGAGCCGACCTTCGACCAAGCCTATGCTGAGCGCCACCAAGCTCTTCGCCACGACGCCTACCGCATCCTCAACACCCCAGAGCTCCGCCGCAACACCAACGCCGCCAACCGCGCTGTGTATGAGCGGTATGCAGAGCGGCCACAGGGTTAGAATATATAAAACACTCCGCAGAGTATACGGAGTGCTTGGCTTGTGGTGATCTAATGAGGCTATTTGTGTGTTGGCAGTGGCGTTGGGATTGCCGTGGCTAGGTCGGTGGCAGTGGCCTCTGGGCTCGGAGTGCCCGCGATGTTCTCTGGCGTTTTACCGGTACACTGGGGGTCGTTGGGGGAGACTGCAATATTACCACCACGGCCTCCACTCCTGTAGACAAGATTTGGACCGTCACATCGCTTGCCAGGACTGTCGAGCTCAACGCCAAATCCATCATCCCACACCTGTGTCCACTCTTCGCTGTTAGCAGTAGCAGGTGCTGAGCTCTCGCTGTTTGAGCAGCCAGTTACGCTAAGTATGGCGACAGGTACCAATGCTATCACAGCCGCTCCTTTTTTGGCGGCTCGCAATACCGCGCTAGGTGCGGTTTCATCTTCGTGGGTGGGGGCAGTAGCTAAGAAGTGTTCTCGTGTCATGGTTTGACCTTTCTTGTGTATCATATATAGGCACTGTTAATAGTAGAAAGAATACACTATTTTGTCAAGGGAGTAAAATTGAACCCAAAACCCACCGACCAAGCGGTGGGTTATGAGGCACGAAACAGAGGTGATGTGCTGGTTTCTCGCCATAGTGGGTTATGGGTAGTAGCTGCTATCGGCGGGTAAAGATCTCGCGCAGGCTGAGTTTGCGGCTGTACTCGAGCGCACCAAAGCGGAAGAGGCGCACGCCCATCATGATGGCGATGGCGGCACAGACGGTCAAGATGCTAATGCTGATGGCGGCGTCTGTCGCACTGAGGTTACCAATCGCATTGCGCAGCATGAGTGGGATGGGCGAGGTGAGTGGGAAGTAGGTGATGATCTTGCTTGGCAGCGCGTCTGGCGTGGAGACGAGCATCGAGGCGGCATAGAGCGGCGCAAAGAGCAGGATCATGATGGTGGCAAAGAAGCTCCCCGCTTCCTTAGCGGTTGGCACAGCAGCACCGATTGCCACCAACATACCGGTAAAGAAGAGGAAACTTGCGGCAAAGGCAAGGAAGCCAATGCCAATCCGTACGGGGTCAACCGCAATGTGCGAGAGGTCGACATCGGGCAACTGCAATTGGTCTTTGAAGAAGAGATAGGCAACAAGCACCGGCAAAATAACGAGCAACCCCTGAATAAACGCCAGGACGATGAGTGAAATAATCTTGCCAATGATGAGCGTGCGAGCGTGCACCGTGGTGAGGATCATCTCGATGACGCGGTTTTCCTTCTCCTCCGTTGTGCTGGTGAGCATTTGGTTACCAAAGAAGCTAATGAGGAAGTAGAACAGCACCAAGAAGAGCCCAGGCAGGATCATCTCATTGATGGCGTTGTATTCTTTGCCGTTTTTGTAGACGGTATTTTTGGTGTTAATTTTGTCTTGAATGACCATGCGCACCGCTGGGCTGACCTCTGATTGGACAGAGTTCGAGAGCAAGCTGGTGGCAATGCCACTGTAGCGGCCGTTGTCAAAGAGTCCAACGTCTTTGCCGTAGACTTCCACCCGTTCTTTGGCGATGTCCTTGGGGTAGTAGATGTAGGCGTCGAGCTTGCCCTCTTGAACCCGCTTGATGGTGGCGTCTTTGTCCGTGGCAGCGACAGGCTGAGCTTTGGTGGCGGCAAGCAGCTCTGGTTTGACGAGCTTCGACTCATCCGTCACAGCAAAGCTAAAGGATTGCTTCTCGAGGTTCTTGGCAGCATCGGCCGAGGCTTTATTGGATAGGAAGATGACGCCAAAGAGCACGGCAAACACCAGCGGGAAGCTGATTGCCGCAAGCCAAAACGACTTCTTCTTGAGCGAGCGAGTGATCTCGAACCGGATGACGGTAGATAAGTTATGCATGTTAGTTGTCCTCCTTGCTGGGCTGGCTATAGACCTGGATGAAGATATCGTCGAGCGACTTGCCGCCAAACTGCGTGCGTACCTCGTCTACTGTGCCATAGGCATGAGCCACGCCGTCCTTGAGCAGCAAGATGCGGTCGCACAAGCGCTCGACTTCGTCCATCTGGTGGGTGATCATCACGACTGCGGCTCCCTTGGCTTGGTGCTCCTCAATGATCTCCATGAGCAAGCGCCGGTTGACGGGGTCGAAGCCCTTGGTAGGCTCATCGAGAATGATAAGCTCTGGGTCGTTGATAATGGTGATACCGAGCTGAACCTTTTGCTGCTGGCCACCACTGAGCTTATCCAGGCGGGTCTTGGCTTTGTCAGCCAGGCCAACCCGCTCGAGGAAGGCGAGTGACTTGCTGCGAGCTTCGCTGCGGCTCAGGCCCTTGAGCTGGCCAAAGTAGATCATCGTGTCGATGACACTCTCCTTCTTGTAGAGGCCACGCTCCTCTGGCAGATAGCCAAGCTTGACGTCGCCCGAGACAGAGTATGGCGTGCCATCGATGAGCAGCTTGCCACCAGTTGGTTGATAAATGCCGAGGAGTGAGCGGATCGTGGTGGTCTTGCCCGAGCCGTTACTCCCCAAAAACCCAAACGTCTCGCCGCGCTTTACCTCAAAACTGAGGTCGTCGATGACGCTGGTCTTGCCAAATTTCATCGAAAAATGGCTGACGGTGATGATAGAATCTGTTACTTCCATAACAATATCATATCATATCGAGGTGCGATGTAAAGAGCAGCGATATAGCATCAAAAAACATAGCTTTCCAACCATGCTACAATACTCCTATGAAACTGAAACGACTGATGATGCCGCTGCCGTATCGGCGTTTGGTGATTGCATTTGTGGCGGGGTTTTGTGTGATGGTGTTTGAGCTGGTGGCGGCGCGGGTGATGTCACCAGTGGTGGGGGTGTCGACGTATGTGTGGGCGAGTATTATTGGTGTCATTATTGCGGCGATGAGCCTGGGTTACTGGCTGGGTGGCGTGCTAGCCGATATGCGCTCGCGCGATGGCGATGTGGCCTGGCTGCTGCTTGGGGCGGCGCTGCTGATGCTGACAATGCTGTGCCAATACCACGATATACTGCGGTGGGTGGCGCAGCTGCCGATCGATATCCGCCTGCAAGCTACGGTGGCGGCGAGCTTGCTCTTTGCGCCGACCAGCCTGGTACTGGGAGCAGTGAGCCCCTACCTAGTGGAGCGGCAGACAGAGACGCTGGCGCGAACGGGGCGGTCGGTGGCGTCGCTGAGTGCGGTGAATTCGATTGGTGGGATCGTTGGCACCTTTGCGGCGGGGTTTTTCTTGTTTGGCTGGCTGGGGATTCATGACGTATTGGTGGTGCTTATTAGCCTGCTTGTGCTGGCCAGTTGGCTCGTGGTGCCGGGCCAGCACTGGCAGTGGCGCGTGGTGGTGAGTGTGCTGTGTGTGGGCTTGGCGCTGGGTTATCGCGTGGCACCAGTGGTGCAAGCCCAGGCCGCGCAGACGATCGATACCGCCGCGGCGCACTACACACTCCAGCAATGGCGTCGGCAGGATGGCGCGGTTATCCGCGGGATTGCCAGTGGCCCGGCTGGTGTACAGTCTGGTGTGGTGGTAGGGCAGCCGCAGCAGCTGCCATTTTGGTACACGCGTCAGATGATGCAGGCGGTGGAGCAGGCCCCGCAGCGCCAGCGCATTTTGGTGCTGGGTGGTGGGACCTTTACGGTGCCACGCCTCCTTGCCCAGCGCTATCCGCAGAGTCAGATCGATGTAGTAGAGATCGATCCAGGGCTCTTGCCGATTGCTCGCCAGTATTTTTATTATCGCGACCCAGCTAATGTGCGGCCGATCTTCCAAGATGCGCGCGTCTTCCTCGAGCGCAGCACTGAGCAGTACGATATCGTCCTCGTCGATGTCTATAACGATGGCGATGTGCCTGCCTCGCTCGTGACGCAAGAGTATGCCACCGCACTCAAGCGGCATCTCCGCCCCCAGGCTCGTGTGGTGGTTAATATGATTGCCAGTCGCCAGCCAGCCTGCCAGCCACTGTTTGCTGCTCAGGATGCGCCGTATGCTGCGCTGTTGGGGCAGGGGAGTTTCCGCTACGAGCGGGCAGATGGCTGGGAATATACTAATGTCGTGGCGACGTACGGTGGCGATACCTCTCATCAGCCAGCCCCCTTCGCCAGCCAGCCGCCTTACCATGATGATTATGCTCCTCTCGAGCGATTGCGGCAGGAGTGCCGGGAGGTGTATGAGCAGTAATGCGCTGTATCTCACGCTCCACCTCTCCACGCTCCCTCCGATGGAACACTATAAGGGTCGATACTTCCCAAGTATCGACCTCTTGCGCTGGGCTGAGAATCTGTCATTGTGCTGACAGATTCTCACACTCCATCAGATGAAGCGATGGAGGGGTGGAGCTAACGCTGAGAATATCTTTCTACCATGCTTATGTGTAAATAATACAGAGCATCATGTGCACTCCTCGCTATTATTATGAGGGGTCAACTAGATATGCTAGGCCGAAAAGTTCCAGCCAGGTGGTGCGTAGAGCTCTGCCCGCTAGCACTGGCGCTAACCTCTAGATATTTTTTGTACGAGGTCTGGTTTTCCATCACCCACAGAGGTCGCTCGCAAAATCGGTTGTAGTTTTCACAAAACCCCTTGCCAAGCACCATATCTGGCGCCTATAGTAGGACCCAGACGCTACATATATAGCGAGCACACATAAACACGGGAGAGACAACAATACAGCTTGGCTCCAGGCGTGCCCTGGTGGCTGGTTTTGTGCACCGTATAGTAAGGAGCCCAAGGGGAGGGGTGATGACAATTCATATTACCAAGCGCGATGGCACGACCGAGCCATTTGACACAACCAAGATAAATGCCACGTTGCTGGCGGCAAGCCAGGGGCTGGCTGATCCGTTGCAGAAGATCGTGCAGATTGCTCGCGAGCTGCAGCTGACGCTCTTTGATGGAATGACGACCAAGCAGCTGGAGGAGACGCTCATCCAGACGACGGTGCAGAATATTAAGGATGATCCAGATTACGACACGATTGCGGCGCGTCTGCTGCTGGGCACGATCTACCGCGATTTGCTGGGTGTATATACCACTGATGAAGAACTGCGCCAGCGTCACGCTGAGGCCTTCCCGCGCTATATTCGCCAGGCAGTGGCCGATGGCTTACTTGACCCCCGCATGCAAGATGAGACAATCTTCGACCTCGAGCGCCTGGCTGCCGCACTTGACCCGAGTAAAGATACACTCAGCAAATATCTTGGCGTGGTGACCAACCGCAACCGCTACGCCCTGCGCAAGCAGAACGGTGAGCCACTCGAAGTGCCGCAGTTTACTACTATGCGCATCGCCATGGGTCTGAGCTACAACGAGGAGCACCCGACTGAGGCAGCCATCGAGTTTTACCAGCACATGGCTAATCTCGAATACAGCCCGGGCGGGAGCACTCGCGTTAATGCTGGCGGGTTGTTCCCGCAGCTGAGCAATTGCTTCGTCATGGAAGTGCAGGATGATATGGAGTCGATTGCCAAGAGCGTACGCGATACAATGTGGATTGCCAAAGGGACAGGCGGTATCGGTGTCAGTTTTACCAAGTTGCGGGCGGCGGGTAGCCCAGTTAAGACAACTAACACAACAAGCACGGGGCCAATTCCATTTATTAAGATGATCGATACAGCGCTGTTTGCGGTGTCACGCAAGGGTAAAAAGATGGGCGCAGCGGCTGTGTATATGGAGAACTGGCACATCGATTTTAAGGAATTTATAGACCTGCGCTCTAACTCCGGCGATCCGTATTTGCGGACGCGTTTCCTCGATACAGCGGTGTTTATTAGTGATGAATTTATGCGCCGGGTGCAGGCTGATGAAGACTGGTATCTCTTTGACCCAGCCGAGGTCAGTGACTTGAGTGAGCTGTATGGTGCGGCTTTTGCTAAGCGGTATGCGTATTATATTACTCAGGCCGAAGCGGGCAAGCTACGCGCTTATGACAAGCTGCCTGCGCGCCAGCAATTCCACAGAATTCTGAGTAGCTTGCAGGCGACCGGCCACCCGTGGCTCACCTGGAAGGACGCTATTAACCTCCGGGCGCTTAACAATAACACTGGGACTATTCATCTCAGCAACCTCTGTACAGAGATTACTTTGCCGCAAGACGAGCACAATATTGCGGTGTGCAATCTAGTGAGTATTAACCTCAGCGCCTTCCTGGATGACGCGACCAAGACGTGGGATTGGCCACGGCTCGAGCAGGCGACGCGCTCGGCCACGCGGCAGCTTGATAACCTTGTAGACATTACCACAACACCTATCCCGGAGGCAATGAACAGCAACCTGCAAAACCGGGCGATTGGCCTGGGCTTTATGGGTCTTGCCGATGTGCTAGAAAAGCTCGAGCTGAGCTATGAATCTGAGGCGGCGTATGAGCTGATCGACCAGCTGGCGGAGTTTATTAGCTACTATGCCATTGATGAGTCGGCCGAACTGGCAGTGACGCGCGGTAGCTACCCTAACTTTGCTGGCAGTGGCTGGAGCAAGGGGGAATTGCCTATCGACACGATCGACCGACTTGGCGCGCAGCGGGGTGAGGCAGTGGCGATCAATACCGCTCGCCGCCTCGACTGGGAGGCGCTGCGCCCCAAGGTGAAACGCGGCATGCGCAATGCCACACTTATGGCCATCGCTCCCACCGCCAATATCTCGCACGTGACGGGCACCACTCCAGGGATCGACCCGCAATTTAGCCAAATCTTTAGCCGCAGCACACTCAACGGTAAATTCCTCGAGGTTAATGCTAACCTTGTGCGCAAGCTCAAAGCACTCGGCTTGTGGGAGGAGCTCAAGGATGAGCTGCTTACTAACCAAGGCGACATCCAGCACATGGAGCAGATCCCCCAGGCGGTGCGCGATGTGTATAAGACGAGCTTTCAGCTGAGCCCGTATGCCTTCATTGAGGTAGCAGCCCGCGCTCAGAAGTGGGTTGACCAAGCGATTAGCCGCAATATGTACTTAGAGTCGCGCAATATCGAGGAGTATATCACGATCTACAGCGAAGCCTGGCGCCGCGGCCTGAAAACGACGTATTATTTGCACGTGAAGCCGCGCCACCAGTCCGAGCAGGTCTCCATTCGCGCCAACAAAACCGAACAAAAACTCCACCAAGACGCCAAGCGCGTGGGCTTTGGTGGCTTCTACCGCGCACGCAAGAAGCAGGAGGAAGGGAAGGAGAAGGAGTGATATGACACACGAAAGAAAAGCGTCAGAAACAGGGGTGAGAAGCGAGCGAGATATGATAGACTTTGCTGATTCGCCACTCGCAGAGCGAGCAAAATTGGCCACCCTGAGTGTGAGCCGTGGTGTTGGCGCTGCAGCGCTCGAAGGAGAGATTGGTATATATGCAGAGGGTATAGAGAGCGACGTCCACGCTGTGCCTGGCGATGTAACGGCAAGTGACCCGTCGTGGAATAGCCGAGGTATGGGAAATATATATCATCCCGATAAGCCTCAAGGGTGGACCCAGCCGGAGCTCGATATTTTTGGCACTGATGCGAGTGCTGAAAAGCAGGATGGTCAAATATCCGATGGGACGCCATCGATTGATCCAAAAACATGGGATTATCGGTATCCAGAAGCTGGTCCAGAAGATGGAGAGCTCCTCAGGGGCGATGACGAGTAGAATACGACTGGTAAAAATTATCAGATACGAAATCATTAAGTAATACAACAAGGAGGTAATAATGGGCATTCTAGGATCAGGCGTACGCGATGGCTTGCAGCTCAAGCCGGTGCGCTATGACTGGGCGTATCGCCTGTACAACCAAGCGGTGGCTAACACATGGTTCCCTAATGAGGTGCAGTTGAGTCAGGATTTGGCGGATTTTGAGAAATTGAGCGAGGACGAAAAGCACGCTCTCAAGACGGTGATTAGCTACCTCAACCCTAACGAGCTGCTGATTAATAAATCGCTGGCTTTTGGTATTTACCCTTGCGTGAACGCCGCCGAGTGCCACCTGTATCTTTCGAAGCAGATGTGGGAAGAGGCCAATCACTTTATGACCTTCGAATATATTATCGAGACCTTCCCGTTTGACCGTGAGGAAATTTATGCGGCCGGCTGGGGCAAAAAATCCCTGGCCGATAAAGCTGCCTTCCAGACCAAGTACGTTACGCGCATGATGGAGGAGCGCCCGGATGTGACGACGCTAGAGGGCAAGAAGGACTTTGTGCGCAACCTGGTGGCATATAATATCGTGCTAGAGGGGATCTGGTTCTACAGCGGCTTTATGGTGGGGATGAGCTTCCGCCGCCGCAATCTGCTGCGCAATGTTGGCACGCTGCTCGACTGGGTGACGAAGGATGAGAACCTGCACCTGGAGTTTGGCATTAACCTGCTGCTGACGATTCTGCACGAAAACCCGGATCTACAAACCGAGGAATTTGCTGAGGAAATCCGCAGCTTGATCCTGGAAGCTGTTGAGCTCGAGAAAGCCTATAACAAAGACATGCTACCGCGCGGTATTCTGGGCCTCAACGCCGACTACGTCAACCAATACGTGATGTATATGACCGACCGGCGGCTGGAAGAGCTGGGTTTTGAGCCGGAGTATAACGTCACCAACCCAGCCAAGTGGATGGCCGCTGCCAACGACACGCTGGAGCTGGTGAACTTCTTCGAGAGCACCAATACGAGTTATGAGGTGAATACCACGAAGTAGTAGATATTGGCAAAACAGAACAATCTTACCAGTCTACCGGTCTTACGGGAGCTCTCACTCCATCACCAGACCGAAAATGTTCCGGCCAGATTATGCTACAGTAATCTTCCGCTTGCTAAGTAGCTGGTCTCCAGATATTTTCTTGTCTGGCAATGGAGTGAAAGCGGCTCGCTGATGCAATAAATAATATTCGCACATTAGATACGAAAGGAATATAGCCACCATGAATACTCTCACGCAAACAGTCCTCGATACAGCCCCAGTTGGTGCGCTGGCTACGGTGAATCGCGACCGCACGCCGCTGGTGACGCCGCTGCACTTTGCTCGGGTGGGGGATGCGATCGCTTGGTTGTCGGATCAAGAGGCGCGCCACTCGCACAACGCCTTTCGCACTGGGCGGGCAGAGTTTGTGGTGTGGAATGACGCGAAGCAGGCCGTTTACCTCCACACTACGGTGCGCGAAGCCCGCGAGGACGAGATCGCGGCCATTACCGAGGCATATACGGCTAAGCTGGGAAATTTTCGTCCCCAGTGTGCTCAGCCGCAGTGGTATGTCGCACCGATTGGCCAGCTGGATGATAATTCCACAACAGAAAATTGGGTGCATTACCTTGCATAAAACGCTATATATAGCGTAGAATAGACATTATAACCACAACGGGTCGGGAGAAATTATTATGACACAAACTACAGCACCAATAGCACCAATCACAGATACAACAACGACAACCACCACGCAGGCACAGACCACCAAGCCCCAGCTGACGGACGACATGACGCTCGAGGAAAAGCTCGACGCTATCGAGCAGGCACTGCTGGCTGCTCAGCAGGTTGCCGTCGACCAAGCAGCAGCGAGTGGCACTCCTGTTATTATGCCAGATCCAGCGGAGCTAACCATGTGCGAGGGCTGCCAATAGGTGGTGCGTATCACTAACCAGCAAAAGACCAGCGATCGGGCTGGTTTTTTGCTAGTATATTGCTTATGGATACATGCTACAATAGAACGCGAGAGGGAGATTGTATGACACAGACACACCAACCAACGTATATTTTTGTCACCGGTGGGGTACTCTCTGGGGTGGGTAAGGGCATCACGGCGGCCAGTATTGGCGCGGTGCTGCAGGCTAAGGGCTTATCTGTCTCGGTGCAAAAGTGTGACCCGTACCTCAACGTCGATGCTGGGCTGCTTAACCCCAAGGAGCATGGCGAGTGCTTCGTCACCAAAGATGGAGCGGAGACTGATCTCGACCTTGGCCACTACGAGCGCTTTTTAGATCTTGAGCTCACCCAGCGCAATGCTACGCTAGCGGGGCGGCTGCTGCGTGACTTGATCGCCGATGAGCGGGCCGGGAAATTTGGTGGCCAGACGGTGCAGCTGGTGCCGCACCTCACCCAAGCGATCAAGCGAGCCATCCACCAGGCGGCGGCAGGGCAGGTGCACATTGTAGAGATTGGTGGCACGGTGGGAGATTATGAGGGGCTAAGCTTTGTCGAGGCGATCCGCGAGTTCTCATTAGAGGTGGGGCGCGAGCACTGTCTCTTTGTCCATGTGGTGTATGTGCCGTTTCTTGCGACCAGCCAGGAGTACAAGACCAAGCCAGCCCAGAATGCCATGGCCGACCTGCGTGGCTTTGGCATCATGCCCGATGTCGTGGCAGTCCGCACCGAGGGTAGCACAGCGCCACCGCGTGGTGTGGCGGATAAGATTGCCATTGCCAGCGGGGTGCGGCCAGAGGGGATCATTATGATGCCAAATGTCGATACGGTCTACAAGGTACCCCTGATGGTAGCGCGCGAATTAGGGCCTGTGCTGGCGAGCTTTACCGGTAATGATACGGCACCAGATATGACGCGTTGGCAGCAGCTCGTCCGGCACGATAGCCAGACCTACCGCCAGAGGCTGACGATTGGCCTGGTGGCGAAATATATTGATAATGCCGATACTTATCTCTCTATCACCGAAGCGCTCAAAGCAGCCGCCTGGGCGCACCGCAGAGAGGTGACGATCCAATGGATTAACGCCGAGACAGTGACCGACGCAGCGCTCAGCGCCGTGGATGCGGTGGTGGTGCCTGGTGGCTTTGGCAAGCGCGGGGTGGAAGGGAAGATTGCGGCGGCGAGTTACTGCTTGCAGCACAATATACCATATCTTGGCATCTGCCTGGGGATGCAGGTGGCGGTGATTGCCGCTGCCCGTCGTGGTGGTCTGGCTCAAGCTGGCAGTGCGGAGTGTGGCGCTGCGCCAGATGATGCCGTCATCTACCTCACGCCTGACCAGCAGGGCAAGCAATCGACTGGTGGGACGATGCGCCTGGGCAATTACCCAGCGGTGCTGCAGGCTGGCTCACGCACTGCCAAAACATATGGGACAACAGAGGTCGTGGAGCGTCATCGCCATCGCTATGAGGTGAATCAAGCGCATCTCGCCGCCATCAACGCGGGCGAAATCGTTGTGTCGGGCACATCACCCGATGGTAGGCTGGTCGAGTTCATCGAGGCACCGACCTGCGACTACTTCGTTGCGACCCAGGCCCACCCAGAGTTTGCCTCGCGGCCATTCCGAGCTCACCCACTCTTTGCTGGCTTAGTGCAGGCGGCGCTGGAGCGGCAGAAGCGGATACAGAAGGGTTAGGCGTAATCTTCTCGCTACGCTTACGCTATTCTTGTGCCGCATCTGTTGTATACTATAATCATGGAACAGACGATTCGTGATGCAGTACACACTCTTTATCAACAAACACTGCCGGTGGAATTGACGCGGCCAGAGCCGAAGTTTGGCGATTTTGCGACCAACGTCGCGCTCAAGCTTGCCAAGCCACTGGGCAAGAACCCACGCGAGATTGCCGAGGAGGTGGCGGCGGTGCTGCGCCAGACTGGCCAGTTTTCTGACGTGAGCGTGGCGGGCCCGGGTTTTATTAATCTCCGCCTGAGCGACGCAGCGCTGTGGCAGGCGGCCAACACCGCACCGCAGCAGATCTATGGCGGCATGCGCTACACACTGGAATATAGCTGCCCTAACGCCTTTAAGGAGCTGCACACTGGCCACTTGTACCAGACGGTGTATGGCGATATATTAGCGCGGATCATCGAGTCGGTCGGCGCATCGGTAGACCGTGCCAGCTTTGGTGGTGATGTTGGTCTGCACGTTGCTAAGTGCTTGTGGGGGATGCGCCACACGCTAGGCGGCGAGCTACCAGAGAAACTAACAGAGGTAGAGAGCGATGTCTTTGCTCGGGCGCGGTGGATTAGCCAAGCCTATGTGATCGGTGCTAAAGCGTACGAAGAGAACGAGACGGCTAAGCAGGAGATTATTGAGTTTAACAAGCTCGTCTACAGCTACCATGAGCATGATGAGCACAATACGCCGCTCGCTCAGATCTATTGGACGACGCGCCAGTGGAGCTTGGATTACTTCGATGCCTTCTATACGATGATTCAGGTTGATCATCTTGACTATATCCCCGAGAGTAGCACTGCACCGATTGGCCTCGCTGTGGTGCACGAGCAGCTCGAGCGGGGGAATTTGCAGCGCTCTGAGGGGGCAGTGGTCTTCGTCGGCGACCCAGCCAAGCATCTGCACACCCGCGTCTTCGTCACGTCCAATGGCCTGCCAACGTATGAGGCGAAGGATATTGGCGTTATCTGGAAAGAAGTAGAAGACTACCACTTCAACCACCGGATTCTCATCACTGGCAACGACCAAAAGGAGTATATGCGCGTAGTATACGCCGCGGCAGAGCTATTCCGGCCTGAGCTAGCTGGGCGGATGACCCACCTGACCAATGGCACAGTGCGCTTTGGTGATGGTAGCAAGATGAGTTCGCGTCTGGGTAATGTGGCGCGAGCGGCTGATGTGCTGGCTATCGTCCAGGAGCGTGTGGCAAACCTCACCACAGACCCAGTGGTGCAGCGCCAGGTGGCCTTGGGGGCGATCAAATACGCCTTTGCGAAGTATCGCATGGGCAACGATATCGCCTTTGATATGGATGAGACGGTGAGCCTGCAGGGTAATTCTGGCCCCTACATTCAATACGCTCATGCTCGAGCCTGTAGCATCCTAGCCAAGGCGAGTGCCGAGCCTGCTGAGCCGACCGATTGCACTGATGACGAGCGCCTCCTCCTGCGCAAGCTGAGCGAATATCCAGAGGTCGTCGAGAAGGCTGCCCGCGAGTATCTTGTGCATGGCATCTGCCACTACCTCTATGAGCTTGCCCAAGAATTTAATCGCTTCTACGAGAAAAACCGTGTCGTTGGCAGCCCGCGCCAGGCCGAGCGCCTGAGCCTGGTGCAGCGCTACCGTGATACTCTGGCTGCTGGCCTTGCTCTGCTCGGTATCGAAGCGCCGGAGCGGATGTAGTGGGTGAGCGTACGCCACACACCGACCCATCTGCCTTGCACGAGCCACTGGCAGCAGAGCTTATGACACCAAAGCATCGTATTGCGGCACAAAATATCGAGATTGGTCGCGAGCGCTTGCTTGACTCAAAGCAGCTCAAGATCATCGGCACAGCCTACGAGCAGTCGCCGCTGGCCTTTGAAGACGCCACTAATGCAGCAGTTTTGGTGGGGCACTTGGTGCGGCAGACACTTGAATTCGAAGATATGGATGAGGCAACACCGCTGTTGACTACAGAGCTTATCGCGCAACGTGAGAAGGCTAATTGCTATGGCTACACCATTGTGGCATCGGAGTGTCTGGATCAAATAGGGGTGGAGCATTATGTTGGGTATGTTAACCAGCACGCAGTGGTTATGTTGTTTGACCGCACGAGTGGGAGCAAGCGCTCATATTTGCTCGATGTTGCAACCAAGGAGTTTTACCAAGAAACGACCAAGGCGGTTGGTGGTGAAGACCCGCTTGACCAATTATGGCGTGGTGAGCTGCGCGCGATTAATACCCTGCAGACTAGTGAGTTATTACGAAAAGTCGATATAGACGATCCAGGTAAGCGTCAAAAGTTCATAAGAGATCGGTTCTGGCTAAGCTTTGACAAAGATAGCCGCCATCGAGACGACGATGAGTATGAGTATCTGCTCCATAGCCAGCTGCAGCTCATTACCATGCCATCGGTGCCAGGCCGCGAAATGCTGCGCCTGTATCATAATGTGATTATTAATACACTAGGCAATAACCCCGATCCAGTTGCTGCGAGTGAGGATATTATTGATCAATTTGCTGGTATCTATCCAGACATTGATCCACGCAACAAGCTTGAGCATGCAAAGGCTCTGCGCACAAAACTCATCGATCAGCATATGGGGGATAGCGCCCTGGCCTTAGCGGATGTGATCAAGGCAAGCTTGCTGCCCGACGATACTTCGGAGAGTCGGTTCTTTAAGGGTGAAACACTACGCAAGATTGCAAAAGTTGAGGGCGACCCCAAGAAGGCAGCCGAAGCGATAGAAGAGTATAATGGGTTATTTGAATTGCCATCTGATAACGCCGAGTTCTTGGTGAGCGTAGGGCGGGTGGTGGCGCGTAAACCAGTGCTATCACGTGGATTTGAGAAGATGCGCATGGAGAGGATTGCAGCTGCCGAGCGAGACAAAAAGAAGATTGAGAAGCGATTAGCGAAGTCCTCGCGCCATAGAACACCACCAACACAAGAGCGCTAGCAATTAATGCAGAATATGCTATAATTTGAATAAACAATGGTTAATAAGGAGAACCTATGGCAGAACGAACAACAACCAAAACCAAAGCAGCTGCTGCAAAGAAGCCTGCTGCACGCCGCACCCCACGCAAGGCTGCTCAAGAGGCTGCAGCTGCTGCCCAAGCGATGGAGCAGAAGATGAAGAACAGCCACCTCGGCGGTTTTGCCGACTTCATCCGTGAGCAGGGCGTGGTGGGCCTGGCTGTTGGTTTGGCGATTGGTACCGCCGCCGGCGACACGGTCAAAAAATTAGTCCAAGGCTTTATTAGCCCGGTGGTGCAATTCATCGTGGGGTCGCAGAAGGGCCTCGAGGCTGCCAGCACGCATATTGAGATTGCTGGGCGCAGCGCCGACTTCGCGTGGGGAGCCTTCGTAAGCTCGCTGATCACCTTGGTCGCCACAGCGTTTGTCATCTACCTGATCATCCACTTTCTCAAGCTCGACCGCTTGGACAAGAAAAAAGACTAAGCAGGCGAGCAGCCTGCGTAGCGATCAACCACATCCACCCAGGGTGTGGTTTTTCTATGGTGAATAATAAATTTGCACACTGCCCAAATACCTACGTAGCCTGAACACAATAATGAACCATTCGGAAATAACAGGGGTAGGAGAGATGATTTACCGCATAATTACGTCCTGGAATACGGAGCAAGAAGGGAGGCAAAGACACCTGAACAAAAAAGTAGTACACCAACTTGCACACCAGTAAAGCTTATGCTTATAACAGTAATAGCTAAGGATGAGCGCTATGTGGTGGACATGTAGTATACTAGAAGCATGAAACCAAGCTTCAAACCAAAACGGATTTTGTGGGTAGACCTTGAGATGACGGGGCTGGACCCTACCACGGATGAAATACTAGAAGTGGCGGCGATTGTGACGGACTGGACTTTTGCCGAGATTGCAACGTACGAAGGGGTGGTGCGCCATGATACGACTAAGCTCACGCGCCTCCTCGACGGCAATGCCAGCTTTTGGGATCAGCACCCGGCGGCGCGGCGTGGGCTCGAGGAGCAGAATGCTCAGGGCAAGCCACTGGCGGTAATTGAGCAAGAGCTGCTGGCGTTTTGTGATGAGCAGTGTGCTGGCGAGGGGCGGATATTGCTCGCGGGGAACTCCATCCACCAAGATCGCCGCTTTATCGACCACTGGTGGCCGCAGCTGGCGCAGCGTTTGCACTACCGCATGCTCGATGTGAGCGCCTGGAAGGTGGTGATGGAGGGTAAATACGGCAAGAAATTTGCTAAGCCAGAAGATCACCGCGCGCTGGAGGACATCCGCGGTAGCATTATGGAGCTGCGCTATTATTTGCAAAAGGTCGCTCTGTAATGCCCGAGCTGTGGCGCGATATCACGATTGACACAGCCGAGCAGCGGCGGGCGCTGCTAAGCGAACTGCACCTGCCTGAGCTGCAGGCCCGCATGGTGCGCGAGCATCGCTGGCTGCCACAGGCGATAGAAGGGGAGGCGTGGCTGCTGCTCACGCTGGATATACCATACGTCAGTCGGCACAATGTGAAGTACCATACCATTACCATTTTGCTCAGTAAAACCGAGATTATTACGCTACACCAGGGCGAGCTGGATGATGAACTTATTCAGCGCATTACCGCGCTGCGGCCTAGTTACACGACGCCATCGCTTATTCTGGCGACTATTGCGCAATTTTCTATTGAGCAATTTATGCCGCTGCTCAACCATATCGACGATGTGACCGACCAGCTGGAAGATACGATGATTCGCACCCCAGACAATCGGCAGCTCCAGCAACTCTTTGTGTACAAGCGTCAGTTAGCCGACCTGCGCAAGGTGGTGCTCCCCCTGATGAATGTACTCAATGGCCTCAGTAACGGCCGCTATGCCTTGTTTGATAAAAAGTGCGCCGTGTATGTGCGCGATAGTTACGACTACGCCTGGCGCGTTCACGAGCTTATTGATACAATGCGTGACCTTCTCACCAGCGCGCTTGATATGTATCTCTCGGTGGTATCTAACCGTATGAACGATGTGATGAAGCGCCTGACCTTGGTTGCTACCGTCTTTATGCCGGTCTCGTTTTTGACGGGCCTCGGCGGGATGAACTTCGTGCAGTTGCCGTTTCGCAGTGATGTCGCCTTCTGGCTGATGATCGGCCTGATCGTTCTCATACCGCTAGCGATGGTGGGGTATTTTGTGCGGCATAAGTGGTTGTAGTATCATAGTGCTATGACACACAAGCAGCTCGAAGAATTTTTGCTCAGCCTGCCCGGGGCGTGGCTCGACTATCCCTTTGGGGACGATATCGCGGTGTATAAGGTAGGGCACAAGGATGTGTCCGGTCAGCAGGAGAAGATGTTTGCGCTTATTGCCGAAGGGTCGCAGCCACTAAGGGTGAGCCTTAAGTGCGACCCGCAGCTAGCTCGCACCTTGCGCGAACGGTATGAGTCGGTCCAGCCAGGTTACCACCTCAACAAAAAACATTGGATCACCGTTATTTGCAGCGGCCAGTTGAGCGATGATGAAGTGATCGACCTGGCGCGGCTCAGCTACCGGCTAGTGACGGAGTAGGGCGTACGTTTCGATAAAACACTGTAAGATGCGGCTACTGGCTACTCCCAAACTTCGACCTTCTGATACCTAAAATACACCCTACCAAATAGAATAACAGAAGAGAATTAGCGCTGCGGGGCTTCTCGTATTTAAATTTATAATAGCCCAAAGAAGAGCGGCTAGAGAAACGTGACAATCGGCACATATAAAACACCAGCATCATCCAGTGCCCTGCGGAGAAAAAACCGCTCCGTAAAGTTATATACAAACAGAATACCTAATACAGCAAAAGCCCGCCAGAGAGGCGAGCTTTGTCGATAGGGTAGCGCGTTGCTATTTCGTTGAGGTAAAGTTGCTAAACGACTTGGTGGCGGCATCGAGCGTCTTGCTGTTGGTGGCGACGTAGTCGGCAATGGCTTTGCGGTTGCCACTGGCGGTTTTGAGCTTTTGGAGGTAGCTCTTGAGGATGGATAGCTGGTAGCTCATTTCGCGTGCGTAGACGCGGTCGAGCGCGCCAGTCAGGTAAGCATCTTCGAGCGTTTTGGAGAGTTTGTCGGAGTAGGCTTTTTCGGTCTTTTTGGCATCGCCGACTAGCTCAGTCTTGATCTTCGCATCCTTGAGCGACGACTTGAGTTCTGTCCCCATGCTACCAAGCGAGGTGGTGAGTGTGGTGTTCATGCTTGAGAGCTCATTTTCTGTCAGGCGCGATTGCTGCTCCTTGGTGGCTGCTTGCAAGGTCTCGATGCGGGCTAGGGTACTTTGGGCTTGCTTGGTGTAGTTGGGCTGGCTGTTGACCATCATCATGATAATGGCAAAGGCAAGTAGGAGTACGCCGCCGATCAGGCCAAACACCGCAAAGCGGTTAATCTGCACTGGCTGCTGCTTGGGTGCAATCTCGTTGAGGTAGTCTACTGGGAAGGAGGTGTCTGGCTCGCTTGCTGCACCAAGGTCTTCTGCGCCGGTAGCAGCCATGGCAGTGGCGCCGAGTGGTTGCTGTGGGTTGGCATACGCCTGGCCAGTGTAGCCGCCTTGTGGCTGGTAGGGCTGCGCAGTGGGTTGATTGGCACCTGGGTAGGCATCAGCATTGGCGTAGCCATGCGGCGTGTCTGCGGTGGTTTGTGGGTTGGTTGAGTGAGCCGCTGCGGCTGGCTGCTGCTCGGGCTGCGGTGCGTAGTGGTATGACTGGCCTGTGCCGTAGCTGGCGGCTGGTTGGCCAGCTGGTTGGTTGTGTGGTGGCTGATACGGCTGGTAGGGAGCAGCCTGAGGTTGTGGTGATGAAGGAGTGGGCTGCTCTTGATACGGTGGCTGGGTTGGCTGGCTTTGCGTTGCCGGATTATATGCACCATAGCCATAATCCTGCGTACCGTGTGACGCCGCCTGGGTAGCATAGTAGGGGACATACGGAGCAGCTGCCGGCGCATTGGGCTGCGGGGGCTGTTGCTCGGGCTGCGGTGCCGAACCATTCGGTTGGGGAGTGTATGGTTGCTGTGGATTCATAGTTACTATAATACCATTTAAACACAACCACTAACAGGGGTAAAGAGGATAATATTTAACAGAGGTCAGATGGATAAATAATACATAGTATATACCCCTCTACCCTATATACTCTATACCCCTATATACTATATAAAAATTAGTCTTTGTTTTTGACTTGTTGCTGTATATGATCAGTCGTGTGAGTGGAGTAGCTTTCGGGGGAGGTAAGAATGATCAGATAGGCGATTGGTGCGGTTCGATTGGCTCATGCTCAATGCGGTATACTATACCTATGGATGCCAAAGAAGAGGTGCGGGCACGCTTAAATATAGAGGATGTGGTGGGCGAGTATGTGCAGCTTAAGCGGGCGGGACGGAGTTACAAAGGCTTGAGCCCCTTTACCAGTGAGCGGACGCCGAGCTTTTTTGTGAGCCCGGAGAAGAATATTTGGCATGATTTTAGTAGCGGGCGGGGTGGCGATGTCTTTAGCTTTATTATGGAAGTAGAGGGGCTAGACTTTCGCCAGGCGCTGGAACTACTCGCGCGCAAGGCGGGGGTAGATCTCTCGCTGTATGAGCAGAAGGGTAACCGCGACCTGGCGCGGCGCAAGCAGCGGCTCCTTGAGGCACATCGACTAGCGGCGAATTTTTATCAGCATTGTTTGGTGCGGAGCCAGGATGCACTAGTCTATGTGTTTCGGACGCGGCGGCTGAGCAAGGCGATTGTCCAGCAGTTTCAGATTGGCTATGCGCCGCGCGATGGTCATGCTCTGGTAACGTATCTTAAGAAAAAAGGCTTTTCGCTGGCGGAGCTGCGTGAGGCGGGTCTGGTGAACCGCTACGATAGTGACCTCTTTCGCGGGCGAATGATGGTGCCGTTGATGGATGCGAGCGGGCAGGTGATTGGTTTTACGGCGCGCCTGATTGCTGATGTGCCCAATGCACCAAAGTACCTCAATACACCCCAGACACTGCTTTATGATAAAGGCCGGCATGTCTTTGGTTTAATGCAGGCCAAGCAGGCGATTCGGGCCCAGGGCTATGCGGTGATTGTCGAGGGCAATATGGATGTGATCAGCAGCCATCAGGCGGGCGAAGCAGCGGTGGTGGCAACGGCGGGCACTGCTATGACGGAGCAGCATATTCGGGCGCTCAAGCGGTTGGCGGGCGATATCCGGCTGAGTTTTGATGGTGATAACGCTGGGCGGGCCGCCACAGAGCGAGCGATTGGTCTGGCTGCCCAGGCGGGGGTGGAGCTAAAGGTGGTGTCGCTGCCGGCAGGGGTAAAAGACCCCGATGAACTTATCCAGCAGCAGGGGGTAGCGGCCTGGCAGCAGGCGATAGCGGCGGCTCAGCCAGCGGTGGATTGGCTCCTGGCGCAGTATCGGCAGCAGCTTGATCTTACCACAGCGGCGGGTAAGCGGCAGTTTACGACTGTTGGGCTGACGCTTGTTAATCGCTTGGGTGACCCGGTTGAGCGTGAGCACTACCAGCGGCAGATTGCTCAGGCAGTTGGTTCAAGTGTCCAGGCCGTTCAGACCAAGGCACAGCAAACGGCACCGGCTGCCCCCATCCGCAAGGCTGTCAAGGCGGCTGCGGCTGCACCACGCAATCGCTACCTCGTACAAGACGATGTGCTTGCACTGGCGATGCTCGATGGGCCGAGCCAGGAGTTGTTTGGGCGAATTGACCCGCAGCTCTTTGCGGGGGAGGCGCGCCAGGCTTTGGCTCAGTACTATGCGGCGCACCATGGGCAGCCTCTTACCACCACGCCGCCTCCATTGCAAAATTTTGACGAGTATATTACAATGGTGCGGGTACGTGCCGACGCTCGGTATGGTGCGTGGAGCGAGACCGATCGCTACTACGAGACCGCCCGGCTTTTGCGGCAAATCGAAACCGAACACAAGCAGCAACACAAACAAGATCTCATCACCCACCTGCGCCAAGCAGAAGAGAGCGGCGATACGACTGCCGCCGCCGCTTTGCGCGAGCAACTGAACCAATTAATCAAGGAGATAGCGCGTGGCAACCGACGATAAGGATACCAAGCAAAAAAAACCAGCAACCACAGCTCAGGCAGCGCCACCCGATGCCCAGCCACCGATGATGGATCCAGCCGTCGACGATATGGAGCCCGACCTCGCGGCACTTGAGGAAGAAGATACGCCGGAGGAGATTCTCAACAGCAACCAATACTTCGATGATATTAGCGACGACTCGGTCCGGCTGCACCTGCGTGAGATCGGCAAGATCCCGCTGCTTAGTGCCGATGAAGAGGTAGACCTAGCCTACCGGATTAAGCAGGGCGATAAGCGAGCGAAAGACAAAATGGCCGAGGCTAATATGCGCCTGGTGGTAAGCATTGCCAAGCGATATAGTGGTCGTGGCCTTGATTTTCTCGATCTTATCCAAGAAGGGCACACCGGGTTATTGCGGGCGGTGGAGAAGTTTGACCCAGATAAGGGCTTTAAATTCAGCACCTATGCCACTTGGTGGATTCGCCAGGCGATTACCCGGGCGATTGCCGACCAAGCGCGCACTATTCGTATTCCTGTCCACATGGTGGAGACGATCAACAAGCTGTTGCGCACTCAGCGCCGCCTGACCCAGGACCTGAACCGCGAGCCAACCATTACCGAGCTTGCCAAAGAGCTTGATATGGAGCCGGATAAGGTCGAATATGTGATGAAGATCAAGCAAGACATTAGCAGCTTAGATGCTGGTGTGGGGCGCGATGGCGACGACTCGGAGGAGTCGGTGCTTGGGGACTTTATCGAGGACGAAGATACGGTCAGTCCTGAAGAGTCGGCCTCTAACCAGCTTCTCAAGGAGCAGGTGCAAGATATTCTCTCGACCTTGAGTGATCGGGAACAGAAGATTATCAAAATGCGCTTTGGTCTGGAGAATGGCAAGAGCCATACGCTGGAGGAAGTTGGGCAGGAGTTTGCCGTGACGCGCGAGCGTATTCGTCAGATTGAGGCCAAGGCTCTGGCAAAGCTGCGCAAGCACAAGGACGCCAAGAAGCTGTACGAGTATTTGCAGCAGTAGGGGATAAACACTACGATTGAGTTATGTAACCGGCCAGAGGTGGCCGGTTTTTATGGAAAATAGTGCCTCGTGCACGAATCGCGTATGCTTGCCTGGTGCATAAGAAAGTAAGAGTGTATTCGCATACACAAGCAAGATACCCAGCTGTATGCTGGGTATCTGTCCGGTGGGTAGGTGCTCCAACCTTAATAGTACCGATAATAATCGAGGCCATGTGAGTTAGCCAGAATAATGATGAAGACAATGATGCTAATAAAGCCAAGAACTGTGCCAATAATACCCCACACGAGGCTGACAGTGCCCCAGGTGGTGGGCATACCAGCTTCCTTAGACTTATTGCGCGAGATAATGCCAAGGATAATACCGCCAATGCAAATACCGAGGAGGTTGAGAATACAGCCGATTATACCCATCGTTTCACCTGGGTTTCCGTATTGTGGGTAAACACCTGGCTGTGGCGCACCATATGGCTGCGGTGCTGGAGCAGCTGGCTGTTGGTAGGGTTGTTGGTATTGGTATGTCTGCTGCGGCTGCGGTTGTGGTTGGGCTACCGGTTGTGGTTGCACGGCTGGCTGCGGCTGCGGCGCCGGTGTAGCAGGTTGCTGGGGTGTTGGCTGATTGTTCATATATTCCTCGTATTGATTGTTATCGTATTGTGCATATATGTAACGCACAAATAATCTGTGGGGGAATTATAGCAGGGGAAGGGCGATGTGTCAATTATCTGATGATTTACATACCCCACTGGGGTATTTTACACCCAACCAATTTCGCGGCAGAGAGCGTCGACTTGCTGGTGGAGTTCGGTGAGGTCGTGACTGTTGGAGATGAAGTGGTCGGCAATGGCGATGGGGCCGCCCTTCTCAATATCTTCAATTTCTGACCAATCGCGGGCGATTGCTTCCTGCGCGGTAAAGGGCCGCTCGGGTCGCTGGGCGAGGCGGCGGTGACGGAGCTGCTTGGGCGCGACGATGGCCGCCACAACGAGCTCACCCGGGAAGTGGTGGGTGAGGTATTTGTACTCCGTCCAGGAGTAGAGGCCGTCGAAGAGGATGTGGCGCTGCCCGGCGGCGGCGAGGCGCTGCATTTGCTCGGCAGCGGTGCGAATGATGATGTCTTTGCCAGCCTCTTCGCGCCAGGCTTTGCGAAATTTGGCTTGTGATTGCGGGGTGATAGCGATGCCGCGGCGGCGCATTTCGTCGTAGAGGATGCCACCAGCGTAGACCTTGGGGATGCCAAGGCGTGCCACGTGGTTAACTGCCTCGCTCTTGCCTGCGCCTGAGAGGCCAACGAAGGCAAGGATTGTCGTCGGATGAGATGGATGATTCATATCTCTAGTATAGCAGATAATAACGCTTATGGTTGGCAGCGAGGGGAATGGTACAATAAAGATAGTATGGAAGAGCAGCCAGCTGCACAGCCATCACGACCAGAGCGACTCCCACGCTATGTGCCAAGCGATCCTGCATCGCGGTTGTTTTGGCTTGGTATATTGACGCGGCAACGGGGAGACGCACCACTGCCAAAGGACTGGATGCGCGATGCTGCCTGTAGCCCGGCCACGAGCGAAGAATATTTTAGCGGCAAACCAGAAGACACGGCACTGGCGTTGCGGCGCTGCATTGGTTGTGCGGTGATTGACGTCTGCGCGGCATATGCGGTGAGAGAAGGTGTGTCGGTTGGGATCTGTGCTGGCCTCACGGCGAAGCAGCGCGAGCAACTAACGGACGAGTCTGCACCGGCGGACCTTCCGAGCCAGTCCACCACGCTCACGAGCGCTATGCATCATACTGTTCATACTAATGATACGCCCGAGGCACGGATTGCCTGGGCGGAGCAGTGTATGGCCGAGCGGCGACATATTGGGCATATCCCTGCGCCGCAGGCTTTTGCTCGCTTGGCGCTGTGCATTGATGCCGAGACGAAGCAGCGGATAGAGCCCGAGCGGCGTGAGGACTGTGCTGAGTGCCCAGTAGCAGCCGAGTGCTTGTTCTTTGCGCTGCAGGGGTACCAACGTATTATCGCTGCTGGTGATGTCCGTGGTGGCACAACCCAAGCCGACCGCCGGCAGTGGGGTATGCCCAAACCCAAGCAGCGGCGGGCTCGGCGCCGCTAGGTGATGCAGTGGTAGAGCGACAAGCGGCGGAACACACTGCTTATGCTTGGCAAAATAACAGGTGTGTGGAATAATGCAGAAGCCAACGTTTTGTATAGCAAAAGAGAAAAAACTTATGATGCGTGAACAACCAAGAAAGCCAACCCCTGCCACACAGGCAATGCGAGAACGAATGAAGAGCGATGGTGTAAGTCCTGCGCGATATGTTGCAGAGCAGCTACTCCGGGGAGAGAAAGTACCAGATATGTCGGAGTGGATTGCCTTGGCGGCGTGTGGCTCACAAGGTGCGTTCAATTTTGACCTCGATATCCCCAGCCCTGATGCAAACAAGCCAGAGTATTCTCGGAAGGTCGATATTGCTCGGAGGGTGCAGTTTGCAAAGCAGGTGTGTAGTATGTGCTCAGCGCAGTATGAGTGTTTAGCAAGTCAGTTAGGTCGCGGGCAGGATGATGATAGTTTGATTGTTGGTGGCACAACGAAGAGACAACGCGAAGCAGCGCGTCGGTGGGCGGGGCAAGTCAAAAAACCCAAAATCTCAGACAATTTGTAACGAAAACACCAACCGCCACACTCGCACAAATGACCAAAATAGCGCCTCCTCTTAGCTCGCAGCAAGGGGTGTTATTGAGTGGCTCATGCTATAGCAATTGAAAAATCCGACAGAACGTGTACACTTATACATAACGTATGAGTATATAAGCACACATGTGTGCAGGCTGAGGAGATAATGGTGCAGCGACGAGGTGGGCTGATGTATGGAGTAGTGAGTGTCCTTGTTGCGGGTGCTGTGTCGGTGATCTTTGGTGGGGTTGCCCAGGCGCAGCAGTGGCAGATGGTGTATAACGAGGAGTTTACGGCGCCACTGTCGAATTGGAAGGTTCTTCAGCAAAATAAAGATAATTATGGCAAGGAACATTTGGCATATAGCGCCAACAATGTTGCGGTGACTAACGGCGCTTTGCAGATTACGACCCGGCGTCACTGTGTGTCGAGCGTGGCTGAGCCACTGGGCGATAGCAACGCCAGCCAAGAGCCGTGCCCGTCTGGCAAGATGACACGCTACCAGAGTGGGCGAGTAGAGTCGGGTCGGGTGCTCGATGGGCATAAGCCATTCCGCGTGGAGGTACGGGCGAAGATTAATTGGAATGGCGAGAATGGGACACGCCCAGCTATTTGGCTGCGCAATAGTGTGACGCTTGCCAACTGTAGCAACAACAAGCAAGCGAATGACCCCTATGGTGAGCTCGACATGCTAGAGTGGTATTCATGGACACCGACCTACACATGGTCGACGACGCATATTCGCTGCTACCATAGCCCGTCATCACAGATATGGAAGACAAAGGGGCTAGGACATAGCCGAGAGAACCTCATACCGTCCCCAGTGACGTTGGCGAACAACTGGCATGTCTGGGCGACGGAATACGATGGTGAGATGGTCAAATTCTTCGTTGATAACCAGCCGGTGCTGGTGTATAACTATCGAGCAGGCGATGAGAAGAGTCATCCAACCGCTCGGGTTCCAGCAGAAAAACCAGCAAAAATGGGCATGGATGTGAATCAATTTAGGCAGGTCTTTGACGATACATGGTATGTTATCCTCAACGATTATGTGGAGTGGAAGAGTGAGGAGCACCCGCCCGACTCATCGAAGAAGTTTGCTAACCAGACCTTCCTTATCGACTATGTCAAGATATACCAAAGCGGTACTCCAACCACTGGCGAAAAACCACCGGCTACCCCACCAGAGAAAAAGGACGACAAGAAAGATAAAAAGCCGGGCACCAAACGGATGACGGTGAAGAAGAAAAAGGGTGCGTTTACTGCGCAGGGTCCGCTAGCTGAGCTGATGAGTAACTTTGTGCCGGCACTGCTGATTAGCCTGTGTTTGCTGCTTATCGCACTGGCTGGCTGGCTGGTGTGGTGGTGGCGACGGCGTCGACACCGCGCTCCGCCTACGCTGTAGCTGGAGGGCAGGGAGCAGAGTAGAGGCGCTGCGCGAGGATGTTTCTGCACGGCACCAATGCTATACTAGAACTATGATGAAGCGCCTCGTGATTATTGATGGCAAAAGTGTGTTCTACCGTGGGTACTATGCCATGCCCAACCTCTCGACGGCTGATGGCACGCCAACCGGTGGGGTGTATGGCTTTGCGGCGCTGAGCCTGGAGCTGATCAAGCGCCTCCAGCCAGACTATGTGTGCGTGGCGTGGGATAAGCCGAAGACGAATATTCGCCGCCGTCTTGCTATTTACGACCAATACAAGGCTGGTCGTAAGCCGGCTCCGCCAGATTTTTACGCCCAGATACCGCTACTCCACGAGCTTTTGCAGGCGTTTGGTTGGCCGCTGTATGAGTTTGATGATTATGAGGCAGACGATATTATGGCGACGCTCGACGCCCAGGCTGAGCAGGAGGGGGATATTGAGACGTATCTTATAACGAGCGATCTTGACGCCTTGCAAATACTCGACCAAAATACCTACCTCTATGCCCTCAAAAAAGGCTTGACCAATATCGACAAATTCGACATCGCTGCCTTTGAGCAGCGCTATGGTATTCGGATTGGCCAGTTCCTCGACTTCAAGAGCCTCAAGGGAGATGCGTCGGATAATATCCCCGGTGTGCCGGGGGTGGGGGAGAAGACGGCGGTTAAGCTGCTGCAGCAATTCGACACGCTCGACAACCTCTACGACAACCTCTGGCAGGTCAAGGATACGCTGCGGCGTAAGCTGGAGCAGGGCAAAGAGTCGGCTTATATGAGCCGCGAGCTAGCCCGGCTATATACCAATGCACCAGTGACGCTTGACCGAGCAGCGATGGCAATGGATAACTGCGACCCAGCGGCGGTGCGGGCGATGTTGCAGCGGCTGGAGTTTCGTAGTTTGCTGCGCCAATTACCACCGCAGATGCAGGCAGCAGAGAACGCTCAGCCGCCTGATGTGCCAGTGGTGCAGCATGCCACCGAGCTGCCTGCTCACCAAGCCAAGGCGCTCTTCCTGATGGCCCAGGAGCTGCTGGTCTGGCCGGTCGAGGGCGGCGTCTGGGTGAGCCACGAGCGAGGTAAGGCAGCTCGCCTGAGTTGGCGTGATGCGATTGATGTTATTCCGCATGTGCCGATCGTTGGGCACCGCACCAAGGAATTATTACGCCGCTTACTGGCTCGTGGCGTGCGGCAGTTGCCAGTCGTGAAGCACGATACTGCCCAGGGGTCGTTTTTGCTTAATCCCCTGCGCACGTCGCGGGCGCTGGCTGATCTCGCGGGGCTGGAGTCGCTTGATGACCCCCGCCTCGCTATTAGTGCGCTGTGGGCGGTGTACGATGAGCAAACTCAGGCGCTTGATGCGCTGCCCGAGCTTGCCCGGGTGGCACGGACGATGGACTTTCCGCTTATTCCTGTGCTAGCGCGGATGGAGTGGCGCGGTATCCGGCTCGATAGCCGCACACTTGCGGCGATGCAGCGCACCTTGAGTAGCGAGATCGCCGAGTTGCAGCAGCAGATCTATGGCATGGTGGGGTATGAGCTTAATATTGGCAGCCCGGCCCAACTGGCCGAGGCGCTCTTCGTCAAGCTTCAGCTGCCAACAGCGGGCATCAAGAAGGGCAAGACAGGCTACTCGACGAGCCAGAAGGAGCTGGATAAGCTCCGGCCGCATCACCCGATTATTGGGCTGGTAGAGCGCTACCGCGAGCTGACGAAGCTGCAGAATACGTATGTTGAGGCGCTGCCGCAGCTGACCGATGACGCGGGCTATATCCACACCACCTTCAACCAAGATGTGGTGGCGACGGGCCGGCTCAGTAGTACCGACCCAAATTTGCAAAACATCCCGATTCGCAGTGAGCTAGGGCGGCACGTTCGCGATGCCTTTGTGCCAGCGCCGGGCAATGTGTTTGTCAATGCTGACTATTCGCAGTTTGAGCTGCGCCTGGCGGCGGTGCTGTCGGGGGAGGAGGCGATGATTCGCGATTTTAATACCGATATCGACATCCACGCGAACACCGCCGCACAGGTCTATGGTGTGCCGCTAGACGTCGTGACGAAAGAGCAGCGCCGCCGGGCCAAGGTGGTGAATTTTGGTGTGCTCTATGGGATGAGCCAGCATGGCCTAGCCGCTGCGGCCCAGATGAGCTATGCCGAGGCGCAGCACTTCATCGATGAATATTATCGCCTTCGGCCGAAGCTCAAAGCCTATATGGCGCAGACTATCCAGCAGGCGCACGATGCGGGCTTCGTCCAGACGCTGTTTGGTCGCCGCCGCTGGACGCCGGATGTTGCGTCGCGTAACTTTGCGGTGCGCAGCGCTGCCGAGCGAGCGGCTGCCAATATGCCGATCCAAGGTACCGAGGCTGACTTGATGAAGCTTGCCATGCTGGCGGTGGAAGATAAGCTGGCCCAGGCTGGAGAGCAGCTGGCCGACGGTGATGGCCAGCCGCTCGGTTGGCAGGTGGTGCAGATCCACGATAGCATTATGGTAGAGTGCCCGCGCGCCCATGCCGAGCAGGTGAGCCATATCCTGCGCGAGACAATGGAGCATATTTACCCGCAGCTTGGCGTTAAGCTCAAGGTTGACGTCTCGATTGGCGATAATTGGGGACAGGTCTAAGAACACCGACCGAACAGAGGTCAGACTATAGACAAATCACTGGTAGTAGTGTATAATCTGGGCCATCACAAGCAAAACAGAATAGAGGTTGGGCATGGAACAAAGCGAAGCAATGGGTACATCATTTTCTGATGGTGAAGAGCGAGCTGGCGCTGAATCGCCCAGTCCGCACGATCCAGAGGCGTATGTCGATAGCGTAGGTCGCTACAGCCCCGAGCAAAACCTTTCTGGCTACCAGGCAACACACGATGCCATCGTCGAAGCAGCCCAGATGAGTGGCGAGTTGCAGCCCCTGACTGAAGCGGAGATGGAGCGGCGATCGGCGATCGAAGGAGTGGCGCGTCAGCTATTTGCAGCGGAGGTGCAGCGGGAAAAGGAAATATGTGCTTGTCGACTGGCAGATTGGCACCTGACGGAAGAAGAGCGCATGGAGATTAGTGCCCGACTGAGCACACTGGGCGCGATAGAAGAGCCACAGGAGCCAACGTATGATTTTTTGTATGACCCAGCGGGTAATATGGTTGCCCTGAAGCATTATGCATTTGGCTCGATGGATCCAGCCGATTGGCGAGTGGTGAGCTGTGATGCGGCTGGTGAGCCATTGATGAGGCAGGCAACCCATGTATGGCAATTGACTCGTGGTAAATTTGGCGCGATCGGTCTTGTGCCAGATGATGCAACGGCTCGGATAGTTGTGATAACAGCGAGTGAGCAGGGAACAATGCAATACCTTATTGACTGTTATGAAGGGAAGTCACCTTTGGTTACGGCGGTTGAAACACCGATTGAGGGTGGTGATCGCACGGTGACACCGTATTTAGCAGATTGGAGCCGGAGCGGTATTGCAACGGACGAGATGGATAGAAGTAACCCACAGGACGATGGTGAGATTGTCCGCGCAGCATAAGCGAGAATGTGTGAGGTGTGCCAGATACTGTAGTAAGCGGGTAACCTTCATCGTCTTTGCTACCTATCGCCCAGCGAGCAGGTAATTTCTTAGCTGGAGCAACGAGTGTGGTATATGTCTATATGTCGCATGTAACTTGCTGTAGTATCGCTCTTCGTACTGTCGAATAAGGAGACTTGTTGGTTTGTGCTTGGGTTTTTATGTGACTATTATTGCGGCGCGTGACTAGACTGGGTTAGAGAAGAGCAGTAGACGAGCATGTCAGCTTGATTGAGCAGCAACACTGAAGCTCTTGATAGGCAGCCCGCGTTCTAAGACGGTAGGTGTGCAAGTATCCCGAGAATCGCGTACGCGTATCGTCTTTGTTGTCATACATGAGACTCAGATGCTCTTACTGCTATTGATTGCATCCTTTTGCTTACTCCGCGGCTCCATGCAGCAACTCTTTTACATAGCTTCTCCTTTTTATTTATTCATATCTATCTATATTTCCATTTATATCTTTATACCCATCTCTCTATCTCTATAACTCTCTTTCTTTCATATTTCTCTATCTATTTCTATATCCATCTCTATATTTCTCTATATCTATATTTAGTTTATTGTTTTCGCTTTTAATTTTATATCTT
>CALISR010000004.1 GCA_938041435.1 uncultured Candidatus Saccharibacteria bacterium
CGCCGCTACAACGATTGGCAAACCTCATTGCAGAACGTGAAGGCTTGGGATGAGATGACAACGGTAGCCAATCGTAATCTCTTATCTGTTCAATCAGCCATTGATACATATAGGTTTCAGCAACGCCAGATGGCAGAGGAGAAGGCTCATATTGCTCGTATGAACGCGATTGATAACAGCTATATGTGGCGCGGTATCGCTACTCAGCAGCGTCTCATTAATGAACAGGCCGCTATCAATGAGCGCTACATGCGTGATGAGGCTAATAAAAAGCTCATTGTCCAGAATTACCGCGCCGGCAAGGGTTCGTTCGGCGAATTGGAACGCAAGTACTCGTAACGCCAGGCTTATCTACGCCTAGCGGTGTTAAATTAGAGTAAAGGAGAATTAAATATGGACTTTGGAGCAAGAATAGCAGACGCACAAGGTACAAAAAACGCCAGCAAAGCGGCTTTCAATAATTACCAAGCCCAAGCCGACCAATCAAAGGCTAATTACGACTCGCACCTGCAAAACAGGCAGACGTATGGCGATATTTACGACCAAGCGCGCAACAAGTACATGAACACTGACGAGATAAACAAAGCTCGCGGTGTTTACACCACTGCTCGTGATGCAGTGAACCAAATCAACACCACCATCAACAAGCTGCCAGAGAGCATCCGGCAACAGTATGGTGGTACAGGCCTTACAGAGGCTCAGAGGCAGCGTGCATTGCAGGGCCAGCTTGGCAATATGCAAAACACGCAGAACTACCTCAACACCAACTACCAAAACGCATCGACAGACTACAACGAGCTTGTGAATCGTGCGATGAACGAGGTGAATAACGTAGCTGCCGGAAACTACAAGACTCAAGAGGACACCACAAACATCCTCCAGGGGATCTGGAACACCTTGCTTGGCCAGCGTAACAGCGCCTACAGCCAATACCAGCAAGATGAAAACGCTCTCGCTAATATCTACGGTGCACGGGACAACTGGGAGCTTAACCAGCAAAAGATGGCCCTTGAGCGGTGGAAGGAGCAACAGGCTAACGCCCGGCAGGCAGCAGCTAACGCCGCTAACTTTGGATTGCAGAAGTACATGCTTGACCGACAAGACTCATCTAATGCATCAGCTCGTGCTTGGCAAGAAAAGATTATGGCAGCACAGAACGAAGCAAAAGCTGAGTCTGGTCGTCTCAACCGTCTACGGACAGAGCATAATAGACTCAGGAACTATGATTATCGACAAGATTTTGGGCGCAACCTATCGCAAGGTTTCCAGAATGTAGCTAAGTGGGGGCCACTCGCGCTATTCGGTGGTGGCTCGCTGTGGGGGAGATAGAGTATGTTTGATTGGTTATTCGGTAAAACAAAGGATCAAGCGCTGGCTAAATACCAAGATGCTGCTGATCAGCAACAGATCAACCAGAAGGTCAACGACTTTTACAAGGAGCAACTCAATGGCATCTACAACGATCCAGCCAACGCAGGGCTGCTTGCAGATATGCGTAAGACTACTCCTGGGTTTGATGACGCCTGGAAAAGCCAAATGTCATCCTTAGACAGTAAGAGTGAACAACTGAAAGGAGCAGCCAGTGACGCTAACGCTGAACTTGAAAAGCAGAAAAAGAAGCAGAAGAACAATGTATTTGGCGACGGTCTTCTTGGTTCCTTTCTTAACCCTATTGCTCAAACAGTCGGTGCAGTAAGCGACCTAGCTACGGGCAACTACAAAGATCGTGACGTAGGTAGCGACCTGGCTGCCGCAGGCGAGACACTGCTCACCGCTCTACCTGGGATTGGCGCTGCTGCTAAGGCCGCCAAGCTCGGCAAAGTAGCTGAAGGGCTCGGAGCTGTCAACAAGGCTCTATACACAATTCCTGGTTCAGCTGCTACCGGTGCTGCTATGGGTGGCTTAGACAAGATCCGTACAGGCGAGACAGATGACGCGCTGAATGGTGCGCTGCTTGGTGGTGTCATGGGAGGAGCTATACCGGGCGCAATGAAGGTGGGTAGTAACTTCCTCAAGAATCGTGGGGAGAAGGCGTTTATCCGCAACTCGATTGGTACTGGTGTTGACCCAAATGTTGCGCTAGAGACAATGCCATCACGGGCGCTATATCAGGAAGGTTTGCGTAGCCTTATACCTAAGAGCGCGGTGGGCAAGCTGGCTCTCGGGGGTGGCGCTCTGTATGGCGGTTCTCAGCTTATGGGCGCTCTCAACCCGCAGCAGGGCGTGCCTGATGAGGATGATCAAACTAATACATTAAATGAGCTATATAAACGACGGCAAGGGGGTATGTTCTAATGTTCGGTGGAGTATTAAATAAACTGTTCTCTAAGGGGGCAGCTAACTATGGTGACGACATTGTCGCCCGGCTTGCTACTAATTATGGTGACGACATTGCGCGCTCAGCCGGTAGTGGTGTGCTCAATAACCTTATGCGGAATGAGGCAGATGATATTGCTGCTAAGGCTGTAGCTAGTGCGGCTCCAGAAGTAATAGAGACAGCCCTGCCAAAGGTTGCTAATGTAGCTGATGATGTTGTAGAGGCTGCCGCTCCTAAGGCCGTTGCGAGCGTTGACGACGTTCTAGAAGCTGCTGCAGCGCCAAAGAACGACATTGTTCGCCAACTTACTGATGGCGTAGACAAAGTAGCGCCAGTTAACCCTAACATCGCAGAGAACTACGCCGTAGAAGGGGCAACAAACAAAGCTTTGGCTGATAACAACACTCTAGCCTCTAAACTAAACACCATTGGTGAGGCTGTAGAGGACTCGGGGAGCAAGCTTCGCAATAACCAGATCATTGGTGCCGTGAAAGACAAGAAGGTGCTACAGCGCGCTCCAGACGCCATTAAGTTTGCAGACAAGTACGGCTTTACTGACGGGCAGTATGAGGACTTGGCGAACATCATGACGGGCAACGAGGGTATTCTGTCTAATTTCAACAATAACGCCCTCAAAAACGCTCAGGTTAGCGCCCTTATCCCAGACGAGGCCCGTACTAAAGCACTCAAGGCTATTGAGAACAGTATCGCTCTAGAGCCCCACCAGAAGAAGACTCTTACAAATATCATTAATACCGCCAACGACGTGCCACAGGGCAAGATTGCAGAGCGTTTGGCGGAGCGTGGCGAAAACCGTGCAGCGGCTATCGGTGAAGCTGATATTTACGATCTACACAAGGCTGTGCAAGAGCTTGAGGGTAAGGCATACGACATGACAGGTAAGGGTGCAGATGCTGCTCGCAAGATTGTCCGTGACTATGCAGGCGACCTGAAAAAGAGTATCAACGCAGCCTCAAAGGACGTATATAACAACCCAGACAACATCCAGGAGCTATCAGAGGCGCTCGTTGGGGCTAACCTCTCGCCTCGCCTTACGCAGGATATTGTGAAGCAGTTACGAGATGGTGTAGATTACACAACACTTCGTAGTATGCAGTCTCCGTTTGTTACTCTTGGTCAAATCGCTAAACAACAAAAGATGGCTCCACTCGCCGGTGGCGTGGGTGGCCAATCGTTCAACAACCCGCTTGCACAGGTGGCAGAGGAGGTTGTAGGAAAACCTTTAGCAGCCGCTACAGGTAAGGCCCTCCAGACCGGTGGTCGTGCGCTTCAATTAGCATCTAAGAATAGCGATAAGTTGGCCAACGGAGCTAAAAACGCAGCTCTAGCTGGTGCAGGGCTTCTCGCTCTCGGTCAAATGAATGGTGGACAACAGCAAGGCGCTGACCAGCTATCCGGAAACTCCGGGCAACTCGGCGGAGCACAAGGCGCTCAAGCTCAACAGAAAGAGCTACAGCAAGCTCAACAGCTACAGGCTATGCAACAGTTGATGCAACCGTCTACGTTCGGCGGTAAGAACCGTGACCAGATTGAGCAGGCATACATGGCAGCAGCGGCAGATAACAACCCGAAGGCTGTACAATTCTACGCCTCAATGCTTGAGCAGCTCGATAAGAAGGACGCCATGAACCAGAAGCAGATGGCTTTACTCCAGAAGGCAGGTAGCAGTAAAACGTCGAAGGATGATCAAAAGAAGGCAGACGCGGCCAAGAAAGCAGCTAGTATCGAGACTATGTACAAGCAGGCTGGCGGTGCGCAAGGCCCTGTGGGAGTCTTAAACAACCTCTTGAACAGTGCAACGCTCGGCATGTTCAACCCAGGCGCATCAGCTTACGAAGCTAACCAGCAGGCCCTAGCGGTCGCCCTAGCCCGTGCAGCAGGTGACAGTGGTGCTCTGTCCAACCAGGATATTCAAGGATACAAGTCTATGTTGCCGCTTACTACAGATAGCCCACAGGCCGCAAAGCTGAAATTGCAGAACATTTACGCGCAATTAGGCCAATAATGGCCACGGTTATCACTGAATAGTGTCGTAAAATCAGATTAGTAACAACTATAAGGAGATGGAAGCAATGAAGTTTTCAGAAACAGTGCAAAACATCACAAAGGACGAGTTTCTACCTCGTGTTGTTGACTTTGTTAACAACTCGAACGTTTTGACCGCTCGCGTGATGAGCAACACCAAGAAATGGACCGGGCCGAAGGTTCAAAGTCCTACACAAACCAAGAACAGCACGACTGGTAAGTCGATTACTGACATGGAGCAGTTTGCTGTGTCTAACACCGACAACGTCAAGAACCTGAAGTGGGAACCAGCCACTGTTGTTCAGAGCGTTGTTGTGAGCCAGCTTGAGAAGGCTGTCAACCAAGCATCGAACGACAACCAGGTTGTTCGCTTGGTCGCTCAAAAGCTCGAGGAAGCTCAAAACAGCCTCGCAAACCTCATCGGTACTCAGCTTTACGGTACTGGTGCTGGTAACGACCTTGATGGTCTTGGCTTGATCGTTGACAACGGTACGGCATCTACCACTTACGCTGGTATCACCCGTGCTACGATGCCTTCGGTCAACGCTGACGTCACGGCTGCTGCTAACGGCCTCTTGACTCTCGGCCTTATGGCTAAAGAGTTTGACGCTGTATCAGCTGCTGGTAGCGCAAAGCACAGCCCAACGATGATCCTCAGCGACAAGGCAACTTGGAGCCTCTACGAGGAGTTGATGGGCGACAAGCTCAGCGTCCAGTACAACGCTATGACTGCTCGTGGCTACAACCGTGTTAGCGGTGGTACTCCAATGGGTACGTCTGTGCCTGCTAGCGAGTTGCACGGCTCGGCTGGGTTCGTATCGCTCGACTTTCGTGGCAAGCCATGTGTGGCAGACGACAAAGCTCCTGTGGGCAAAATGTTCTTCCTTAACGAGAACTACCTGGAGTTTCGTGACCTGACCATTCCTGGCCTTGAGCGTGTGAAGCAGAAGCAGGAAGCTATCGACAGCGCTATTAGCGAAGATCAGCCTACCTGGATGCAGTTCCGCGGTTTCATGAACCCAACGAACCAGCTCGCAGAGATTGGTGCAATGGTTGTCTCGGGTAACTTTATCTGTACTCAACCTCGCCGCCAGGGTGTTATCACAGGTATCACCAAGATCCGGTAGTCTAGCCTCTAGATTATCCAAGAGCCCCACTCCAGTGGGGTTTTCTTGTTGTAAATAAAACTCAGAAAAGTGTTGACTCTGTTCTTTGGATGGTGTACTATAGAGACATAGCAAACATAAGCAAGAGAGGAGAAATACTTGCATGGCTAAAGAAAGCAAAACCACTAAGAAGAGTCAAGACGTAATCTTTGGGGCAAATGAAGAGATTCGTCGGGCTGTAGACAAGCTCTATGTAAAGAAGACAAGCGCTATCATGACAGCTGCAATCTTCGCAGTAATGCTCTCACTGATTGCAGCGGGTGTAGCATTCGCAGCTGGCCTTAACACAGGCCGTACACAGGTTGAGAAGTACAACACCATCAAGGTTGTGACGAGCGAAACCGCGGGAAAAGAAAAAGCCCAGTAGCGAAACCAGTTGTTAAAGTAGAGCAGCCTCCAGTAGCTATAGTGGCGCAGCCGGCTAAGACAGGATGTGACGCTGTGCGTGAGGAGGCCTCCAAATACAGCGGGTGGGACGTAAACACCATGGTTGCCATCGCTACCGCCGAAAGTCATTGTAGGACAGGCGCAAAAGGCGACCAAACACTAACATTTACACAAAATAATAGGGTATATGGGTACAGTCTTGGAGCTTTCCAGGTAAGGATACTCCCAGGACGAGAACATTGCGACACGTTCGATGTAGGGACTAACGTAAAATGTGCGTACGATGTGTGGAGGTCACAGGGATACAAAGCATGGTCTGTCTACTTGAGCGGTAAATATAAAGAGCACCTGTAGTGGGTGCTCTTATCTTTTGGTTTGTCTTTGTGTCTATATCAGGCCGCGCTTCTTGGCTTCCTCTGGGTAGTACTCGATAAAGTCCTCGTTTACTGTCCCGTCTGGGTTGTGCGACTGGATCAGGTCTGCCGCAAATTCCTCACGCTGTCTGTCTTTACTGTTTGTTTCTGCAATACCCGTGACAGTGCTTGAGACGCGCTGTGCTTCGTCTTTGGGTGTCTCACGGTAATATATACCATCTATGATCACACCCATCTATTTCACGTCCTTCATAAAGTCTAACGGGTCTTTTTCTGTTTGTCCTGTCTCATCACGCCATTGAGCGTTGATCGTTACAGGGTCTGCGGCTTCAATGATACCGCTCCTTTTGTTTGTATCTTTGTTTTTATTTAGGTATTGTTCCTCCGCGCCTGCGTATTTCTCCAGCCAGGAGAGACCCGCCCGGCGTACCGTAGTAGGCACAACCGGGTCATGGCGATTATTCAGCAAAGCAACTAGGAGGGCACAAATTGAAATAACAAGGGCTACAATATCCATTATTCTTGATCCTTCTCAAATGGCAATGCCACATTGATCGATAGGAGCTGCGCAGCAACACTGTGGCTGTTGATAATAGCCTCCTCGATAGATTTAGCGCTATCTACAATACCAGCCTCCAGAACGTCTGTATGATAGGTCTCAGCGTAAATATCGTAGCCAGCTTTTGGCGTATATGGCTTGTCCTCAGTCGTTTCCTTAGCCATGCTACCTACAAGCATTATGTATGGCTGTGTAAGGTAGCTCGGCATATTGGTAGTGTCATGCTCGTATACATCGCGTAGGAACGTACCGCCACCAGGGAGTACACCGTAGTCCTTAGCGATCTGGGTGGCCGCTACAGCGTCCTCAATGCGGAGTTTCAGCTCTTGCCGTTCGACCTGTGTAGCTGCACCAACACTAATCTCAACAGTCTTGCCATTCAAGGCGTCACGCCGGTAGTCGTCCTTGATACCTTTGATGTATTGGTCTAGTTTCTCGCGGTTACCAGGGCCGGACAAGATTGTCTTTGTAGTGGTGATATGAGCGCGCTCAACCTTACCAATATTAGTATCTGTAAAGTCTGATACGCGTGGCGATACGAAAACCTCAGCGCCGGCGTAGGCTGCTACATCACGGAGGAATAGCTCACGGGCTTGGCTTGATGGCTCTACTACGACAATGTTCAGTTTGCCATTCATCTTGTTGGTAGCTAGGGTCTCTAGAGCTTGGCCAGATACATCTGCTACGAGAACGATACTCTCTGCGCCAGCCTTGAGAACAGCATCTATGATGGGTACAATGTCGTCATTCTTGCTGATGAGGCGAGACATGACAATAACGGTTGGATTGTCGTATTTGGTCTGGACAGATTGCATATCATCTGCGAAGGCAATAGAGGACATGCCTTTTTTGAATGTGAACCCTTGGACGATTTTGCTCTCGATCTTATTCTCAGGTGTTTCTACCACTGTTACTGCGCCGTTAACACCAGCATCGTTAATAGCGTCAAACACTAGATGGCCGATAGCATCATCACCTGATGACGTGTGTGCGACGCTATAGAGTAGCTCGTCTGTGGCTTTGATCTTAGTGTCTTTGATAGCCTTGATGATAGCCTTCTTATTTTGCTCGATCTGCTTCTGTACGGCGCGTGGTTTGTCCTTCGCCATCTCCTTGAAATAGTTGTAGACGAGATAGGTCATCACGATAGTAAGAGTCGTAGAGTCGCCAGCTGAACGGTTTGTTTTCTCGCTTGCCTGGCGCACGAGAGAGATTGCCATGTTCTCTACTGGATCTGCTACTACAAGACGACCAATATTAGTGATACCATCGTGAGACACGAGAGGCTCACCGTAGCGATGCTCAATCATGATATTGCCAGAGTTTGCTCCATATGAGGAATAGGCTACATCGAAAGCTTTTTCCACCCCCATGCTGATCTTTTCTCGTAGTTCAGCGCCACGGATCACATTGCGTACTGATGTTTGTTTAGGCATCCAGTGAACCCCCATTCACAGCATCTACAGGGACGAAAATAAACATTTTGCCGTCTACTTCAATCTCCTCGCTGTCATTATACTTCGTAAAATATATTTTGTTGCCAAGGAATTTCGAGAGTGTCTCCTCTTTATCTGTGGCAACACCGTCTTGGTGAATATACACAGCCTTCAGCGTTCCGCTCGTGTGGCTGCCATGATCCCCTTGTGAGATAGACAGACTCGAGCCATATTTATTAGTCACCTCTACCAGGCAAAACCCTGGCATGACATGTAACTGTGTGCTCATTGTTGTGCTCCTATTTAGTTATTACTTGTGTATCCATTATAACATTAGGGTAGAAACCAAAAAAGAGGCCGGGGCCCCTCTCTTGGTTTAGGTAGCGTAGACTACACTTCGCACCAGAAATAGTGACCAGCTGGAACAGCGCTACGGGTGTAAACCTTAGCTCCAGCCGTAACCTTCTTGAGGTTATCGTAGTCATTAGGGCGAACCTGCACACCAGTGTTGGCCGAAACATCCTCGAGAATTTGGTCGCGGAGGTAAACGTAGTCGCCCGAAACCTGAATAAACTCAAGGAGCTGTTTGTTGTTGATAAGGATAGTACCATCTTGCCAACCATCAGCTTGGTGACCAGGCTTCAACTGGATAACGGTGTCTCCGGTTTTAGCATCAGCTGCCAACCCGCCGTTTTTGTTTGTGGCGTCGTTTTTCATCCCAGTCCAATATGGCTGAGCGTCGGTGTCTGCCGACTTACAATAACGGAACTGCCGTCCCGTGTCTGTAAACGCAATTTGGCCGATCACGCCACGCTTATCTGGAGTCGTGGTAAATTGTGATTCTGGCACTGCTACGCCGTAATTTACTAGCATATTTTGTCTCCTATGATTAAATGCTGTTCTAACTTAATACTAACATATAAGGAGGGCTTTCGCCCCCCCTATTCTTTCTAGTGTTGTTCTAGAAAATTTGATCGTTTGGTATTTGTTTTCGTCTTTCTTTGTAGTCTGTCATAGCCATGTATTTGTCTATTTGGTCTTTTGCATCGTCAAATCCTACAGCGAATGTACATCGATAACCTCGTTCGCTCAGACGCTTCATATAGGCGTGTTGCTCAGCAAAGTGCTCGTTTGCCCAGCTGCCGTCCTTTTTCATGAGGCGAACCCCTTCACGCTTCAGCTCGAGGTACAGCCCGTGATACCAGTCACCCGCTAGCTGTGCTGGCTCTGCGATAAACAGATCTGGGTAACCTCTACCCTCCTGTAACGCTTTGTGCTTGATAGCTTGCCCCATAGTCATCTTAACGCCTGCGCTAAAGTCTGTACGGAATATGACGCCAGGGTACTGTAGCTTTAAATAGTCCACCACCATCTGGTGGATGGTGGACTCTTTTGCGGTTTTAACTCTCGCCACGGTACATACCTTCTATGATCATGACCTTGAGCGTTTCTAGGACGGCCAGGTCTTTCATAGCCATTACTCGACCAGATAGGTCATCTCGCGGTATAGCCTTCTTGATACGTCCGTTGTAGCGTGGGATAGTCGAGAGAATTGAGCCGTTCATAGTAACCTCATAGCGGCTTTTCTCCTCTTTTACATCGAACTTCTCATTTTTAAGGAGCACCCGTTGGATGTTGTCCAATGCTGCAAAGGATAGTTCTGCGTACGGTGTAGCGCGTCCACCCTTTTTGCCGGCGATAGACGCCAGTTTTGGGTTCTTGCCAAATCCCTTCTTTACCTTAGCAGACCCGCCTAGCTTGCCAATTTTTTTGTAGTAGTCATCACCATGCGTTAGGCGTTTGTCATATTTGCTTTGTTTCATCGAACTTCTCCAATTCTTCCTTTTGTATTCTTGCGCTCTCTTTGCGTATAAACGCTATCGCTGATTTAAACCCTTGCTTTAGATTTATCTTTAATGCCTCGTCCATCATAGCGTTGAGCCGATAGTTAATACGGTCATCAACACCGTCTACATCGTTGGGTGCCATCACATTTTTACCTGTTTGGTAATCGCGCTACGCACACCGCGTGTGTATTGCTTAGCTTGCACAGTATCAAGCCGCCGGTTGATGGCGTCAACGATAGCTTCGCGGTCGCTAATCTCTGCGAGCATCTGATCCTTGTGGGTTTGTAGCTCACTCTCTGGTAGGCCGTCTACCACCTCTTGCATTTCAAACAGTGCGGGCTGGACAGCCTCAGCTTCTGGCGTCTCCCAGTCGTGTGGCTCTACAGTGTTACCCTTGAATACGTCACGTGGCAATGCCAACTGGTCAACCATCATGTCGTTGCCTTGCCCGATATGTTTCTTATATTCGCTCATACTCTCCTCCGTTTGGTGTTTACAATGTCCGCGCAAGTGATCGCTTAGTGTGTCGAACTGTGCCCACTTGTCGTTAGTTTCTTGGTTTAGTTTTGGTGTGTTGTAGTTCATTTTTGCCCTCTGTCTACTTGTATTAGTGTAATTTGTTGTTTTCTTTTATTGTATGACCAAAGCCTTACTTCTACACCGCTTGACTCTACGTCTTTTCTCAGTAGTGTGGATATCCTGGTGCTGTCGTAGTAGTCAAGCGCATCAGCCAGCGACGACCATTCGCCCCAACTCAGGCTTGGCGGTCTACTTGATGCGCACATTTCAACTTGGTATAGATTGTCATCATCCATTATGATAACCTCCCTACTTCATCTACAATTTTTTCTTTTAACATCTCGATCGCTGTGTATACTAGAGTCACGCCACTCTCGTCAATCTCAGTAATAGACGCACGCTTTTCTAGTTCGTCTAGGTCAATCTTGGCGTTTTCAACCAGCTCTTGCACTTTGTATTTAGTTAGTAACATTTTTAACTTCCTTTGCAAACGCGGTTACTCCACGTTCTTTTAGCGAGTCGATAATCTCGTCTGCATTTCCCCTTCTATAGGCTTTGGCGGCCCTTTCGTTCACAGTCGCCGTTATCTCTTTATCGTTGATATGTAAGAGATATAGCGTAGTGTCTTTGATGCCAATCTTATATAGCGGCTCATCTCGCTTATCTAGCGGGGTTGATGCGTATCTGTATAGTGTATCGAGCAGGTACTTTCGATAATCTGGTGCTGTGTTAGTTGTCACCTTCATGCTATATGCTTTGTCTACTTGTACACTTCCAGCACCCCAGCTATCATCGTACACATTCACAAACGTACCGTGAGCCTCATTTTGTATGTGCGCCCGAAACCCGGCCGCCGTTAGCTCATCGATCAACTCTGGTGTGGTTATATAGTCTTTACTCATACATTGCTACCTTCGTTGCTAGGATACCCATACGCTCACGTGGTGTTAGTCCACCGCGCATACCGTACTCTACGTCGCCAGTCATCAGCGCGTCCGCTAGACACTCACCCTTGACTGGGCACTCCGCACAAATCTTGCGTGCATCATTGTAGTTATTGTATCCGTTGTACTCATCGGCGTATGCTTTGTTCGCCGGGAAGAAAGCTTCCGGGTCTGTTTGTGCGCACAGTGCGCTGCCTCGCCATTTATTCTCCATTGTCTAGCCTCCCAAATAGTTTGTTTTCTATCATCGCGACCGCCCAGTCCGTAGCAGCAGTTGGTGGTGTGTTGCGGTTCTTATGTTGCTCTTCCCACATATCGTACTGCGCTTGGATAATCCCCATTTGGATAAGGCCTATAATCTCCTTAGCCTTCATACCGTTGTTGGTTGATTTGTCAAGAATTTCTAGAATTTTCTGTTTCATCAATTAATCATCCTTGCACGTCACCGCTATTGTGATAAATGAGATTGTCTCAATCGCTTTGCTTACTGTCCATAGGATCATGATTACAGATAATAGTCCCCACCAGAAGCCGCTATCAAACCCTTTTGCACTGAGTAGCCATGCTGTGAGTACACCTAATACTGTCACGTACATGATGCGTACAAAAGCAACTACAACCATCACTTTATGATAATCGTTATTATTTTGTTGTTCCATGAATTTCTCCTCTCTTTTGTTTATGTTTCTATTCTAACGTAACCATTAGCTAAAGTCAACGCTTTTACTCAACTTTATTTATCTCGTAGTTCCCACCGCCTAATATACCGGCCATTCATCTCTAGCCGTGTACTTCGTCCCCACCCAACACACTCAAAGTCTAACGTGCGGAACACCCCGCCGATAGTGTTGTGGTGCAGGAACTTCGGTAGTGGCTTTTTCTTGAGTACGTCCTCAATTGTCACATATTGCTGTGTCTTGAGGAGGCGGCGAGCCGTAGCCCGCGCATCCTCTAGCCATTTGATTTTTTCTGCCTTGAACATATCATTTACTGTTCGTGCCATAGTCATTCTCCTTTCTAGATATACAGACCCTGTAGGCGCTGTAATGATTTTACTGTTGGGTCGCTATAGAGCAGGTCGCCCTTGCCGGTGAGGGACTCAGCCCCTACATCATCCAAGATTATCTTACTGTTGATAGAGTTTGTGACACTGAAAGCAATCTTTGTTGGTATGTTTGCCTTGATGAGTCCAGTCACAACATCAGCTGATGGGCGCTGTGTGGCAAGGACTAGGTGGATGCCAACCGCTCGTGCTTTCTGCGCTAGCCTAATTATAGACTCTTCCGCAGAAGGTGGGTTATTCTCGTTCACACGCTTTACAGCTGCCTTCAGGGCTGCTTTGGTGAGTTTGCCGCCGGTGAGTGTTACCTCATCTAGGATGGCATCCTTGAGCCCTTCGTAGTCTATATTCGACAATGGATTTTTCTTGCTTGTCATCATTAGATCTGCAAACTCGTCTACTATTACAATGATACGCGGCATTTCTCCCTCGTAGTCCGCAATGTCTCGGACATGCTTCTTGCGTAGTTCCTTATACCGTCGTCCCATCTCTGCCACAAGGTCATGGAATTTGCCTGTCGCTTCTTTGGGGCTGGTAATAATGTCACCATCCAGGTGCTCGTCACCCTCGTACACAGCAAGCTCAACCTCTTTAGGATCAATCAGCACGAGCTTCATCTGTTCTGGTGTGAGTTGCTTTGTGAGGCAATCCAGGATCACGTTTATCATAACAGACTTACCCGCGCCAGTTTGGCCAGCGATGAGGAGGTGAGGAGTCTTTATAACGTCACAGTAGTGAACCTTTCCGAAAGCGTCCATACCGATAGGAAACTCAAATGTACCTGGTTTGAGATGTTCATCTGTGAGCGGAACTACCTTACGCTCTTTGTTAGGAATCTCGATACCTACAAGGTTCGTACCTGCAATAGGAGCTTCGATACGTACGGACTCGCTCTCAAGGGCGATAGCAAGGTCGCTAGCCTTATCTGCGATGCGCTTCATACTCACGCCACGGTTAGGTTGCATCGTGTACTTGATCACCTGCGGCCCGACGTATGTCTCGCCCATCTTACCACCGATACCAAACTCGATAAGCTTACGAAGGATTTTCTCCTCGTCTGTACCTGTGCCGTCATCGATGACAACGTTCTGTTGCTCAAAAGTATCAGCTACGCGTACTTGTCGCTTGATCTTAGCGGCGTCAAAGCCTTCCTGCTGGTTGGCAATAATATCCATACTATTCGCACCGTTCAATCGATCGTTCATATTAGGGAAGAACTTCGACCGATCATCGTTCACATACTCAAATACGTTGGTAATGATTTTCTTTGCGATAGGCGCGAAAGCAAGGATAGATTGGCGATCAAACACTACGTCCCGGCACTGTGGCGAGCCGTCACGGTTGATCGTTTTCTTTATTTCCTTAAATACTACCTCTGTTACTTCCTGATTATATTCCGCTTCTGCTAATACGAGGTAGACATAAGCCTGCATAAGGTACTTATAACTCTCCTCGTCATCTGGGCTGTAAGCTGTAACCGTCTTGTAGTCGATAAGGCGGAGGCCGTTGTCGCGCACCACCATGTCGATCACACCGACCATTGGTACGTTTGCGATACTAGCCTCGAGGCGTTTCTCTACATCTACTACTTCATCGTAGTGTGGTGCTTCCTCAAAGTATTTATTAACGAGACGTGTGTAGTCCTGCATCATCTTTTCACGGCTACCAGTCTTGCCAAAGTCAATCTCAGAGTCACTAATGTAGCTCATTTCCTCTAGGCCTGCCTCGATGGCAGCCTGTACATTACCACCATCTTTGTCGTAGTAAGTTTCCATAGCTTTGTGGAAGCTCGTGCCTACTACGAGTGATGGTGTTTTAGGGTTATCATAGATCTTTGCAATGTAGCGCTTCTGAAACTCAACCTGGTTGTTTAGAAACGTCACGATTGCCGAGTATGACAGGTGCTCGACTCTACTCATCATCGCTCTCCTCTCCGTTATTAGCGTTAGCGGTTAGTTCTTCCTCTACGTAGATACCTGCAATATCAAAGCCTGCGCGCAGAGCGTTAGCCTCAGCACATTTGGTGAGCATCACGATAGGCATCGTTTTCCAGTTGCTCATTGGTTGCCCCTCACGGTTAGTGCGCACAAATTCATCATAGTATGCTGTGTAGCGTGTAACCTCTATTGGTGCGCTCGTATTGTCCCAGCGACCAAATACAGGCACTGTGACGCTCAGGAGCTTATCTCCATCCTTTTTAACTTCTGCTGCGCCTGTGTGAGTGTATACACCGCCTTTCCGTGCCAGCTTGCGTAATCCGTGGATGCTCACGATTGGCATTAACTCCTCACCTCGTCGGTTTGAGTCCCAGATATATGTAGCGTAAATCTCCTTTTTAAACGGGTTTAAGCCGTATTGGTTAGCGATAGCCATAAATACCCGTAAGTCGCCAATTGGACGCATCTCACCCGTCTTGGTGAGGCCTAGGACGCTTTTATGGAGGGTAGCGATCAAGCTAAGCGTCTGTTTCTCATTCTCGGCGTTGCTGATCATTCCCTTAGCGAGCGGTACGACTGGCTCATATTGGTTTTTTAGTGCAACCTGTAGAGCCCTCTTTTCGTCACGTTTTGTTATTTCTTGCTGTGTCATGCAAATTCTCCTCTCTTTGCTTATGATTCTATTGTAGCTCATATAACAAGCAAAAGCAAGAGGTTTTTGGGAGATTCTCAAACCGGCCATTGCTAGGCTTAGTATGCGCACGGGTGCGTAGGGGTATGCGCACGGGTGCGTAGGGGTATGCGCACGGGTGCGTAGGTATATATATAGACAACATAAATTAATAACATAACACTAACGCGCTCACTTCGTTCGCTTGTTGCGGCAAGCCGCGAACCAATAAAAAACACAACGAAAGATTCTTGATTATGATTACTATGTGTGCTATTATTAGAAGTACAGGCGGGTTGTTCAAAGCAAACAAGCATTTACGAGGACAACCACCGATGCCCGCCTATGCTCGGTGGTCGTGTCCTCGGGACACGAAAGGAAATAGGAACATGAACCAAGAAGGGTACAAGCACGAAGTGCCAGCATATCATCTGATGATGCTTTATCTTGCAGCCTATAGTAGGGATATAGAGCGAGCACAGTGTGCTTTTAGAGTATACAAGTATCTAGCGGAGAGACGTCGTGAACTTATCCCAGGCAAAGAAAAAGGTGTTATTTGTACATGGAAAGATGTAGCACGATCGTTGAAGCTAGACACAAAAAGCGCTTTTCATGCTTTCAAAACATTAAGAGATTTGCGTTGGGTTACAAAAGAATATGTTGGAGGTAGCCCAGTGTACTATCGTGTCATATCACCAGATGGAACGTTAGATATGGCAATTTTTATATTTGGCGGAGACATCAATAAATGGAGTTAGGAGATAAAAACCACCAGGCTGGCTGGACAGGATACATAAATGCAGATGTACGATATGATAAGCGGCTGACTAATACAGCAAAGATAATCATGGTCGAAATATCAGCCCTCACCAATATGAAGGGCTACGCATGGTGCACTAATCAGTATCTTGCAGATGCATTTGACCTTTCAAGGTCGCAAGTATCACGTATCATTAGGAAGTTGGCAGAGTGTGGCTACATCAATGTGTACCTTAACCCAGGCGGAGAGCGCTATATCACGATCACCAGTAACGACCGACCGGTACCTAGTGGTTTTAAAAAGGACTACACGAAAAAAGCAGAGCCAGAGAACGAGCAAGACGATGAACTACTTAAAGCGGCTACCATTGTCGAAGAGCTTTTGCTAGAAGCGAATCCAGTAGACACTAGCGAGACAGAATTGCGCGAACTTACCACAGCAGAGCAATGCGCTCTGCAGACAAAGAATATTGAGGCAGACAACTACGACCGTCGTGGCAATATTATTGATGATGACTTGTATCATAAGCTCAAACTAGAGGTTATTGCCGAATCAGACACTACAACCGAAGCAGAGAAACAGCCAGAGCAATCTCCCGCCAAACAAATCGAGGCTAATACACAGCCTAATAACATCTCAACAGAGGTAGCGACAGTATCAAATAACGCGCCGGCACAACACAATAACCCATATGGCTCACTCGCTACACCCATGACAAGTACAAGGAAGAATTATAACCCCGCCGAAAAGGCATTTTACGACGCAGCAAAGGCTCTTGGGGTAAGTATTGCAAATCATAATCAGGCGCGCAGCTGGGTTAAAGAGGTGGTGAGGACTAGAGGGCTTGAATCAACAGTAAAGTACTTTGATTTTATGCGTCTGATATTCCCTAAATGGGAGTATGAATATAAACCAAACATTGACTCCGCACATGACCTTGCGATGAAAGCAGCTAAGATTGAACAACTTATTCAAAGGCAGCAACGCGAGAATGCTCGTAAAATTAACTACGACAATATTGACTTTTATGGCTAGTAACCTTACAATAGAATCATAAGCAAGAGAGGAGAAAATGCTTTATGACAAAATATCAAATCACCACTTATGATGGAACGGTACACACCATCGAAGGGAACACACAGCAAGAGGTGAAGCGTATGGTAGAGTTTTTCGGGCTCATGCCAGTAAAGATGGCAGACGGCACAACCGAAATGTTTGCCAAGGGCGCTGTACAGCACATGAAAATGGTCAAGGATGATACTACACTCCCTCCAGAGCAACGCCTAGCCATGGGTGACCAAAAAGATAATCGCAGCACAGGCCCAGAGGCTGAAGCAGCTAAAGCATGGCGAGAACACTGTGGACACGACTTTAAGCTTATGGGTGACAAGGAAGCCCGCGAGCAGTTCATGAAAGACTATATGGGGGACGAAGCCTAATGGACAATCTACCACCGGTAACGGGTATCGCTAGTGGTGAGGTGTCCCTAGACGAACCAGACGATAAAGACATATATGCAGAGACAAAAGTACGGCAAAATCCACATACACCAGATGAAGACCTCGAGTCGTTAGGAGCACTAGAATATGAAGAATAACCCTCTACCTCGCGCTGAGCAACGTCTTGGCGCGAGAGTTGTATCATTAGCCATTCAAACAAATCCAAGCTTACTTCGCACAATGTATTCTCATAATAAGGGTCTAACCCTATACCTGTGGCAAGACGATAAATGGATACCAGTTGGCCCTCACTTAAACGTTTTAAAAAAGACTCGAAAAAGTCGTAAAAAAGTATTGCAATCGTAAGCAACGGGGTGTATAGTAGAAACATAACCAAAGGAAAGGAAGGAACACAACAATGGACAACGTAACATACAAGCTCGAGCAGATGGAGAACGAAGGTATGATTGAGCAGATGCACCACGACTGGTATGCATTCCGCATCAAGAACAGCTGGGCACGCAACATGAAAGCTCTCTGGCAGCGCTGGTTGATGAGCACAGTAAAGTAACTAACAATAAAACAATGTGGTGGGCAGAAAGAGGAGAATGACAATGTTTACTACAGCAATCGAAGGGTTACACGAAACCTACGAATACCGCCAGGCTAGCGTCGTACGAAAACTATGGATGGACTTTATTACTACGGTATTTCTATCTGTACTGTTTCTCAGCTTTATCTACTCGGTATATTTAGCTCTATCAGGCCTAGTATGTCTAGCAACGGGGATTTAGTATGTTAGTAGATATTACAGATCAATATCTAGAAAGTGATACAAAGGTAATTGAGGATATTATGGTTTACAACGCACGAGAACGAATTATTCAATTAATTTTAGAGGAAAAGGCTAATGAAGAGATTTTACACAGTTGATGCCGTCAGTGAAAGCGGATTTACAGTATATTGGAATCCAACCACAGCTAGGTTTGAATATGGTGACTCGCCAGATAATTTGTACAGCAAGTACACAGATGCACTCAGAGAGTACCGCATGGCAATTGATGAAGCGGCTGGCTGCAATATGCTGAGCGTAAAACTCAAGGAGAGAGTAGAGGACGGACAAACTCACATAGCATTAGGGCAAATATAGGCCACCTCTCCTATAGGGTTGGCGATATTACCGCCCTGTCCAAGCTCTCCAGAGAGACAAGAGAGGAGGTTGAGCGCATCAGCAGAAAACTATATAGCCTCTCTCAGCTAATGTGGAATTTACAAGATAAAGTAATAGAGGAGCTAGACAAAGATGTATAGAGTCGTAGCAATCAAAAGAGATGGTAAGGCGCAGACCTGGGAACCTGTTACAGGTGTATTTACAGATAACCCAATGCCTACGGCTAATATCTCAAAGAAAAATAAAGCCACAGAGGAATTTAAAAAATCACTAGACAAAGTAAATGCAGACGATTACGCACGTGTTCAACTGAGCGAGAAAGACAAGGATGGCGTTTGGCGTAACGAAGGGGGGTAAAAATACCTCACGTTTCTTTAAGCAGGATGAGCGCACCATCGTGTCTATCGACAAAGATATGTTCGGCAAAGCTCTAGATTTGTTACTAATATCGTCTCAAGTATTCCAGATGATGGATCTTACCGGTATTAGCATAGAGACGAGAGAAGCTATACGCAACCTATCGAAGAAAACACTCGACCTATCAGACGAATACAGTAAAATGAAAGAACAAATCAAGGAGGAGCTTTTACGATGAAAACTAGGAAAGATCTAAAGGAACCAGAGGAAGCACTACAGTTCGTAATGACTAATATCCAACGTCACTTCAGCACAGGCCCAGAGGCTGAAGCAGTCCTTGAGCGCATTGAGAAGGATATACACCTATACGGAGACATTTGCAACGTCGAGGGACGCGTCACAGAGTTTCTAGAGGAGGTAGGCGAGCGTAATCTTACTATGCTCCAGCGTGACTTTGCCAATATTAAATCAGGCAAAAAGACCCACCGAGAGATTGCCAAAGAGCTACGCCAGGAGTATAATGATTGGTAGATAAGGATCATCCTTATAGCACATTGGATCTGTTGTGGTGTAGCTTTCTTTCGAAACTACTATAACTATAGCCTGCATCTAATTCCTCCTTTGTTACATGGTTAAGATGCAGGACACACAATACCTTTCTGTGATGGAGCACACCCAATAGCTACCCGTCAAGTCCGCGAGACGGCCCTCAACAAAAGCACGAAATGTGCTGTCTCGGTAGCTGTGTTCCATGTATTACCCCACCATCTCCTCGGTGGGGTTTAACTTTATCTAGGCTTGTTGTAAATTCTACCTACAAAATAACTAAAATCTATTGCATCACTCCACAACAAGATGTACAATACAAACATAAACATAAGGCAAAGAGGAGAAGCCACAATGTCAATCTATACACACTACACCATTGAAGCCACCACACGGCTCGGAGAGGTATACGTATGGGAACCACTCACTAGTGAGTACGAATACCAGAATAACCAAGAGTCATCGAATATCAGCTCAGAGGACGAAGCACTCGATGAGTTTGGCTATGCAGTCGCAGCAGCAGATAATGACGAGTACATGAAGGTAAGCCTGCTCCGTGTCACAGAACTAAGCAACGGCTCATCTGACGTATCGGTAATCAAGTTCAAGAACCTCTAGGAGAAGCAATGCAGAACTGGAAGGTAAGAAAGAAACTCTACCAGGAGTCATGGGGGTTAAAGGATATGAGATACCGCCTCCAACTCCTTAGAGAGTTTATAAACGACAAATACTACATCGACAACGCAACTGAATACCTTGACAAAGCTCTCAGCAATATCGAGCTAGCAATGGATAGTAAGCAACTCAAGAAAGCATACGAACCACTAACAAAAAGGGGAAAGGAGAACTAACAATGTACCTATACACAATCGAGTACAAGCGACTCAGCCGAAGCCAGAAAGAGGAATATAAGACAGTAGCAGAAAACGCACGTGTGGCACTCCGTAACCTCGAGCGCTACCGCTGTAAGCCATACAACTACCGTATTATCAACGTAGAGCATGTAGGCGAGGAGGATTAAAATGAAACCATACATGATCATCTACCGCAAGAAAGGTATAGCCGATACTCTATCTCGTATCGTTAAAGCAAACAATGAGGATGAGGCAGTCTACCTGCTAAAACTAAAACTAGACCCAGACCAAACATACGAACTATCAGTAAAAGACGTGCGCCTAATGGATAGGGCACTCTCTCGCTAAAAGGGCCATCATGAATATCTATCTAATCGAAAGAACTAATAAAGAAACAGGCGAAACAAGAACTGAAGTAGTAAAAGCTCCATTCTTAGCTGTTGCCTTTCTCGAGCAAGAGACGGAGTACGGGAAAGGATACACGTATAAGCTAGCTGAGCACCTTAAAGTAAGTACCGCAGACGACCACAACAAGGAGTACAAAGACAATCTAGATAGAATCCATCAATACCAAAAAACTATGGCTGAAAGCTCATACACCAACCCATTTACTAGCCCATATAGAGACGATCCAGACATGGCAAAATACGTAGATACAACCAGCCGTCTAACAAGCAACAAACAAGCTCGCCTACGAAAGCTACTCCAAAACAATAAGCCACGTAGAGGAGGAATAATCTAATGTACTACTACCGCTTGATCTATAAATACACCCCTAACAACAACTGGCGCGTCTACACTACTACAGCAGTAAGCGAGGGCGAAGCTATCACTAATCTACTGAGGGATAAAGAAGCAGTATACGACTATAGGATCATCAGCCAAGAAGAGACAGAGAGCAACGATACTAACATAGCCCATAACCTATTTAAACTATTTGTATGGCTCTTTACTATGGCTATGGTGCTATGGGCAGTGCAGCAAAGATAGAGATAAACACAAAAACACACACTAGGAGAGGTTTGCGAGGCCTCTCCTCTTGTTATTCATAAGGGAAATGACTATAATGTTGGTATGCCAAGAAAATCTTCCAAGCAAGAAACAGGGGTCAAGAAGGAGCCAACTCCACCGCACCTCAGGAACCCTACCGGTAAGGGTGGTTTAGGGGACAACCCTCAGAATAGATCTAGCGGCCGCTGGTCGAAAGACACCAGCATCTCATACTGGTACAACAAGCTAGGCCGCATGACCCTCAAAGAGCTAGAGGAATTTGAGCAAAAGGGTGATGAGCTTACTCCGTTTCAAAAGACAGCTCTCGTACGCGTTAAACGTGCCTACAAGGGTGATTCTGAAGGCCTAGCCGAAGCCAAAGAGGTGGCAGACCGTACAGAAGGCAAAGCCAAGCAAGAGATTGGAATTGACGCCAGCGATGATATGAAAACTATCATGAGAGGCTTTATTATACCAACACTACCAACGGATTGGATTGATGAGCAAGTCGCATTGGCCCGTACTAAACAAAGCAACGTATGATGATTTGAGAGAGAAGGGCTACTGGCTACCACTGCCAGGCCCTCAGCAGCTCGCAATAGCTCTCTCACGCGACAAGAGATTCCGTGAGATACTATTCGGTGGCTCACGTGGTGGAGGTAAGACAGACGTATCTATCGCTACTATAGGTGATCGCTTTGGTGACACAAGAGCACGCCAGCTCGTCATTCGTAAAGACGCAGGAGACCTAGCAGACTTTGAGGAGCGTGCCGTAGCGGCTCTCCAGCCATTTGGTGCTAAGTTACGCCGTAACCCAATGGTGCTATCTGCCAAGGGCTGTGGCCGTGTCATCGGTGGCCACCTCCACGACGCTGAAGCTTACACAAAGTACCAGGGTCATGAGTATTGCCGTATCAATATTGAGGAGCTAACTCAGATACCAGACGAGGGGCGCTATGAGAAGCTCATCAGCTCAGCTCGTAGCAAGTACAAAGACCTATACCCTCAAGTGTTCGCTACCACCAACCCAGGTGGCGCAGGCATGGGCTGGGTAAAGAAGCGTTTCGTAGCACCAGACCCAGACAGGGCAGAAGTGCTCAAAATGGAGTATCCCTGGGTGGATATATACGGCAAGAAGCAAGTCACACACTGGCAAATCGTCATAGACAAGCGTACAGGCATCTGGCGTGCTTACATACCAGCTACAATTGACTCTAACCCATTCCTGCTAGAGAACGACCCAGACTACGTGAAATACCTCGACTCTCTCCAGGACTCAGATCCAGAACTGTACCGTGCCTGGCGTTTTGGAGATTGGGACATTCAGTTTGGCGCTGTGTTTGAGGAGTTTCGGCAAAGTAAGCATACCTATACTAAGTTCAGTGAGTGGGGTGTTACGAAGGAAGCTTTCGACAGCAATTACCGTGTCATGGGCATGGACTGGGGCTATAACGATGAGTGTGTGTTGCTTTGGGCTATGTTTGATAATATCACGGAGAAGGAGAACAGAGCTTTCATTTACCGTGAGCTACACGGCAACCACAAGCCTAAAGAATATTGGTGTGAGAGGATTGTTGAAATGTATCTGAAGGATCCAGTAGACTTGATAGCCCTGCCACATGACGCTTACAGCCACCTAGGAGGCTCTGAGACGATCGCTAAGGTGCTTAATGACACATTTGCACGTCTTGCTCCAGATGAGAAGCGCCCACGCATTGTACGGGCTGATAAGCTCATGAAAGACAGGAAGCAAGCAGCAGTGCAGATGATCCACAGTGCCTTTGCTAATAAATCAGACGGCAAGCCTGGCCTCATCTTTAGCAAGTATTGCTCATACCTCATAGACACGCTACCTACTATCATCTACGCCAAGGAGTCTGGCGGTGAGGAGCTTGACCCTAACAACGTAGACCACGCACTAGACTCCCTCATGTACACACTCATGACAGCCAACCGTGAGTATGGGTTCCTAGTGAACGAGGCGAAGAAGATTAACAAGCTCACCAAGCAGTCATTCACCATAAATCCAGGTGGCAGAGTAGAAGCAAAAGACATTGGAATTGATATTGCAACAGCGGTAGAGACAGATAAGCTCGTATAAAGGCTAGTCTCTCACGCTCTATTTGCTGTATGATAGAGACAAACAGGAGACATAGCATGCATGATCAAGACAAAGTATTTAAAGACCCTAGGGTAGACGATATAACAACTAACACAGGCGTGATTGATGAGCGTGATGCTCTATCTATCGATGAAGTAGACGACGCTACGCTTGTACGGCGTTTCAAGTATTGGGTGAACGACTCAGAAGCCTACTGGAATAGCAGGAGTGGTTTCAATCTACGCAACGTGCGAGCACAGAATGAACGATACTACCTAGGCAAGCAGGACAGCGACAGGCTCTACTACCACCAGGCAGACTACCGAGACAACCAACTCTTTGTTGGTATTCAAGCTGTTATAGCCTATGTCTCAGCTCGTGACCCAGGGTGTGAGATTACTCCAGGGGATGACTCACCGGCTAGCAAGACACTAGCCTCACGCCTTGAAAGCGCTGTAGACCTACATAGCCAGAAGGTACGTCTCTCACGCAAGATCAAGGTAGCAGCCAAGAACCTCGCCTTGAAGCGTGTTGGTGTGATCAAGCTCATGTACAACCCATTCAGTAAGGAGATTGAAGCGAAGGCGCTCAACCCAGAGAAGGTTATTCTCGACCGTAATGCAGAGCTAGATGAAGAGCCTCGCTTTATCTGTGAGGTGTGTGAGGACACTGTAGACATTCTCATGTCTAAATTCCCAGAGAAAGAGAAGGAAATTATGAATGAGCTTGGCTTTGTTCGTAAGACTCAGAAGCTCCTCAGCACCGTTGTAGCCTACAATGAGATTTGGTTTACAGATACTACAACTGGCGAGCCGCGTGAGTGTGTCGCTTGGTATTTCAACAACCTCATCTTAGACAAGAAGCTCAGCCCTATGTACGAATACGACAATAAGGGTGTTGCTATCTGTAACTACACAGACAAGCCCACCAAGCCGTACGCCTTCTGTAACTACCTGAACGATGGTAGCCACATGATTGACCAAACATCGCCTATTGAGCAGGCTATTCCTCTCCAGAACATCCTCAACCGTCGTGGTCGCCAGATCATCGACAATGCAGACACAGCTAACAGCATTAAGGTATTCCGTTCTGGTGCCATCTCAGAGGATGACGCCAAGAAGCTCACGGGCAAACCCAACCAGTCTGTTGTGCTCGATATTCGTGAGGATGAGCCTATCAGCAACGCATATGGTGAAATTCCAGCCCATTTGCTGCCTAACTACGTATTGCAAGACAAAGAGGACATTAAGAACAGCATCCACAACATCCTTGGTACGCCTTCTCAGTTCCGTGGTGATGACTCGAAGCGTGACGTTGGTACGCTCGGTGAAGCACAGATGATGCAGAGCCAGGCCTCAGGCCGCCAGGATGAGATTGTGCGTGAGATTGATAACATGCTTGATCGGTACTTTAAGCTCCTCGTTCAGATGATGAAAGTGTACTACAGCAAGAACCACAAAATCTCTGGCCGTGACACTGATGGTAACTTCATTCATGTCGAGCTGTCTCGTGAGACTATCCCAGACAACGCTGTGATCGCTGTGTCACCAGGTAGCACCGTAAGTATGGACAAGAGCCGACGTGAGAATATCGCAGTGAAGCTGGCAGAGCTTGGTGTGATTGATCCATACAACCTATTTAAGGATCTTGGACTGAAGGACTCTAGCGAGCGCTACGAGAGCTTGGTCAAGTTCAAGACTGACCCGAACATGCTCGTTGATGAGGTACGTAGTGAAGTGCAGGACGAGGAAGCTTACATTGACTTTGCAGTTATCATGAATGGCTTTGACGCTAAGCCACGTGATGACGTGACACCACAGCACATCCTAGCCCACAATAAGCAACTCCAGACGGACAAGTTCCTCATGGCTAACCCGAAGCTCCAGCAGAAGCTCCTCGCTCACATTGACCAGGAGGTACTCAGCCTCAGCCAGCGTGAGAAGCTCCAGCAGGCTAGCGATCAAGGGCTACTTGTAGACCCAAGCATGCCTACAAGCCCAGAAATTCCACAACCTCAGCCAGAAATGCCCGTAGACCCCTCTCAGATGCCACCAGAGGCGATGCAAGGCCAGCAACCACCAGTAGAAGGCCCGCCAATCCCTGAGCAGCCAGCGCAGCCAATAGGCGACCTAGGCGGCGTGCAGGATCAAGGCACGAGCGGTATCCTCTCCGGCCTCGGGCTATAGACATAACCACCTCCATTTAGATATAATCTAGGTATATATCAAACATAATGGAGGTGTTTACATTGGCATCATCTAACACAGACCTATCAGAGATGGACTTTGACGCACTGGTTGAGAAGGCAGAAGCCCAAGACCAGGACGACAAGGAGACAACTGATGAGGTAAAGGAACAACAAGATAACCCTACCACAAAGGAGGAAAAGAACGGTGAGGGTGAAGACACCACCGAAGCGCAAGACGACAAGTCGGAAGAGACTCCAGAGGATGAACCAGACGAAAAAGAATCTGGAGAATCAAAGGAAGAGTCGAAAGCACAAGGCCTCTCTGACGAGGAGTTTCTAAAGGAGCTTGAGCGTCGCGGCCTGAAGGTGGCAGAAAACAAAAAGGAAGAGCCTAAAAAAGACGATAAGCCTCAGCCATGGGAGGAGCGCCCAGATGAGATTGACGAGAAACTCTGGAACAAATCTACACCAGAGGAGAAGTTTATCTACAACAGCCTCGATTACATCACTGTAAAGGGCAAGGACGGCGAGGAGCTTTCAGTCAAGCTACCAACACAGCTGCCAGATGACTTTGAGTTTGCCAACAAGAAGGCCGAGGCTCAATTCTACAGCGCTATGAGCGCCCAAAGTTCCAAGGCAGAGAAGCTTATGAATAAGATCACCTCTGATCGTGAGCAAACAACCAAGGCAGAGAAGGAAAAGGCAGAGCTTGATGCTATTATTGCTGATGTAGATCGCCTCCAAGACGACGGTATTGTGCCTAAGATAAAAGCCAAGCCAGGCACAGAGGAATTTAACACTGATCCTAGCGTGCAACTGGTGAATAAGATCCTCGACTTTCGCGATGAGTACAACCGCAAACACAAGGGTGAGAACATTAGCTCGTACACAGCTGGCCTCATCTACAAGGCTAAGAACCCGAAGGAGTTTGAGACAGAGGATGACAAGCGACGTTCTAGCCAGGATAAGTCACGGGAGAAAACCGCTAGCCGTGTAGCAAATAAAACAACATCAGCCAATCGCCCCGAGTACAACCATAAGGCTTTTGGTAAAAATGTTAGTCTAACTGACATTGCAGATTACTACGCAGATCAACTATAAGGTGAAAGGAGAAAATAGATGAATCTGGATCAAATCAATCAAGGGCTAACCGAGGATCAAATCCTTGGCAATGCTGTAACAACTCAGGCTGTGGACGGCGATACGTTCCGTGACATTGTGTACGCGATGTTCAAGCCAAACGATATGGTGGTTATTAAGAATAATGCTCCGTATCCATCAGGGTTTGCATACATGCACATTGATGACGAGGAGCACATCCAGCCTAACGAGTACACTAATACCACTATCCGTGGTGCACAACGTGCCTTCCTCATCCATGCAGGTGAGGAGAAGGTGGTGCAGGGCTGGCTTGCCTATATGGCTCTCGAGCATATGTGGAAGGAGTACGCTCAGTATAGCAGCTCTGATGGCGCTCGTATGCTTGCAGACGTTCAAGCTCGCACCAAATGGCTCAACGAAGCGTACCGTGGCCCAGCTCAGTACACGACTGGCGCTAAGGATACCGCTCCAAAGGAGGAAGAGAAGCCAGCACGACGTGGTCGTCAAGCTAAAGCGGAGAGCAAAGAGGAGGATCTAGGCTTTAGCGAGTAAATAGCAGGCCTATCTGTAGCCCGCCCGAGGTATAATCTCTAAAGAAGGAGAATAACCGGGCGGGTTTCCGCTTGAAAGAGACAAAACTGTATGGATGATAAACCGCTAAACAAATGGCAAGTCAAAGAGATTATCGATGACGCCATCACAAAACACGAACTGCGCAAAGAAAAGGACTTTGTGCCTATCTACGCGTTAGAAATATACAAGAAAGACATAGAATCACGCCTAAAAGACCTTGAGACAGACTCAGCAGAGGCTAAAGACCGTAATAAGTGGCTGTTTCGTCTTGTTGTGGGCGCAGTTATTACCTCATTCGTGCCAATTGTCATTGCACTGCTGTCTAACAGTAGGGGAGGGTTGTTACGATGAGAAAGAATCGTGTCATTCGATGGTTTAAAAGAGAAACGTTGCTCAAAATCCTATCAATCATGATGATTTTAAGCCTTATATTCAGTGGCTACACCATTTACAAGGTATTTACACTCAAACCAGGCCAAGCTGTGACTATTTCAGGCGGTGCGAAGGTTGAGAAACCTGTCACAAACATCACTAATGCACAAATAGACAAGGATGGCAACCTAGTGCTTACATATTCAGACGGAGAAGCACGCAATGTGGGCTCTATTGTTGGCTCGAACGGTAAGGATGGGGCAGACGGTAAGACACCAACCAACTCAGAGATAGCGTTAGCCATCAAGACATACTGTCTCACCAACAAATGTTCAGATAACCCCACAAGCGCCCAGGTAATGAGCGCTGTTGCTGCCTATTGCTCAGGTGGTATATGTAACGGTACGAACGGCAAGAACGCATCAGACGAGCAGATAGCGACCGCTGTGGCTAAATACTGTGCAGCAGGATTATGTAGGGGAGATAAAGGCGCTACGGGTGCCACAGGTGCTACAGGCGCGGCAGGAGCTAATGGCGCTAACGGTGTTGATGGCAAAGACGGTAGGGACGGCAAAGACGGTGCGTCTCCGCAGCTATCATGCGTCAACATCAAGGACAACACAGGTAACCAAACATCATGGGTAGCATGGAAGTACGAGGGTGAAGCAAACTCTGCGTACCGTAGGCTATACAAGATCGCTGGTGACAGTAACTGTATTAATATTTAAGGAGGTATAAATGGCGTACAACTACATTACGCAGTATGACTCGCCAAACTACACTGCTGGCCGGCAAGGCAATAACATCAGCAGTATCACGATCCACTGGTGGGGTGATCCCAACCAGAACCCTACGTTTGAGGGTGTTACAGCATGGCTTTGCAACCCAGCAGCGCAGGTGAGCGCTCACTACGTTGTTACGGGCACAGACCGGCGTGTGGCCTGTATTGTAGACCCTGCCAACATTGCATGGCATGCAGGTAACTGGGTAGGGAACCAGACAAGCATCGGTATTGAGTGCGATCCACGGTGCCGTGATGAGGACTACGACGTTATTGCTGAACTGGTGGCAGAGCTGCGCAAGGCTTACGGTGACTTACCACTCCGTCCTCATAACTCATGGACGAGCACGAGCTGCCCCGGTAACTATGACCTTGGCCGTATCGACCGTATGGCTCGTGAGAAGGCTGGCCAGGTTGTGCAGCGTGATCGGACTGATGAGATTAACTATCTGAATGGATTGTATCAGCAGATCCTTGACCGCAATGTAGACGAAAATGCTATTGGCCACTACCTGTCTCAGATCGACAAAGGCTGGAACTGGGATCAGATCCGTGAGGACTTGGCCAATAGTGCAGAAGGTAAGGCTGTGGCAGAGCGACGCAACGCACGAAATAATGAGCTACGAGCAGCCTATGACAGCGAGACTAATGAAATTCAGCGTCTCTACAAGGAGATTCTCGAGCGTGACGCAGACGAAGGTGGCATTGAGCATTACCGCAATCAGATCCGCAATGGCTGGAGCTGGCAGATGGTAGCTGACGACCTACGACGGAGCGATGAGTACAAGGAATTGCAGCGTATCAAGAACGCACCAACGCCAGAGATTCAGCACGTAGAGCCAGAGCCACCAACAGAGCCAGAGAAGCCAGCAGAAACGCCTCAGGAAGCGCCGAAGGCAGAGGACACTACAACTATCCTTGGAGATATTCGACGTATCTTGCAGGCGATTCTAGACGCTATCACGGGTTTGTTTAAAAAATAAAGGAGAAGTAAAATGGAAGCACTAAATGTTCTCATCGTACCAGCAATCGTAAAGCTGTTCGACATGTTCAACAAGAAGGAGTGGGGCGGTATCGCTAAGGTGTTCCTCGCTATTGCAGCAGGTATTGGTTACTACTTTGTGACCGGGCACTTTGTCTTTACCGACAAGACTGTCTACGAAGGTATCGCCTTTGGCCTCCAGGCTGCCGGTCTTGTGACCGTGGCTGCCAAAGCTGGCGCAACCAAATAGCTCATAGTTAGCTGTTGTATTATTGACCCCTAGGTATCCTGGGGGCTATAATATTAGCGTATGCAAGATAGTCTTATGATTGAGTGGAGAAACGGCGAGGTAACAATCACGCCGCCCGAGGATTTTCAGAAAGTAATAAAGCCACGGTATATACCACGGGGAGCGAGCCGTGGGCTGTATATTAATCGTATGTCTGTTACTAAGAACGGGCAGACAACAGTGGTCACATTTGAGAAGGATGGGGACGCCTACATTACCGCCCCTACTGGCAAAGTCTACTTTACAGAATACAAGATCGTGAGCGCGCAGCCTGTATTGCTATCTAAAGAGTTTGTCGGATTCTCTGGTGTGAATACTGTCGGGGAATTTGATGAATTACTGTTGCCTATTTGATCTAGTAGGAGTATAATGCTTTATGCAGCGTGATCCGGAGTCCGGACGCCGAGAGAGCGACTGTACAAGTATAATTAATTAATTTACTGTGGTTATACACAACACCCTATGGCCCCACGCCAGGGGTGTTGTGTTATTATAGAGGTGCAGGGCCAGCCTACCAAGCTATCTTGGCGTGGCTGGTTTTTATTGTTGGCGTGTATAATGAGAGGTAGAATTAAACGGAGATAAGTAATGAACACTAACCTACTGAAATGGTTGATAGATGACATGAGGATACTCGGGTTCGATCTTGAGTTTACTTTTGATTCTGTCCACATTAAGTCGAAGCAAGGTGACGATCTAGGCGTGCTGTATGCGCTAGAGCCCATCAAGTCATGGGTCGATGGCCGTGTGCTTGCCATGTCTGCCAAACATGGCCGTCATGTCATTGAGAGAATCGGCGAGATGGCGTACAGCAATCCACAGAATATGCCAGATCTATTTATTGTGTCTACAGTGTATGGATTGCTTGGCAAAGATACTATGTTTACCACAGAGAAGCCAGCGCTGTTCACCAAAGAGGATCTAAAGAAAAAAGAAAACATGATTAAAGAATTGGGCGGTAGCGCTCATAAGGTTAACTAGGAGGTATAACTATGGCTAACAAAGTATCAATACAATCGTGGCAGGCTTTCGTAGATAGGATTAAAGGAGCCAACGTGGTGCACGTGTGCTCTAGTGAACCAGCTAACTACGCAGCGCTGCCTGGCGTGTCTCTAGGTAGTAAGAATATTGGCTCATACAACCTGACTGTACCAACAGCAGGAGAGAAAAAGGTTACTATACCAGCGGTAAATGATGTACCCATCACAAAGACTGGGACAGCTCAGTGTGTGATATACGCTAACACAGCGGCGCAAGAGCTATCTGTCGTAGTTGATGTTACACCGGTACAAATGTCGCTTGGGGGTACGGCTAACATTGGCGCTACCGCTATTGGTATGGAGGTGCAGTAGTGATGGATCATGAGGAGTTGATGAAAAAACATAAGGCCAGGCTGGAGGAGTGTAGTTACGCTGTAGAGTCATTCGTCAAAGGGGTATGCCCATTTACAAAATTTTACGAGCACAAGGTTGTTTTTATAGGCAAAACTGGCAGCAAGACAGAATTTCTATACACTAATCCAAGGGCCGGGGTGTATAGTGCAGAGTTTTTTAAGGATTTTGCTAAAAATGAGGATTATGCCAGATTTTTTAACGAGATATTACTATATAACAGATATTGGGCGAAGGGGCAGCCAGTTTCTGTTGTAGACCGCAATAGCGGAGAGTACTACCATATAGATGATGCCAGCGGTGGTGTAAGCAAGAGCACTGTTCCTGTAGGGTATTTCCTAATGAGAGCTGTTGAGTTAAAGAGGTTGTTAGGAGAGGATAATGTCAATGTAATAGAGATGAAACTCCCATTAGGTGACTACGTAGACAGCACACAACAAAGTGATACACTCCAGGGTATGCCAGCGTATAGAGACATAATTACTAACTACTACATGAATGTCTGGAGGGCATAATGTCGAACCTATCAATCGGATTCCTAAATTCAGCAATAAACGCAACAGCCACCACTGTCACACTCAAGTCTGGCGATATCAACTCGTTCCCTATTGAACCATTCTTTGTGACTATCGCTCCGAAAGATGAGTTGCCCACATTCTCAAATAGCGAGATTGTGCTTGTGAGCAGTCGAACTGGGCCAGACTCATACACTATCGTTAGGGGGCAGAAAGAAACATCGGCAAAGTCGTTTTCAGCTGGTGCGTTGTTCTTTATTGGCCATTACTACGAGCAGAGCCTCAGAGTAGGCGATATATTCATGACAATGAACAGCTCACCCGGTTCTGGTAGGTTGTTTATGGACGGCTCAGTGTATCGTATTGAGGAGTTTCCCCTCCTTGCAGAGCATATTCGCAGAAACCCCTCGTACGGTGTGATCATTAATTCAGCTGCTTTTTCACTCACAGATATGAGAGGGCGAGCGCCATTTATGTACGACGGTATATTGGGCCAGCTAGGATCAAAAGGAGGTACCAAAACACAAGCCCTAGTGCCTAACAACTATAGGCAAAACGCTTGGCAGTCAGAATATCTTGGTGGCGGCCTCCAACAAGGGTTTAGTAACCTAGGTGCAGGCAAGGGTAGCGGTATGAACACATTTGCTGGAGGCGCTATCAACGCTACAGGTAACAACGCACCGTTTGAGATTCTGCCGCCATTTGTAGTAGTAAACTTTGAGGTTGTCGCGGGGTAGCGTATGGCTACGTTTGTATATAACAGGAGACTCGCACTAACCTCTATTTCCCGCCAGATATACGCAGGGAATAGTAACGTCGAAGTTGTAGACGACATAATACGTATAACTAACGAAGGAACTGACTTTTATGCTCCACTTGGGCAAAGTCTGAACTGGTACAACGGTGAGATATTGACGAAGTTCAGGTACACTGGTGGTGATGGGCTTATCGGTGTTGTTGGTTTCCGTTTTACGGGTAATTCGCGGGCAACAGCTAATGGGTATTCTGTAAGTTTATACCGTGACGGTAACACCCCAGGGTTTGTGATATATGACAACCAGCGCGGTACCGTGCGAGGCTCGGAATTTCCATTCAGCCATCAACAAAACACATGGTACTGGGTACGAGTTAACTGGAACGGGCCAAATATCAAGTATAAGGTGTGGAATGACGATTACACAGAGCCTTCTGGGTGGTCAAGAGAGATTGTATCAAACACTATCCCCGGCGGTATAACACATACCGCCGGCCTCTACACATACAACAGTGGGACAGTGGAATATGGATGGCTCTCATATGAGAACTACGGTGAAACCGTTATGGGGCCAGCAAAGCAATACGCAATATCGAGAGATAACTACGCTTATAGCGCCAATACTCATGCTGGATACTACAACGCAGGGTATGTCTGGCCACTCAAAGTATCAAATAGCTACGACCTAGAAGCTCGCAATATAACGGCAAAAGCCAATATAACGAAGCCAATAGTCACAGCCAAGTACGCGCTACCAGCAAACCAGGTGTGGGTCGGAGTAAATATATGGAGTCCGTCTGTCGTCTACAAAGAGCCAGGCAAGACCTATATTTTACCGCCAACAGTGGTAGCGAGAGCTAAAATAAGCAGACCAGGCATAGTGTATACAGCACCGCCGCCGTCTCTTATTATCACTGGAAATATAAGCGCTACTGCTACAGTGACAATCCCCTCGCTTTCATTCAAGGATATAGAGCGGTACGAGTTGTCTCCTACGGATATGCTGGCATTAGCCCGTATAGCGTCTCCGATGCTACGATTTAGGAGAGCGCAAGTTGTACCTGACGTATGGAAAACACCACAAAGCGAGATAGAGCACGAGTGGCGCAAGCTACCATACGCCAGCGAAGCTACCGGAACATGGCGCGACCACCAATATTACCGTAGTGATGACCAAGTTTGGCGCAATAACCGCAAAGAGGACACGTCACAGTGGAGAAAGCCAGTATCCGCCACGAGAGATGAGCAAGAGTGGCGGCGTGTAGTGTATGATTAGAGTAAAGGAGAATAAGACATGCTGACATTTTCGCAATTAAAACAAGATGTGATCAGCCTCATCAACGTAGATGAGGACAACATCACAGAGGTACGCAAGGCCGTATCAGATATAAACACAGGAATAAAGCTATTCCAAAACGCTGTGAGACGGTACTGGGTGCGCCAAGAGCGTGAGACTAACCTAATACAGGGTAAGTCACTGTATCGCTTCCCAAGGGACATGGTGAGGGTTGTAGACGTGCGTATAAAGGACGGGGACAGCTACTATCCTATCACTCCAGTGCACAATATCGAGGAATGGCACAAGATTGCGAGCGGTCAATCCACTGGTAAACCTGAATGTTTCATTATCAAGAACGGCACAGAGATGGAATTGTTCCCAACACCAGCGGAGGACGTGCCAAGCGGCATGATTGTGACGTTTGAGCCTCGTATGCAGGACTTAGGGCTGGCTGATAAGGAGTTTAGCGTGTCTCTGACAGAGAATAGCCCGCGAGTTACGGCCTCACAAGACAGTTTTGTGCGCAGTATGGAGAATAACGGGTGGCTACAGGTCACAGACGGCAGTGATGGTAACTGGTATAAGGTGGCTAAGGTTGTAAATACTCGCGAGATACGCCTTGAGACGCCGTATCAGGGCCTCACAGCCACGACACGGGTCAAAATAGGTCAATGTCCACAATTCCCCGAGGAATACCACCAAGCACCCGTATATTACGCCGCACAGCAATACTTTTTGATGCGTAAAGACCTGGATAGCGCCAACATGTACAAGCAATTGTTCGATAATATGGTGCAAGAGTATAAAACAGTGTATGGCATTACGACAAGCTCTGGCTTTATCCAGGGCGGTAGCAGTATGATGGGGCGAGAACGGATCACTGATCCAGTAAGGAGTATCTGGTAATGGCAGCAGGCAACGCAGGCGATACAATCATCAGCCAAACATCGTTTTATGGCGGATTTGGTACTGACGGTAAGATTGGTATCAAGAATAGCTACGGTGACTCAGAGTGCTTGGATGGCCGCAAGAACCCAAGCCGGCTCTCTGTGCTCCCTGGGGCGCGTAATCTAGGTGATAATGATGTGCAGAGCCTCATTGTGAACATGACACAGACTCCAGACGGTGTACGATGGGGTATTGGCAACGATGGTACTCTCTACAAGATCGATGTAGACAACAACGTAACAAGGGCCTCTACGTGCCCTGGGTGGACACAAGGTACATTTGGCGACCTTACCTACTGGAGGCTAAAGGATGCTATTTACATCACTGGGAATGACCGTATTTACATGTACACCAATGCTACCTCGCCTAAACAGTCTCAGATCGATGTTATTACAGGTAAGGCCAGCTCGTACCCTACAGTGGCGCAGATCCTCGTGAAAGACCGTGACGGCAAATGGATCGGTGGCGGCACAAACCGGTGGAGCAGCATCAATGGCCAGCCTCAGAGTGATGGATTGCCTACGTCTATCATCGAGAACGAGGAAAACACTTGTATATTCCTACCTGATCAGTCACCAATGACCCGTATATCTGTACGCTTCCACGCTAAAGGTAGTGGCCAGGTACACCTTGTCGTGCATGACGCGCAGAACAAAGAGATTGCTCACGCTACGAAAAACGCTAGCGAGGTACAGACGGGCCAGATCACGTACTTCGACTTTCCAGAGACGAAGGTGGGGGACTATGCTAACTTTGGTACGGAGTATCACATCCATATGTACGCTAGCGACGGTAACTGGCGTGTAGAGACGTACGAGCAAGACAAGATGTATGGTCTGCACTTCCAATACTTCGCCTCACTACTCACTAGCACAACACGTAAGAGCCACCCAATCATCAACTGGGGCGGCAGCAAGCTGTTTATTGGTAACGACCAGTACCTAGTTGACTGGCTTCCTTCTGGTCTAACAGAGGTAGATGAGACTGAATTTAACCGCCACCGTGTGATTGTCGAGACAGGTATGGAGGTAACTACCCTCACGAGTAATGACGAGTATGTCGTATTAGGTTGTGAGAAGGTAAGCACAGTACCCGGTCGCTCCTTCCAAGAGGGCATGCTCGGCTTCTGGGACGGATTTGCTGACGGCCTCAACTTTAAGATCGACACGCCAATGGGTGAGCCAAAGAGTCTATTCACCTACCAGAACATCACGTACACGATTATTGATGGTGCTATGTACGCCTACACGGGAGCTAAGCAGCTCACCAAAGTGCGCACACTGAATGATAGCCACAGCGAGTACACAGAGCGACGTGACACTACAGACATTTACCCGCACTGTATGACAGTACGGCGCGGTATCATGCTGTTCGCTTTCCCAAGCAAGACGAGTCTCTATACGATGAGGCACGGTATCTACTCTTGGGGGGCGGTAGACAAGAACTACCCGGAGTCCTTCTACTACTCGTACAACATGCCAGAAACACTTGGCAACTACAACTCAGACGACGTAAAGTACGAACTAGGTGGGTGCTGGAACTTTGGGGACACTCTGTATTTCAGTTACCAAACAAACACAAGGGAAGGGCTCAGGTCGAACCTAGCCATTGTAGATAACGACAGCAAGCCAGCCAAAAAGTTTAGCTACCAATCACTCATGTATGATGGTGGTGTGCCGTGGGCCGACAAGCAAGCTCTCCGTATGGGTGTAACATTCCGTGCGCTGCCTAAGGGCGCTACAATCATTCCTAAGTACAAGATCGATGCCAAGCCATGGGTGTACGGCAAGAAAACAGCCACAGAAGGCGACGTAAGCGTCCGTATGGAGATAAACAAGCGATTCAAGGAAATTACCTTTGGCTTTGATGGAACGACAACAGACGCCACACCAGAGCCTCCTACGATCGTATCCGTACAACTTAATGCCCGAACACTCGGGGAGGAGATGAAACTGTAATGGCAGACTCAGTATACAACCCTAACACAGCTAGCCTTGAAACTTCATTTTCCCAAATCAAGGAGACTAAGCTTACCACTAAGTTCGAGGAGATAGAGAACACTGTGGTGGGGAATATAGCCCAACAGCAGCAGATTACACCACGGCAGGTGCGCACAGGTGAGACACGGGGCGATACACAGCTTCGTGGGCTCATTAAAGCAGAGGATCGATCAGGCCGCATTGTGGCTATGTTTGGGTACTCACAAGGAGCTTTCTAATGGCTCGTGTAGAGCGTAGAGATTACGGCGTAAAGATTGCTATGCCCGGGTTTGACGCGCAGACAGCGCCAGACAACAAACTGCTCTTTAACTCGTCATTTCCTATACTTCAGGCAAAGATACTAGCCCCGCTTGGCATAGACGCTCGGCAGCCGCTGCCAGGCGGGTTACAAACCGCTAACTATGGCGGTGAATTGCTCGAGGCGCGTAACACTGGGTTCTCTACGATCTACTACTTTAGATGGAGGCATAACCTGGGCTATGTACCGTTCGTTATGGCTATGAACCCCACATTCTATGACCAGCCGGGCGTATGGACAGCTGACAGGGAATATATCTATTACAAAAATGCTATTCCACCCTACTACAACGGTACAGACGGCTCTCGATCAGACTTGAATATGGTGTTTGTGAGCCCTACCCCTATAGCAGAGGAGGTGGAGTACCCATATACAGCCTCACCTTTATCATTCGACTACGGTACGCCGCTACGAGACTATGGCATCAAAACATCACGCTACGGCGCTATAAAGAAGGGTGAAACCTCTGACTTTAACGATGTTGGTGTTGATGTGAGGCTACAGTCGCAGATGGTGCTCGGTATTAAGAATAATAAAGACTTTGGTAATAAGGCGGGCCTTATTACATATTGGCTACCTAACTCTCTCGCTATGACAGATGTAACACCGTACGCCTTCCAAGAGTATACAGAGACAATAGCGGGCAAACAAGTATCATCCTATGGGTTAGTGACAAATGCCGGTAACACACCACGTGTGCAAATGAGCGAAGCAGAGAAAGCCTTTAAATTCACGTATGACACACAGAACCCTAACGCTAACCGCTCTCTTGTCATTATCCGCTCACCAATGGTATCGCCGTCAAGTGCTACAATATACATATGACGAGAAACGCTCAAGGATACAGTAGTAGAGATTATGGGTTGAAAGTGATCGACCCTGTTACTAAAGAGGAGATATTTAACTCCAAGTATCCTATCTTTGGCTCAGATGTTACTAATAAGACACCGCAGATCGTCTCTAGACGTGTTGTGATCAACAATAACACCCGTATATTCAGCGAGCCTAATACACCGCAGATCAACTGGACGTATGCCTTTGGTTGGGATCGTATACCCCTCACACAGTTCCAAGACTTTGATTTTGTGCGTATACCTCACGGGCAACCACGCAAGCCATTCTTTATGAGTATGGGGCGTGCCCATATTGTGCACCGTATGTATTGCCGCTGGTTCAACGCAGATCAGAATTTTACAGTAGACTTTAATAACGTTATTACCCCTGGCGCGCCTGGAATCGGCTATTACACGTATGATATTCCGTTTATGCTAACAGAAGGTAGTGCGCTATGGAACCCGCTATCATACGGGGCATTTGACTTTGTCCTCCCCCTGCCTAACAACCCGGTGTCACCATCTATTTGGCTACGCAACATGTACACTCGTTCCAAGAAGCTCGAGATATTCGCCGACAATACCTATATTTACGTGCGCGGCTCTCTTGGCTCGTGGCTACAACACCGCTCAGAGCGCCTACCAGGAGGTGGTTACCACCAGTTCGCTAAAACATGGGTAGATTTGAGCGGCTCATGGTTTGATTTTACGTTTTACATATTCCCATATAACCCTAATGAAGATATATTTGTGAGGTAAACATGGATTTGCAGCAACGATTAGCAGACGCAACAAGATATAGAGACCAGACACGTGAATCGTGGCACCGTGCTCAACGCGAAGCAGACGCGGCTAAGGCATCATATGACGCAGTGTCGGCTACTATGCCCAATTACGGTGAAGAGTTTGAGAGACGGCGCAAAGAGTACATGGAATCAGATGAGATTAGGAATCTCAAGGCTGATGTAGACGCCTCCAAAGCTAATGTAGACCGCACAAAGACGATGATAGACAAGTTGCCGGAGTCTATACGCCAGCAATTTGGCGGCACGGCTATTACACAGGCTCAGCGAGACTTGGCTAAACAGCAACAGCTACGAGGCCTCAGTCAACAGATGGCGGGCTACCAGGCTACATATATGACAACCAACAATACGTATAAGAAACGCGTTGAGGACGCTTTCAGCCGCTCTATAGACGTAGCAAATAAGCACTATGACTCTATATGGGACGGCATTAGACGCCGCTACAACGATTGGCAAACCTCATTGCAGAACGTGAAGGCTTGGGATGAGA
>CALISR010000005.1 GCA_938041435.1 uncultured Candidatus Saccharibacteria bacterium
ATTGCCTGGCTGCGCCAACAAAGCGCGACGCTGCGCTTGTGTTCCAAGGCGATGATGAAGGCCGGGTTGCTGCGGTACGTGGCAGTTGGCTGGACGGGTTATGTGCCGCACGAGCTGCACAATATGGAGCTGCACATTCCGCGGCGCTATGCACCACTGCTATGGGGCTGGCCAGGTAAGTTTGTTGACCGGATGGCGGCGGTAAACACGCGAGTAATGTTGGTCGAAGGCGATGGACAGTGGTCAGCTGGGTTTGATACAGCGGAGAGCGTGACGCAGATACCGCCACAGTTTGGCGGGTATGTCTGGACGAACCGGATTGACCGGGTGCAGCCAGTGCTGGCACGGCGGCGCTGAGTTTTGTGTGCTTGAACACAAAGTGTGTCGTAAGTAGGCGGCGTGCTTATTCTGCTCTTCACTAGTATGGGGAGAAGAGCGAATCACTATTGTAACACATTTACATTAGCTTTCATCTGTGCGATAATCTTACGGAAGGAGAAGTATAATGCACACACAATTTGATGCACTGATTATTGGTTTTGGTAAGGCGGGCAAGACGCTGGCGGTAGCGCTGGCTGGGGCGGGTCAGCGGGTGGCGCTGGTGGAGCAGTCGCCGCAGATGTATGGTGGGACATGTATTAATATTGCGTGTATTCCAACCAAGACGCTGGTGAGTGCGGCAGCGGCTGGCCAGTCGATCGACGAAGCGTTTGCGCGCAAGACAGCGGTCGTGACCAAGCTTAATAATAAAAACTACCACATGCTCGCGGATAACCCGGGCGTGATGGTTATTGATGGCGTTGCGTCGTTTGTTGATGCGCATACGGTGAGTGTCCAGGCGGGTGAGCAGCGCATTGAGCTGCAGGCAGATCGGTTGTTCATTAATACCGGTGCAGTGCCGGTGATGCCAGCGATTGCTGGCCTTGAGCAATCGGCCCATGTCTATACTAGTACGGAGGCGCTCAACCAGCAGCTGAAGCCACGGCGGCTAGCGGTGATTGGCGCTGGGCCGATTGGCCTCGAGTTCGCCTCGACCTACGCAGCTCTTGGCGTGGAGGTTACGCTCTATCATCGCCGGGCGCAGCTGCTTCCGCACGAAGAGCCATCTGTTGCTCAAGCAGTTACCCAGGCTCTGGAAGAGCAGGGTATAACACTTGTGTTTGCATCAGATATACAACAGGTGCGCGATACAGACCAGGGCGTTGCTGTGATAAGTGGTGGTGATGAGCAAGTATATGATGCCGTGCTCGTGGCCGCTGGTCGTCGGCCTAATACTAGCCAGCTTGGTCTCGCCGCCGCTGGTGTGGAGACTGATGAGCGCGGCGCGATTATCGTTAATGACCAATTGCAGACCACTCAGCCGCACATTTGGGCACTGGGCGATGTTAATGGTGGGCCGCAGTATACCTATGTGTCGCTCGACGACTTCCGTATTGTGAAGAGCCAGCTCCTTGGTGATGGTAGCTACACGCGGGCGCAGCGTGCAGTATTGCCTCATGTGATATTTATGCAGACACCGCTGGCGCGCGTTGGCCTAACCGAAGCAGCAGCTCGCGCCCAGTATGGCGATGATGTGAAGGTTAAAGAGCTGCCGGCAATGGCGGTGCCGCGCATGCATGTTGATAATAAAACAACGGGGTTACTCAAAGCAGTGGTGCAGCCATCGACAGGCCGCATTCTTGGCGCGACGCTCTTTTGCCAGCAGGCACCAGAGGTGATTAATACTATCAAAACCGTGATGGATGCTGGCTTGCCCTACACCACGCTGCGCGACCAGATATTCACTCACCCAACGGTGAGTGAGGCGTTGAATGACCTATTTGCCATCTAGGAATAGTAAGTTGTTTCGCTAGCTATGATAAAAACCTCCCCGTGTATGGGGAGGTTTTGTAGTTACTAGGGTGGTTGTTATATAAAATCAGCAATATCATCGCCGCGCGCCAGTGCGATAGTGTCTTCTATATCTAGCTGGTCTAGGTTGTCGTGCGTGCCTGGGCCGGCTGCTTGTGTTTGCAGGTAGCCATCAACGAACGCATCAATATCCGCTAGGGATGGAGCAAGTGTTAACGTTTCGCGATCGAACATATTGTTCACGTCACTCAGGCGATCGATGGTAGCATCGCGGCTGTAGCGGATATCGGTGTACGTTTCGGTATCCAGGTGGCGGGTGGCACCACGTGAATCAAGCGCAAAATTCTTGGCCTGGGCATCGCCATGGATAAAGCCATGGTTGTGGAGCTCCGCCATTGCGCGGCCCGCTACCTGGTACATAGCCCGGCGAGTTTCTGCTGGAGTGTTGGGGTTCCATAGGTAGTTATCGAGTGTGTTGACGTTATGTTCGTAACGGCTTAACACGCCAACGCGCTGCGCCCCCCTGGCGGTATTCTCTGCACGAATAAAGCCAAGCGGTGTATAGACTTTGTGCTCGCCAAAGCGCTCATTTACAGCCTTGGCTGCTAAGAACTCGCGACTGGCCGTAATGGGGTGCACATACTTAACAGCCACGAGCTCGGTGATGGTACCGGCTTCTGGCTGCGCCATATGGAGCTGGCCAAAGGCAACCTCGGTGCGGCTATGCTGGCGGCCGCGCTCCAGGCCGGGTACCTGGTTGAGGCTGTAGTTGTGTAAATTCTGGTTATTCACTGTGGCGGCAATACCAGACAACTCTGGCGGTAACAAGAGCAAATCACCTGTTGTAAGACTACCAAGCTTACGGATGAGTCGTTCATTACGAAAATCGCGTTTTGCGGCTGTTTCGCTGGTGGGAATATATTTCTTTTTAAGGTAGTCAACGGTGTTGATTTGTTGAATGGGATCACCATCGATAATTAAGGTGGGTGCTATCTTCTCACTCATATCTGTATATTTACCATAAAAATAATGGATAGTCAATATATGCGTACAAATCTCCCTACCTTTGCAACATCCCAACAGGTGTCCGTAGCTGTATGCCTAAGTGTATGCGCTATTTATTGCTCGCCAATCTTACGATGAGAGAATGCGTTGTGTGTTGGAGACCCTGGAGGGACAGAAGCGGCTTGATGATCTTCTCGAATTTCTCACACAGGAAGATGAAAAAGAGCGGCGTTCTTGGGAGCAGCAAGATCAAGGCGAATAACAACCTTATAGCCCATCAAGTAGTAAAACTTCCGTAGCTATGGGAATGACAACTACGCTGCCCGAAACTCATACACAAACGCACCTGTCCTTTGTGAGAGGCAGATGATGTCTAGGTCGGGCGAGCCGTGTTTGTCTGGAAGTGTTTGGCCAAGATAATGGAAGCGAATAATACACGAGCTATCTGGTGTAGCGACCGAGCTCAGCAGAGCACGTGCGTGGCCAGACACCTGCTCTGAAGAATCAAGCGGCAATGTGCGCCCAAGCTGCGAATATGCCATCCACCCCGTGCAGCCAAATTTGCAATCGCGAAATAGCTGGCTAGCGAGCAGACGCTGGCGTGCGGCTGCATCTGTAATCGTGCCAATGACGATGCCGCCTGGCCCATCAATGTTGATAAATTCACCGCGGCTTAGGGTAATATCGAGCGACTGCGTGGCCTCGCTTTTCACTCGCTGCGTGAGCTCCTTCGTGGCATTCGTCCAGAGTGGCTCGGGTCGTACTGCGTGCAGGGTAGCGCTTATGCCAACGCCCGCCATGATGAGAAGAATAATCACCACAAGCGGCAGCCACATATGGCGGAGAAGGGTGAGAAAGGTGGCGAGTGTATTGCGCATGTATTTCATGTATTTAGTATATATCAGGCACTGGATGCTTGCAATGAGAGCAAAACGATGTAATAGCTAAAGATATGTTGTTGCGCTGCGTGCGCTATTTTGTGCCAGCAAGGTAGATTTCTTGCACCTGAGCATCGCTTAGAGCAGTGGTGTGGACAGCCCCAAACTGCATCATGCCAGTAAAGAATGTGTTGGTGCTGTTAATAGGTGTGTCATCGCCATTACGCCACTCGCTAAAGCGTCCACAGCCAAACTTCCAGTAGCCGCGGAAGTTTTGGGCCTGCGTGACACTTGGGTCGTGAGCAACCAGTGCGCCATCGGCATAGAGCCGCATCCCTTGTGGTGAGAGTGAAGCGGCGACGTGGTGCCACTTGCCATCGGCGTAATTCTTGCCGGCTGGTGAGAAGACTGAACGCGTGGCATTGGGCCACACTGCAAAGGCAATGCGCCCTTGCTTGTCGAGAAAGAGGACACGGTCTAAGCTTGGGTCGGCGCCATTGTCTGGTGTGCTAGTAAAGCCAGCAATGCGCCCATTATCTGCCCCATATTTGCTGGTATTAAACCAGACAGAGAGGGTGAAGGTAGTGGGGTTGTCGATGGCTGTGGGGTAGGCGAGACAGGTGTCTTTGAAGAGGGTGCTGCGCACACGGTCGCGCCGGCAGGCAAATGACTGCGAACCATGAGCGGCTGCCGTGCGAGTGAGCCAAGCGCCCTTATTGTCATTACCAGATAGGTCGCGCTCGGTAGTGCCAGTATCGAAGAATGTCATGCCGTAGATGAAGAGCGCCTGCGAGGGGGCAGTGAGCTTGGTGGCATCAGTACAGTTGTAGAGCACTGGGCGGGCGGTATTAGTATTGTTGTTGATCGTACCCGAAAACGCTCCGCTCGTTAGATAAAAGTTATGAAAGATAATGAAGCATATCCCTACCAGGGTAATAATTGCTGCGACGATGATAGAAGTGACAGGCAATGGTTGCGGTGCGCTATCGGCTGGAGTGGGCCGAGATAGCTGGCGAAGGCCGTAGAGCATGAGGCCAAAGGGGATAAGACAAATGAGCATAATGCACAGGATAACCCATGCCGTGTAATGAATCGTTGGCATGAAAAAATACTGCCCATGGCTATTTTGCACCGAGACGGTAATGGTAGCATCTTGGCCGGGGTAGAGCACTGTGCCGACTGCGTCGATTGGAAAGACGCCAGTGTTGACGATGTGCATAAGGGCGCCTTTGTCTGAGGGGAGAACGCTGAGCACACTAAAGTTGATCCACGGATGAAACCACAGCGACACAGCGCAGAGCACCAGCGTCATACCAATAATCCGATAATACCAGCGCCACGTTGGGCGAGCTCGGCGGGTGGCTAGATGGATGATGAGCCAGCCAATCACCACCCATGGCGCCATCAGCCATACCCAGCCAAGCCATGGGTTGATGAAAATTGCTTTGCCGATGATGGCGCTGTGCTCGATGGGGAGTGGATCGGCCGCGTGGTTGAGGTCGCCCTTGGTGAGGATGCGCTGGTTGGTGATAGATTGAATTCGATGAGTATACGTCCGACCGTGGCGCTGGAAGGTGATGATATCGCCGGGGTGGTAGCTGCTAGCTGGCTGGGTAACGACGAGCGAGCCAACTGGTGCGGCAGTCGCCATGCTCGGCGTTGTGACAAAAAAGATACGCATGCCGAGCGCCATCATCACGGCAACGAAGCCTCCAAGACAGAGGCTTAGGATAGTGATGATAATTATTCGTTGCCGCGGCATGCGCATTGTCCTACTCCAGAGGAATTACGCGCCAAATGTCCACGTCAGTGGTTGCGAGACCTGCAGACCTTGGTAGGTTGGGCCAGCACTGGCGTCGAGCGACACCTCAAAGGTGATCGGCACACTCTCGCCAGCGTCAATGGTTGCTTTGCTGAGCTTGGCGAGGAGATCGATTGCACCGCCTGTTTGCAGTTGTGCGGCAGTACCCGTAAAGAGCGTGCTGCTGCCTGACTTGATGGCTACCTTAACCTTGCTGCAGAGGTCGGTTGCATTACCCGCGAGAGAAGCACCAGGCACTTTGGACTGGCTGCATGTGCCAGGGTTGAGGCTAAAGGATGTTGCGGCCACGCTACCCGTGTTTTGCAGAGTAATGTTGGTTGTTTTGGCCGGGCCACCAGCAACGAGTGCGGTATCGGCGCCACCATATTTGTTAATGGTAGAGCAGGTGGCAGAGTTCGTCGCCGCGCCAGCACCATCTGTGCTATTGCAGGTGTAGGTGCCCGAGGTCTCCTTCATGGTGAGTGTGCCGGTTGAGGCGCTGTTGACGGTGTTTTGGATGCTTGCTGCAAAGCCCGCGAAGGTTGGCGTGAAGGTGAAGGCGACGAGTAATGCACCGACAATCCCCGTTGAGATAAGACCAATCCGCTTCTTGCCCTGGCCAGCTTGAGTTGCAATCATAAAAATCCCCCTTATGGTTATATTAGCTATAAGTGTACCAAAAGCATGAGCGTTATACAAGACAGTAGATTACTGATTGTTGTGCGTATAGTGTGATAGCTAAATTTATTAAATCATCAGATGTAAGCGGTGGCTTTACTAGTTTGCTCATCCCTCCTTCGGGGTGACAGAAAGATCGATTTGGTATTTTCTATAGATTGGTCTCTTCCATTGGCGCCAAAAGCCTGATGAAGTAGGTAATAAACTTTTCCTCGACATATGGCAGAGCAGCGAGAGAAAGGTTGTTGCAAGAAATATTGCTTGTACAAACATATCATGTCTGTACCTCTGTTTTGCTATGGTGGCTCGTGCGAGAGAAGCGGCTGCAACACTGTTATATCGCCAGCCTACCTGCCCAGCTTCCCACAAACCTGCTATAATAGAATATGAGTAGAAAGTAAAGAGGCGTTATCGTCTAGGATAGCGCGAGCGGAGGTCGGAGCGATATGGCAATCAGTCAGGCGAAACTAATTCAGGCAGCGCGGCGAGTCTTTGCCCAGGACGGCTACAAGGCGGCATCGATTGTGGAGATTGCTCAGGTGGCGGGCATTGCGGTGGGTGGTGTGTATTTACTCTATCCGTCTAAGCTGGAGCTCTTCCTTGCGGTCTATCGTGCGGAGGACGAGAAGACGAAGAACCGGATTGTTGGACGGATCGATTGGTCGCAGCCGCAGGCAGCCTTCGCGGCTTATCTACGTGCCACGACGCAAGCCATGCGGCGTAATAAAATCCTCGCCGAGTGGCAGAGTGATGTGCCTGGCGAGCAGGTGCGCCAAGCCTACCAAGACGAGGCCAAGCAAGCAGGAGCAGGTCATAATCTGGCGCTGCGTGGCGAGTTCTTTGCCGAGCAGGTGCAGCAGTGGCGCCGCGATGGCATACTGCGGTCAGGCGCGACTGACCAGATAATTGGCGAGCTCTTTACGGCAATGGCGGCGATTGATACGCTAGAGGGTATCGCCCCAAAGACGATGAAGTTTATGGTTGATGCGGTGCTTGAGCAGTTGTTTGTGAGTGAATAGTCGTCGCTATACGTCGTTATAAAGTAATGAACGATGCAGCACGCAGAAGCGAACCTGTCGTATTATTTGCAATTATGACTGCTTCATCGTATACTTATCACTAGTATGTTGCAATATCTTCGTTCGAGTGAGGCAGATCAGACGATTACGCCGCGTGATACGCTGCGGGTTGGGTCGTGGCTGCGCTGCGAGAAGCCTAGTAGTGAGGAGATCGACAAGCTCCTGGCGCTTGGTATGGACGAAAACATCATCAAAGATGCGCTGGACCCGCACGAGGTGCCACGTATTGAGTTTGAGGATGAGTGGACGTATTTGATTGCCCGCTTGCCTGATACGGACGATGACTTTAACGACTTTACGACGCCGATATTGTTTGGTATTCACAAAAATTATGTGGTGACGCTCTCGCGCGATAGCCTCGGCCGGCTCTGGCAGCCTTTTGTTGACAAGACGCGGATGAATACGGCACGGCGGATTGAGCTCGTAGTGGCAATGATCGAGGCGGTGTCGTTGCAGTACCAGCGGCGAGTGGCAACGATCAACCGACAGATGCGAGCAGCAACGGACGACCTCCATACGCTGCGGGCGCGCGATATCGTGACGCTGACCGAGTATGAACGCAAGCTCAATGACTATCTCAATGCACTAGTGCCAATGAACTGGGCGATTGAGCGCTTGATGGCAAACCGCAGTCTCCGCCTCAAGGAGGATGATAAGGATGATGTGGAGGATATCTCGATTGACTTGGAGCAGGTGATTGCGCGTTGTAAGTCGCTTTTGCGCACCATCACTAATGTGCGTGATAGCTACCGCGCCGTGATGGACACGCGCCTGAACGAGACGATCCGCTTACTAACGGTGATCACGGTGGCATTGACTATCCCAACGATGATCGCTGGGCTTTATGGTATGAATGTGCCTGTGCCAGGGGCGGATGACCCGACGATGTTTTGGAAGATTACCACCGTGAGTGTGATAGCTGCCATGGCAACCGGGTATTATTTCTTACGCCGGCGGTAGGGGTTATTGCACCCCACCTGCTTTAAGCAATGTCTTTAGCCCGTGCTCACCGCCACCAAAGCCGCTGGTGGTGTAGTCGTTAACGATCATGTAGGGGAGGCCAGTGACGCCGAGCTTGAGGGCGCGGCTGGTGTTTGTGGCGATGTCGTCTTTGTGTTTCTCGTTTGTCACGCAATCACGGAAGGTCTCCACGTTGAGCCCAATAGCTTCGGCCGATGTTTCAAAATAGCTGACGGGGAGGAGTGGAATTTCTTTGGGTACGGCAACGCCTTTGACGCCAATGCCTTTGTCGAAGTAGTCAGCTTTGATGCGGGGCACAATGTGGTGTGTGTATTCCCAATATTTATGCTGGTCGGCCGCGCAAAATGCTGCCTCGGCACCACGCTCGGTGTTGGGCACGATATCTTTGAGAACGGCAACAATCCGGTGCTCATAGCGCAGTTTGCCCGACTTGATATACTGCTGGAAGTCTGCAGTGTTCGTGGCAGCCTCGACCTGCGCACAAAATGAGCAAAAGTAGTCGGTGTAGTCGACGAATACATTGGGCGCAGTGTGGCTGCCCTGCGACATGGCGCTCTGCCAGGGTTCACCTTTGCCAATGTGCTTGTTGGGTGGGCGGTTGACGAGATTGTAGGCGAAGAGGCTGATGATTGTGACGACAACAATCCCAAGCATGATATGGATCAAGCTAACCCCTGTTTGTTGTGACTGCATGATGCTCCTCCTGCTGAGCTAATGTTATATAGATGGCGGCAATCTGGCCTGATCGATAGAGCGAAAAAAGACTTAACCCAAGGGCAATGATAAGCACAATGGTGCTGGCAACCGTCGCGGCCGAAGCCGCGGCCGCTCCCGAGAAAAATACTGCCACGATGGGGAGAATGAGTGATGTACCACAGGGTACGCAGCCTAGGCCAATTGCCGCCGCGACAGAAGCAATACCGCTGAGGCCGAGCTGCTGGGTGGTTTGCTGGTTGCGCTTGTTGTGCCGAGCAGTGAATATGATAAGCGCGAGCGATATTCCTTGCAGCACTGAGACAAGCACAAGCAGTGCACCCGTCAGTGATGTCGCGGCCTGGCGTGCAATCTCCACGAGCATCGTCCCAATCACACCAAGCTTGTCAACAAATGGCAAGCGAGATACCAACAGCGCACCATAGAACCCGCCGTTAGTTAAGAGAAAAATCAGCCAGGCAAAACCCAGCGCCCCAACCAGCGCACTTGCCGCATACCATGGCCGGCGCAGCACTTGGATGATACCACTCAGCGCAGTAGGAATGTTATGGCGTAGCGAAGAAAGACGATGTTTCATCAGTGTCTCTATTATACCACTGAGTGCTGTAAACCTCTGTGCTTATCCCATTGATGGTTACTCTGTGACGCCGTAGCCAAGTAGGCCAGTATAATTGCGCTGCTGATTGGCAAAGACACGTATCTTGTTATTCTCATTGCCGCCAACAGTGGTGAGCATGCCGTCATCATTGCGCAGGACAATATGCGTATGGTCGCCAAAGACGGGCGAAGCGCGGTAGATTGCTACGTCGCCAGGGCGGGGCTGGTAGCCACTATCGGCTGGCTTGAAGCGACCTGCTGACTCGTAATACTCACGCAGCGTGAAGGTGCCTGGGATGCGCCAGCTACCAGTGTGTGGGTTCTTGAGCGGCGCACCAGCTTGCTGCATCGTCCAGCTGACGAAATCGGCACACCATGCCTCGTGCGCTCCTTGGCTATATTTTGTACCAGCGGGCTGAGCGGCAAACTCTGCCTGAGTAAGCTGGATAACCTTGCGGCGAGTAGGGCTGAGGGTATGCGTGTCGACCTCAGGAAACTGGGTTAGCCCTGGCGAACGATCGAGCGTGGCCACATGCGACGTACCTTGGAGCTTGTAAAGAATTTTGCGCCAGCCAATCGCTGTGCCGACGATGCCGCCAATAACGAGAAGGAGGGCAAGGCAGATGGTGATAATGGTTGCTCGGTGGCTGAGAGGGAATAATCGTTTCATACGTATAGTATACACCGCGTGGTGATGAGATGCTTGTTGGTTAGTTGCTGGTTGGATGGCAGTAAGGGTGTTTCGAGCTGTGAGTGAGGATTTATTTTGTTGAATAGCTGCATACCATAGCGGCGAAATTACCAAGTGCCTTGCCGACATCTTTCCATTGGCGACACCGAAACAGGTCGTGTGCGGTAATGAGCAGTGCTGCACCAATGATAATAAGCAGTATAGCTAAGGTATACCCTGCGAGAGATGACTGACTGATGAATAGCTGCAGCGCATAGTAGCCTGCCGCAAGCGCGAGACCAAAGATGATGAGACTGAGGAGTTTGAAGAGGTAATGCATGGTGGTTTGATTATGGTACGATAGCAAAAATATGTCAACGACATATATAGTATTTGACACAATAATAGTATAACTCTATAGTTATGCATATGTTTCAACCACCTCGCCCCCTCCTGTATAACACAGCACCACTAACAAGCCAGCAGCTCAAAGAACTCCTTAAGGAGTATGTCCAGCACTATCGCGAGTTGCTATGTACGCCTGATACTATGAAGCAATTACTCAGGCCACATTCGTATAGCGGCGCAAAGGCAGATGAGGTTGTGGATGCTGTCGTTGACATTGTCAATATGTGGGGATATTACTTCTACCAGCCAACTGGCAAGACAGCTGCAAATCAGGAGAAAAAGCGTTTTGCGCAGCAGCAGCTGCACGATATTCGCGCAATGGCTGACGAGATTCCTGATCTTGCGAAGGTTATGTCTGAGATTGAAGAGACAGTCTGGCAAAAGCTTGATCTAGAAGTGAACCAGCAATCAGCTGAATCTCTTGTGGCTGAGGCTGGTGATATCGATCGAAAAGAATTGTTTGATAGGTTGGTGACACACTATGTACGACTCAATGAGTATTATGATAGTGAGGGAGAAGCAACCGCTGAGCAGAAGGAGCAACTGGATGACATTGTGCAGCATATGCGCACTATTATCGATGAGAATATTGCTGCAAAACGTAAGATGTTTGCTAATCGCTATTGGTCAGTAGCAGCTGAGACTTTGTATAAAGCGCCTTTTCTCACTAGCCGTCTGTATCATATCAGTGGTGCTGATGAGGACTTTGAGCGGGTTTTGAATCTTGCTAGCCTATATCGCACAGCGATGTATAGTACGCTCGGTGGGTCTGTACCAGCCCTACCAAGCCTTGATGATGCAGATATCGTACCACTCTCGCAGGCAGAGCTTAAGCGTGACAGAAAGGCGAGTACCTATATCTATGATGTTGAGTTTGTCGTTCTCTCACTGGTGGAGGACTGTCTGAGAGAAGGCCAGCCTGACAAGGCACGCCAGATTGAGCGCTACCTCATTAATCCGTATATGCGTGCTGTTGCGGATACGTACTATGTTCTTAATCACGAAGATCCAACCGGCAAGAGACAAAAGCGCGCTGCGGCATACGTTATCGAAAGAGAGGACATAGCCTACGTAAAACATGGTGATGAGGATATCGATGATGAGATAGTCATCAATGAGCTTGACAGTGGACGTATTGCTTTTGATGAGGAGATACGCCGTCGCTATATTGCATATGTACGGCAGTCAGCAGCTACTGGCAAAAATAATCATGTGATACTTGCCCTCGGAGCACTACAGCAATGTTGTGAGTACACCAATAGGGATCGTACTGCTATCTGCCAAGTTGTCTGGGAAAAATTACGGAGTACGCTTCGTCCTACAGAATGGCGGCACCCAGTCATTATTAGTGCTGAACAGTCTGAATGTCTCTATCTTTTATGGAGATACGATGATGCAGATAAAGTGGATAATTGGCTTAGGCAGCTATACATGAATGATCCTAGCTACAATATAGTTAAATTCTGTCTCTTACGGTTTGCGTTTGATCCAAAGGTATTTGCAACACTGGAAGATATTATTATGAAAGACACAACAGGTCACCTCCAGCCGAAACTTAGTAGGACACTCAGGGATCTTCGATTCTATCTTTGTCGCGCGATAGAAGATGCGTTTCAGTGTGAAAAGCAGATAAAAGAATAGAGGACTGTGCTGCAATAATAGAGAGCCTGAAATAGCACTTAGGAGCGTTCTTAATAAAGTGATTTTGAAAGACTGCTGCGCCTTTCGCTTTCTTTCCCTCTATGTTATAATTCGACCCAACGGACGGTTGTTAGCATATAGCTGGGAGTGATTCAAGCAGAGGCCTGTTTGGGTGTGGGGCTCGTAGCATAAGAAAGGAGTTTTATGACTCAAACCAAACCAATCATAACGGTGGATGGCTTGACCAAAACCTATGCCGGTACGCCAGTGGTGGATGGGATATCCTTCACGGTTAAGACGGGCGAGATTTTTGGCTTGCTGGGGCCCAATGGTGCTGGTAAGACCACGACACTGGAGATGCTCGAGGCGCTGCGGTCGATTGACGCTGGCCGGGCGACCATTGACGGCATTGATGTTGCCAAGCAGCCCAAGCAGATTAAGCAGATCATTGGCATCCAGCTGCAGTCGACCACCTTTTACGATAAGCTGACTCTGCGCGAACAGCTACGTATGTTTGCGAGCCTGTATGGTCGGCGGGTTGATGCTGATGCGTTGCTAGCCAAGGTACAGCTCAGTGCGAAGGCCGGCAGCTACGTGGAGCAGCTGAGTGGTGGGCAAAAGCAGCGCTTTGCGATTGCCGCCACGCTGGTGAATCAGCCCAAGGTGCTGTTTTTGGATGAGCCGACGACGGGCCTAGATCCGCAAGCGCGGCGCAACCTGTGGGAGCTGATCAAAACCATCCGCGATGAAGGCATGACCATTGTGCTGACTACCCACTATATGGACGAGGCCGAGCTGCTGTGCGACCGCCTGGCGATTATGGACGCGGGCAAGATCATCACCATTGATACGCCGCAGCACCTTATCGAGCAGCTGCTGGCGCGCGGCTTTACCAAGCAGCAAACGGTCGAGCCTGCCAACCTCGAGGATGTATTTATTGATTTAACCGGCAAGGCCATTCGGGAGTAGATGATGCGAGTCAAGTCATATTGGATTGGAGTATATGGGCAGGTGCGCGCCCTACAAAAGCGCTTTATGCGCGATGGGATGTCACTGTTTTTTACCTTTTTGTTCCCGCTCATCTTTTTGCTAGTGTTTGGCGCGATTTTTAATAACCAGACCACCAGCTTTGATGTGGCGATTATTAACCACTCGAAGAGCGAATTTGCCAAGCAGTTTGTGGAGCAAGCCAAGGCAAACAAAGATACGACGCTCAAAGTGAAGGACGTCAAGGATATGCAGGAAGCGCGCGAGAAGCTAAAGCACTCGGAGCTCAGTGGTATCATCGAGCTGCCAGCCGACTTTGGCGAAGCGAAGCCAGCCCAAGCGGGCGCTCCTGGCCAGGGCAGCGGCCAGGGTCAGCAACCTGACACCCCTCAACCCGGGCAGGGGAATGCCACTGGCCAAACCCAAGTGCGTCCAAGCGGCACTTTGCGCGTGCTTTACGCGAAGGGCTCGGAGCAGTCTGGTAATACGCTGACGGCTATTATGGGGCAGATTGTTAATGGTATTAATAAGGGTATGGGTCAGCCCGAGCCACCGCTGAAGGTTGCGGGCCAGGCTGTGGGTGATGAGCAGCTCAAGACCTTCGACTATACCTTTACTGGCCTGCTCGCCTTTAGTTTGCTGAGCATGGGGATCTTTGGCCTGGCTAACCAGATGCCGACGGAGAAGCAAAAGGGTTCCTACCGGCGTCTTCGGGCGTCGCCCTTTACAGCAGGGCAGCTGATTCTGGCGGTAGGTATCCACTACACGATTGTATCGCTGCTGAGTGCCGCTATGATGATAGTGGTGGGGATGAGCGTCTTCCACTTCAACATGCGTGGTGACTGGCTACTGGCCGTGCCGTTTCTTACTCTGTCCGCGCTGCTGATGGTAGGGTTTGGCTTGCTGGTTGGCGGCTGGGCCAAGAATGAGAACCAGTCGGCACCGCTGGGTAACCTGGTAGCCTTCCCGATGATGTTCCTTTCCGGCACCTTCTTCCCGTCCTTTACGTTCCCGGAGTGGCTGCGCACGCTGAGCCAGTTCATCCCAATGACACCTGTGACTGATGGTCTGCGCCTCATTATGACCGAGCACGCCAGCCTGGCAGAGGTGCTGCCGTACGCTGGCGCTGTTGGCCTATGGATACTGGTGGTGTACGTAGCGGCGATCAAGCTGTTCCGGTGGGAATAACGAGATAACGAAAAGAGGAGGGGGATGCGCCGAAGCACGCAGGTGATAATAACAGGGGTGGTTATTGTTATAACCATCAGCCTGGTTGGCGCGGCGTGGTATCTTCAGCAGCATCGCCCCCAGCCTGCAAGGCAGACAGACGCTGCGAGGTTTCAGGCAGAGTACCCACGGGTTGCAGCGGATAACCGCTTTGTCTACGCACGTGATGTTGCTGTGCTGGATATGCTAGAGCGTGGCACGGGCGTGGTGTTTCTTGGCTACCCGCAGTGCCCGTGGTGCCAGCGGCTGAGCGAGTATGTTGACCAAGCCGCTCGTGCTGAGGGTATTGATGTGATTCACTATCTCAACATTCGTCAGGCGCGTGCTAGCAAGAACGAGACATACCAAAAGCTGGTGGCGCGTCTTGCGCCTTACCTCAGTAAGGATGAGGACGGCCAACCGCGGATTTTTGTGCCTGATGTGACGATCGTCAAGCACGGGTCAATCGTGTGGCGCTACAAAGAAGAGCCAACTGGTGATAGCGCTATCACCCCCGATCGGTATTGGACTGCAGAGCGGGCTCAGCGGGCAGTTGCGCAGCTGCGGCGTGCGATGCAGACAATGAAGCGCTAGACTGGGCGCTATGCAGATAACAAAACGGAAATACTGCTGCTATGACAGAGGAGATAATATGACGTATAATTCATTCAAGATGCCTACCAAGCGCGGCGTAGTGGGTCGTCACGAGTGCTTGATGTGTGCTGCGAAGGCTGCGCCAAGCACGTGACGTTTTACCAAAAGGATGGCCCAGGTTCGCTGCGGCGCATGTATGTCGACCGTTTTATCGATATGACTCCAGCTGGTGATGAGCTATGCTGGCCGCACTGCCAGCGCGTCCTTGGTATTCTTATCACGTATGCCAAGGAAAACCGCCTGGCCTATCGGCTTTTTGTCGATGCGGTGACGAAGCGGATTGTGCCGCGTCGGCAGGTAAGGTAGTGACCCTACCTGTGCTGGTGCTATACTGAATACCATGATATATACCACGCTTTATTTTGTCCGTCATGGTCAGACAGATGCTAATATTGCAGCGGCGCAGAGCAATGAGACTCATGATAGTAACGTGCCACTTAATCGTGTTGGGGCGGGGCAAGCTGCTGCGGTTGCGCGTGAGCTGGAGAAACTTACTCCGGCGGCGATCATCACATCACCATTGCTGCGCGCTCGTCAAACAGCGGGGCAGATTGCGATGTATCACCCGACAGTCCCGCTGATAGAAATGGCAGACTTAGCGGAGCGATCGATTGGCACGGTAGCCAATCGCAGTTGGCACCGGCTGTTTGATGTCGATGAGAATATTCAACCAGAAGGCGGCGAGTCGGTGCGGGATTTTTTGACGCGGCTCTACCGAGCCTATTGCTCAATTGCTACGGATTATGCCGGTCAGACAGTCATCGTTGTGGCGCATGGCGGTGGGCACCATGCTTTGTATGCCTATGCCCATGATCTACCGTGGCGCGGCAATATGCGCCGCGAGCTGCTTGATAATGGCGCGGCGCGGCGGTATACAATTTGGCCGCACGCTACGCCAACGTGTAGTAAGCTATAAGAACACGAAGCGCTTGATCACTGAGTATGTTCTAACCACTGTTTTAGTACGACTGCCTGGTTATGTTCTGTATCCTTTGCGCCGTATAGTAGCGTCACGATAGGGTGATTGGACCAGGCATTTTTTGCTGCAGCGGCAGCTGGATTGGTATCGAGCTCTTTTTTATAACGCGCTGAAAACTCTGTAAACTTTTCTGGATCATGGTGAAACCAGTGGCGTAATTCATCAGTTGGTGCAATGTCCTTTGCCCACTCATCAAGTGCTGCGTGTTCTTTGCTGATGCCTCGTGGCCAGAGTCGATCGACCAAGACACGATAACCATCGTGTGGTGTTGCTGATTCGTAGATTCGCGTAATTTTGTAGGTGGTCATACTACCTCTCGTACTATTGTAGCATAGAAGGTAGTCTTAAGAAGGTGAAACGGTGATCGTATGGCACGTAAAACGGTATAGGTGATTTACTTATCGTCCTTGTTTGCGGTCAAGGTGCGCTGAGGTAAGAAGAGGGCAACAAGGAAGCCGGTGGCCATAAGTGCGGCGCTAATGATGAAAATCTGATGCAAGGAGTCGCTAAAGGCGTTGAGAATGCGCCTCGTGTAGTCATCTTGTTGCTGGCTTAGCTGCTGCTGAGCACGCACGCGAGCTGGAGCAGGCAGCTGGGCCATGCCTTTGGCTGCGCCCTGGCTGATGGCGTCGCGCTGGCTGTTGATTCGGAGTAGGGTATCGGCGCTGAGCTCGCCATCGAGTTGCCGAGCGGCTTGTGGTGCGTGGCGCAGCGTCTGGATGTAGGGAATCTGATTGACATCGCCAAGGCTGTGCAGAATGCCACTAGTGAGCACGCCCGCAAAGATAGCCGTCCCCACCGTTGAGCCAAGCCCACGGAAGAGCTGCACGCTTGAGGTGGCAGCACCAAGATCCTGCTGGCGGAATTCATTTTGTACGGCGAGGGTAAGGATGGGCATACACATCCCCATGCCAAAGCCAGTGAGTGCCATGATGATCGCCTCGTGCCAGTAGGGTGAGGTGGGCTGGAGTGTGATAAGTGAGAGAATGCTTGCTGCGGTGATGGCGCAGCCAATGACGATATAGCGCTTGTATACACCTGTCCGGCTGATGAGTTGCCCTACACCGATAGAGCTGATCATCATCCCGCCTACCATTGGCAGGAGCATCAGACCAGCTTGTGAGGCAGTCGCACCGAAGACTTGCTGATTAAATTGCGTGAGGTAGAGGATTGCCCCGAGAAAAGCGGCACCAAAGAGCAGGCTAATGAGCATAATGAGGCGGTAGGTGGGGTTACGGAAGAAGCGGAGAGGGAGAATCGGCTGAGCGGCGTTACGCTCAAGCCAGAGGAAGATACCACCGGCAAGGGCGGCAATAGTCAGCAGCACGCTTTTGATGAGAGCAAGAGTAATGCCACGGTCGATGACACTCTTAAAGACCATCTCCGTATTGTCTACTGCCAAGACAAGCGCCGCCAGGGCAATGGTGATGAAAAGAGCGCCGAGGTAGTCTGGCTTGTGCTGGCTGTCGTGCTTGATTTGTGGGCAATAGCGGATGATGAGAGCAGTGGCGATGATGCCAATTGGCACGTTAATAAAGAATGTCCAGCGCCAGTTGGTTGTGACACCAAAGATGGTCGCACCATCGGTTAGCCAGCCACCAAGCAATGGTCCCGCTACCGAGCTCATACCAAAGGTCGCACCGATGAGCCCCTGCCAGCGGCCCCGCTCCTTAGGCGTAAAGAGATCGCCGACAATAGTAAAGGCGTTGGCGGTGATAATGCCGCCACCAATTCCTTGCAGCGCACGCCACGCAATGAGCCATTCTACGGTTGGCGCGATACCGCTGAGTAAGGAGCCAATGGTGAAAATTGCCACGCCACTGAGCAAAAGTGGCTTGCGGCCATACATGTCGCTTAGCTTACCGGCTAGCGGCACTGTCACAGTGGTGGTGAGCATATAGGCGGTAACGATAAAGCCAAGAGAGGAGAAACTGTTGAATTCCTTGACGATTGCGCCCAGTGCCGTCGCCACGATGGTTTGGTCGAGCGCTACGAGAAAGAGGGCGCTCATCACGGCAAGCATGACGATGAGTTTGTGACGTTGGGGCAGATGATGGAGCATAGAATTCCTTGGTTGGTTACTATAGTTAATATTCCAAAATGTAAATAAGGTTCTCGCTCTCGCTAGAGTATATACTCCTCCTATATGGCTTTGAGATACGTCAAGTAGAGAACTGTTAACCAAATATGCTATGATACGCCGAAGAGAACTGTTTGTCAATTTTATGCCAAGGAGCTTAGGCACTGCACTGGCTGATTGTGGGCGATGAGCTGCGCCAGATCAACTTCGGCAAGGAAGTGAGGTAAAATTGGGTACTGCTGCGGGCTAATAAAGCCACACTCGGCGACTTCCGCTAAGCCGTGTGTTGTGGCGGCAAGGTCAATTGACTGGTAGTCTTGCCAGTTGGTGATGTGAAACAAGAACTCAAGCTGTTCGCGTGGCTCGCCAGCTGCTGGCGCTTCGATAGCAAACTGCTGGACGAAGAGCAGCCGACCAATTACTGGCTCGACGCCTGTTTCTTCGATCATCTCTCGCCGCAAACCATCCAATACGCTCTCACCCAGCTCCAGTCCACCGCCCGGTGTGCACCAAAAATCTCGGCCATCGCCAGTGCGTGCTGTCAAGCGCTGGCAAAAGAGCTCGCCCTTGTTGTTAATAATAATTCCGCGTACGTTAATGTGTCTGTGCATAGTGCCTCCGGTGATTGATATGACTTATGGAAGATGTCCTGTATTTATTTTACGCTAAAAAATGATGTATTGCGTGCTTATGCAGCAGGCTTACTCACCTCTCTTGATTTTCCCATTAGCACTCGCTATACTAGAGTGCTAGAAGCGCCTTGATTGATATGGGGCGCGGTGATAAGTAGATAAGTATTAAGAAAGGGGTAACCAATGAGTTCACCAATCAAGCCAATGGCGCATTTCGTCGTGGCGGTTAAGGAGAAAAAGCCAGAGAAGACTGCCAGCGGGATCTTTTTGCCCGAGTCGGCTCAGGAGAAGTCGGAAGCTGCCAAGGTGATTGCTGTTGGATCGGCAGTAGAAGATGTCGCAGTTGACGCACGGGTGGTCTACAAGAACTACGCAGCTACCACTATTAAGCTCGACAAAGAAGAGTATTTGATTATCAAGGACGAGGATATCCTCGCCACAGTAGAATAGGAGAACTAGTCTATGGCAAAAAAAGTATTCTATGATGAAGATGCGCGCCGCCGGATTTTGGGTGGGGCAGAGATTCTCTACAACGCAGTGAAGACAACGATGGGGCCAAAGGGTCGCAATGTTGTCATTGGCAAAAGCTACGGTGGCCCGAGTGTGACGCACGATGGTGTGACAGTAGCTAAAGGTATCGACATTGAGGATGTTGATGACGAAACACTAGGCTTTAAGGTAGGGGCAGAGCTCATCAAGCAAGCCGCTAACAAAATGAACGATGTGGCTGGTGATGGTACAACTACCGTGACGGTTTTGACCTACCACATCCTCAGTGAGGCAAACAAGCTGATTGCTGCTGGTCACAACCCAATGCTGCTGCGCAAGGGTCTGGAGCGGGCTGCGGCAGAGGTAACAGCGGCGTTGAGTGAGCAGGCAGAAGACATTCGCAATGATGAAACACGCGTCGCAGAGGTAGCAACTATCTCGGCGGGTGATGACGCAATTGGTCGGCTGATTGCTGATGTGATGGAGAAGATCGGGCCCAATGGTGTGGTGACGGTTGAGGAAGGCCGCGGCCTTGAGCTAGAGAGCGAAGTGGTTGAGGGCTTTACTGTCCAGCGCGGCTTCGTCAGCCCGTACATGGCGACAGATACGAAGCGCATGGAAGCGGTGTACGACAAGCCAGCTATCGTTATTACCGACAAGAAAATTTCTTCGGCGCAGGAGTTTGTCCCACTGCTTGAGATGATTGCTCAGAGTGGTAAGAAAGATCTCGTCTTGATTGCTGACGATGTGGATGGCGAAGCGCTTGGTCTGCTTGTGCTGAACCGCCTCAAGGGTGCCTTTAATACCCTGGCTATTAAAGCGCCGAGCGATAAGGATGTCCTCTACGATATTGCTGCTCTGGTGGGTGCAACGGTCATTACTGAGGACACTGGTATGAGCTTTGATACGGTTGGGCCTGATGTGGTCGGCTCGGCTCGCAAGGTGATTGCCACTAAGGATTTGACAACGATCGTCGAAGGGGCTGGTGCGAAGACGGCAGTCGATGCCCGGATTGACCAGATCGCCGTTGAAATTGCCAACAGCACAAGTGACTACACTAAGAACAATCTCGTGAAGCGCCAAGCTGCCCTGACTGGCCAAGTGGCGGTGATTAAGGTCGGTGGGGCAACTGAGACCGAGATCGAAGAGAAGAAATACCGCGTTGATGATGCGGTGGCTGCCGTTAAGGCTGCCCTGGCTGAGGGTGTTGTGCCTGGTGGCGGGGTGACACTGGTCAATCTTGCAACGAGCTACACTCACGCTGGTGATGCCGATGCGTCGGTGACTGCCGGTGAGGATTTGCTCATTCACGCGCTGGAGCAACCATTCCGCATTCTGCTGACCAACTCTGGCCTCAATGCCGATGAGTGGCTGCCACAGGTGAAGGCAGCGCAGCCTGGCTTTGGTATTAACGTCAATACACCGGGTGAGCTGATCGATCTCAAAGCAGCTGGCGTGGTTGACCCTGTTCGCGTTACCAAGGAAGCACTCCAGAATGCGGCGTCCATCGCTGGCACCGCAATGACGATGGGTGCGCTCGTCGTCGACTTGCCTGAGAAGGAAGCGGCAAGCCCAGCTGGCATGCCTGGCATGGGCGGCGGTATGGGCATGTACTAGGCCTCGTCCTGCCTTGTTTTGCAAAAACCCACCACGTCTGTGGTGGGTTTTTAATTCGGGAAAGAATCGGTTGACAGATACCCCCAGGGGGTATACTATAGGAGTATGAGCAAAGATATTACCAGACGAGCACTACACCGTATCAAAATTATGAAGGGCCAGCTGGAGGGGTTAGAAAAACGTGTGGCCGACGACGCCTACTGTATGGACATCATCATCCAGAGTCTGTCCATCCAGAAGTCGCTAGCATCGCTGAACAAGCTGATGGTCAAGCAGCACCTCGAGACACATGTGGCTGAGATGCTGGCGTCAAGTGATACGAAGCAGCGCGATAAGGCGCTCAAAGAGCTCGATCAGCTCTATGACCTGACGAACATTCGCTAGCAGCAAGCGGATATAAGAATAGAAAGGATAATGCGGTGCGTCGCACCGAGGAGTTTGTTATGGATAAAAAACAGTCACAGCACCATCATATGACTCATGGTGAGCATACTCACCATGAGGGGCATGGACACGGTGGCCATTGCGGGCATGATGCGGCCCAGTTTCGGCAGCGGTTTTGGCTATCGCTGCTCATAACGATTAGCGTCCTGGTGTGTTCACCACTACTCCAGCAGTGGCTCGGCTATACACTACCTGAGGTGGTGAGCCGGTATGTGCCGGCCATAAGCGGGACGATATTGCTGTGGTATGGTGGCCGAGTTTTTATTCGGGCGGGGTGGCAGGAGCTACGCCAGCGCCAGCCTGGCATGATGCTGCTGATTGCTCTAGCGATTAGTGTGGCCTATGGCTACAGCCTGCTGGTGACCAGTGGCGTGGTAGCAGGGATGGATTTTTGGTGGGAGCTCGCGTCGCTCATTACCATTATGCTCCTCGGGCACTGGCTCGAAATGGCAGCGATTAAGCGGGCAACGGATGCCGCTCATACCTTAGCGCAGCTCTTACCCGAGACGGCAGAGGTTGTGACGGAGCAATCGATTGATACAATGCCGCTTAATCATCTGGCTGTGGGGATGACCGTGCTGGTGCGCCCGGGTGGGCGTGTGCCAGTGGATGGCCAGGTGATATCTGGCACGTCACAGGTTGATGAGTCGATGCTCACGGGTGAGTCACGCCCTGTTGCTAAGCAGCCAGGGAGTCTTGTGACGGCAGGCACGATCAATGGCACTGGTGCGCTTCATGTTATGGCCCAGCACATTGGTGATGATACAACGTTGTCGCATATTATGGAGCTGGTGCGCCAGGCTGAGCAGCGTCGGTCACGAACGCAGGTGCTGGCGGACCGGGCAGCGGGCTATCTTTTCTATGCAGCGCTTGCTACTGCGCTGGTGGCGGGCACTGGCTGGGCGCTGGCTGGTGTATCGCTCGATGTAGTGTTGCAGCGAGTGGTAACGGTGCTGGTTGTGGCGTGCCCACATGCTTTGGGCTTGGCGGTGCCGCTGGTTGTATCGATCTCGACTGGGCTTGCGGCGCAGCGCGGTATTGTGGTGCGCGATCGCCGCGCTTTTGAGGCTGCGCGGCACGTCGATGTGGTGTTATTTGATAAAACGGGTACGCTGACGACTGGTCATCTAGCAGTGGTTGCAGTCCATGGTGGGGACGACGCGGCTGTTCTGGGATTAGCGGCGGCGGCTGAGCATGAGGCAGAGCACCCGATTGCAGCAGCGATTCGCCACGCGGCAGCTGATCGCCATGTCGCGATACCTGCTGCGCGCGACCTTCAGACGGTGCCAGGTTATGGTGTGCAAGCTGTGGTTGATGGCGTGCCGACGCTAGTTGGCAATGCAGCCTTTATGCAGCAGCATCAGATTGATCGAGACGAGATAACGACGGATCATACAGTGGTTTATGTTGCCCAGGCTGGGCGCGTCTGTGGTGCGATTGAGCTTGGTGATGCGCCGCGCCCTGGTGCGGCAGCGGCAGTCGCAGCGCTCCAACGCCGCGGTATAACGGTTGCTATGGTAACAGGAGATGGTGCGCGGCCAGCCAATGCGATTGCCCGTCTCGTTGGTATCACTGAGGTTCACGCTGAAGTAACGCCAGATAAGAAGGCGGCGATTGTCATGGCGTACCAGCAGCAGGGGAAGCGGGTGTGCTTTGTTGGTGATGGTGTGAATGATGCACCAGCGCTTGCCCAGGCCGAGAGTGGTGTCGCGATTGGGACAGGGACCGATGTTGCTGCAGCGTCTGCTGGGATTATGCTGGTTGGTGATGATCCGCAGGCAATTGTCCGGCTGATCACGCTGGCCCAAGCGACGTACCGCAAAATGGTGCAGAATCTCTGTTGGGGAGCAGGTTACAATGTGCTGATGCTTCCCCTCGCAGCTGGGGTGCTTGCGCCAGTCGGGGTGGTTATTTCGCCCGCGATCGGTGCGGTGGTAATGTCACTTTCGACGATCATTGTCGCAGCAAATGCACAGCTCCTGCGCCGCACGGCGGTGTAGGCTATCACTCCCGTTATTGACAGGTCTTGGCTGTCTATGTCATACTAGCCCGCAGTATGCTTTCATTCTTAGGGAATTTCACCGCGTCGTTTCGGGTGGCGCTTGTGATGTGGCCGTTTGCTGCATTTGTGTTGACGCTGCCACTATTATTGGTGCACTATATTCGCTTTCGCCGAGTGGCGTTTGGCCGGGTAGTCATGACGTATTTGGTAGTGCTCTATGGCTTGGCGCTAGCTGCCTTTACACTCTATCCGATGCCAGATAATGCGGCGCGCTTTTGCGGGAGTCACCATATCCAGCCGCAATTAGTGCCACTGGCGTCGATTTTCGATATCTCGCACGAGGGTGTGCGGGCGTTGCTACAGGTGGTGCTCAATATTATCTTCTTTGTGCCACTGGGAGCGTTTTTGCGGGCGATGTATCGGGTGCGCTGGTGGACAGTGGTGGCGATTGGCCTGATGACGTCGGTAGTGATCGAACTGACGCAGCTCACGGGGGTGTTTGGCGTGTATCCGTGCAGCTATCGGTTGTTTGATGTTGATGATTTGCTGCTCAATACGAGTGGGGCACTGCTGGGCTTTTGGTCGGGTTGGTTGCTGCCAAATCTTCGTGATACTGAGCGTGGGGCAACGACGATTCGCCAGCCTGGCCTTGTGCGGCGTATCGTTGCCTTTGTTGTTGATATGACTGGAGTGGCGATTTGCTCAACGATTGTGATGGTGGCGCTCACGCTTCTCAATGTATTGCATTCACGGCAGTGGACTGAACAGATGCAGATGCTGATGCAGATCGTTCCGTATGGCTTTATTGCGCTCGTGCATGCCGTCCTCCCATTGGTAGCACAGGGGCGGACGCTCGGTGGCTGGCTAACGGGCATTTCGCTGGATGATCGGCCGCGGGGGTGGTTCCACCGCGTGGTGTACTATGCGGTGCGGCTGCTCTATATTGCGGTGCTGTCGATGGTGCATCTGCCGTTTGTGTCATTGATGACGCTGCTTGTCACGATCGTGCTATGGTATCGGTATAAGCAGCTGCCCTATGCAGTACTTGATCGGTACTGGCCAACGCGTCACACGCCAACCACTGATGATGAGTAATCTATACCACCTCACACTTTACCTATTCTGGCAAACGATATAGACTAGAAGGAGACAGGTAGCAAACAGCAAGGAGGCGATATGCGGACGGCAATGGTGAAAAGTGTACTTAGCGTCATGATGATAGTAGTCGGATGCCAGCTGATGGCGCCGGTGCCAGCTCAGGCTGCAGAGCGGAAGACAATCTCGGTCTATGTTAGTGACGAGAATCTCCCAAAGGTGACTGACGACCATCTAAAGATGATCGATCGGCTCATCGTCCATTTTGGGCGTATTGCGACTGATGGACACCTAACGCTTGATACGTTGCCGCACCTTAGGCAGGCGGCTACGCTGCAGCGGATCCGGGCGGTTAATCCGCGTATCTCCCTTATTCTCTCAATTGGTGGTGGTAATGATGCCGCGCGAAGTGAGTTCGATGCGATGGTGCGCCAGGCAAGCACCCGGCAGGCCTTTGTGAGCTCTGTTAAGGAGGCGCTGCAGGCTCATCAGTTAGATGGGGTGGATATCGACTGGGAATTTCCAAAGGGGAGTCAGCAGGCTGATTTGATTGCTCTTTTACGCGAATTGCGCGCGGCAACGACCACCAGCGGACGCCAGCCGAGTATTTCGATGACCGGTGCACCAGCCAAGTGGTATGCTGAGCAAAATAAGTTTGCTGAGTACCAGCAGTATCTTGACCAGATTGCGATCATGACGTATGACATGCGGGGGTTTGGCTCGTTCAAGACGCACGCTGGGCACCATGCAGGGCTCTATACCGCGCCGGATGACCCGCTCGACCAGAGTGCCAACTCGGCGGTGCAGCACTACCAAGCTCATGGTGCGCCAACAAACAAATTAATGATTGGGGCGGGGTGGTATAGCCGGCGGTTTACCTCGGTTTCTGAGGTGAATCATGGGCTGCACCAGCCTGTGGGGGACACCCAAAAGGCTGGTGAATACCACACTACGTATGACCGGCTCGAGCGAGAGTACATTAATAAGAATGGCTATACTCGCTACTGGGATGACGCAAGCAAAGCGCCGTATCTCTATAATGCTGCGCGGCGTGAATTTATTAGCTACGACGATGCGGAGTCGATGAAGTACAAGGCAGAGTATGTCCAGCAGCACAACCTGCAAGGGATTATTGTCTGGCGTTATCTCTCCGACCCACAGAGTAATGATGCGTTGCTGCGGCAACTCGACCACACGCTGCATGACAGCGCTGCACCATCGTCGACTCAGTCGCAGTCAAATCAGTCACAGAATACCACCCTGCCACCAAAGGTGATGCATATCTCGCAGGCCGAGCAGTCGCAGCCAATCCAGCCGCAGCGTGACGGGGCATTGGCAGCGGCTGGTGATAATGTTCCGCTGCTCTACTATGGCGGCGCGGCGCTGGTTGTGCTGGGTGGAGTTGGCGCGGCAGTGTTTGCCAGGCGTCGCCGGCATGCCGCACGGCGTTGACAATAAATAGTTTAGCTAGTAAACTATTAGTCTATGACGATAGAAGCAACCTCAGGCGCACAGGCGCAGCGCCAAGAATGGATTGAGCATATTACGAGCTGCGTGTTTCAGTTCAAGCAGCGCCTGGCCCATGCCACGCGCCAGACCGATCAGCAGTTTGGTTTGACGCCGGTCCACTGGCACGTGCTGGGCCTATTGCATAGTGGGGCAATCGAGACGATGGGTGATGTGGCGGCAAAGCTATGTGTTTCTAAGGGCGCAGCGACGCAGATCCTTGACGTGCTGGTGGCAAAACAGCTCGTCCAGCGCACGCCAGACCAGCATGATCGACGGGTGGTGCGCCTACAGTTGACTGCGCAAAGCCAGCAGATGACCGATCACTTTCAGCAGTATATGACGGAGGCTGTTGCTGACCTCTTTGCGGTGCTGAGCGATGCTGAGGTGGCGCAGCTTGGCCAGCTGATTGATAAAGTAGCTCAGGGCCACCGGGCGGAGCGAACATGACGTATATTTGGCGACTACTCCGGGGATATTGGTGGCAGCTGGGACTGCTGGTTGCTGCGACGTATGGTTCGGTGATGGCAACGCTGAGTTTGCCAGACTTTATGGCGGCGATTATTAATAATGGTATCGTTGGCACTGATATGGCCGTTATATGGCATAATGGTTGGCAGATGATTGCCGTGACGCTGGCTGGTGCAGTGGGGACGATTGTGTCGGTCTTCTTTGCGACGCGGATTGCGACAGGCCTCAGTCAGCAGCTGCGCGACCAGGTGTTTGCCCGGGTGGAGGATTATGCTGTGGCGGACTTTAACCGTTTCTCGACAGCGTCGCTGATTACGCGTTCGACGAATGACATCCAGCAGATCCAATCGACGGCGATTATGCTGCTGCGCATTGCCTTGATGGCACCGATTATGGCCGTGGCTGGCCTGCACAAGGCGCTGGCCAATGCGCCAAGCCTGAGCTGGATTATTGCTCTGGCGGTTGCTGTGCTTTTGGTGGTCATTATTGGCTTGTTTATTGCGGCGATGCCTCGTTTTCAGCGCTTGCAGAGCATGGTGGACAAGTTGAACTTAGTCGCCCGCGAAAACTTGACGGGTCTGCGCGTGGTGCGCGCTTTTCATACCGAGGCAGTCGAAGAAGCAAAATTTGATGCTGTCAACCACGAGCTCACTAAGCTCAACCTGGTAGTCAATCGCCTGATGATGGTGATGGAGCCAGTGATGATGCTGGTGATGAATCTCGCGAGCGTGGCGGTGGTGTGGTATGGTGCGCTGGCAATTGGTGATGGGCGCCTCGCGATTGGCAATATGATGGCTTTTTTGCAATATGCTTTGCAAGTGATTATGTCGTTCTTGATGATATCGATGGTGTTTATTATGGCACCACGCGCGGCTGTGTCGGTGCGGCGAGTGGCAGAGGTGCTCGATACTAAGCCATCGATTACTGACCCGGCTGATCCTCAGCCACTGATGCCGGGTGGCATGGGGCGGATTGAATTTCGCGATGTTACCTTTGCCTACCCAGGAGCAGATGAGCCAGTGCTCAGTAATATTAGCTTTGTGGCGGAGCCTGGCCAGACGACGGCATTCATTGGTAGCACGGGCTCGGGCAAGTCGACATTAGTCAATCTGATTCCGCGGTTTTATGATGTGTCGGCTGGGCAGATTTTGCTTGATGGGGTGGATATTCGCAAGCTTAGGCTTACAGATCTAGCTAGCCAAATTGGTTATGTACCGCAAAAGGGTGTGCTGTTTCGGGGGAGTATTGCCAGCAATATTGCCTATGGTGCGCCTGAGGCCGATGAGGCGGCGATTGCTCATGCGGCAGAGGTGGCCCAGGCGAGCGACTTTATTGCCCAGCTCGATGATGGCATGGCGAGCGAAGTCGCGCAAGGCGGCACCAATGTCTCGGGTGGGCAGCGCCAGCGCCTAGCGATCGCTCGGGCGTTGGCCGCGCAGCCTCAGGTGTATATCTTTGATGATTCATTCTCAGCGCTTGATGCGCGGACGGATGCCGCGCTGCGCCGCCGCCTCACGCAGGAGGTGGCGGGCAAGACGGTGCTGATTGTTGGGCAGCGGATTAATACGATCGCCCAGGCGGATAACATTATTGTGCTAGATGAAGGGAAGATTGTTGGCCAAGGGCGGCACCAGGAGCTGATGAAAACCTGTGCGGTGTACCAAGAGATTGCCGCGTCGCAGCTCAGTGAGGGCGAGTTGGCCGCGTTCGAGCGGCCTGCTTCGCTCGGTGTCGCTGCGCAAGGAGGGGTGCGATGAGCCAGCAATTGTCGGCAAAGTCGCGCTCATCAGGGGTGCGCCGCGGCCCAATGGGTGGGCCAGTCGCTGGTGGTGGTACGGATAGGGCTAAGGACTTTCGCTCGGCGGTGCGTACGCTGCTGCAGTATCTGCGCGCCTTTCGTTGTCAGCTGATGCTGGTGATTGGTTTGACGATTATCAGCACGCTGTTTGCGATCGTTAGCCCCAAGCTGCTTGGCAATGCGACCAACCAGATTGTCGATGACTACACGCGCCTGCGTACCTATGATGCTATCCACGAGAAGCTTCCTGCTGGCGTGACGATCCCTGCGGGTATGACAGGTGAGCAATTTATGGCATCGCCCCAGGGCAAGCAGTTGGCCGAGGCGCTGCCTGTTTCGGCTCGCAACACAGTCAAGACGCTTGATCTGGGCAGGCGGCCCACCTTCCATTACGATGCAATTTTGCAGATTGTTCTCTGGCTGATTGGACTCTATGTGATCAGTGCGCTGTTTCGCTATGGACAGGCCTGGCTGATGACGAATATTACCCAGAAGCTGACGTACCAGCTGCGCCGCGATATCTCAAAGGCGATCAATCGCTTGCCGCTGCGTTACTTTGATACGCAAACCCATGGCGACGTTCTCAGCCGCATTACCAACGATGTTGATACGGTAAGCCAAACACTGAACCAAAGCTTATCGCAAATGATGAGTGCAGTGGTGATGCTGGTTGGGATTATGGGGATGATGCTGTCGATTAGTTGGCTGTTGACGGTGGTAGCGCTCTTGGTTGTGCCACTGTCGATGGGGTTGATTGTGATGATTACCAAGCGCTCACAGACGCAGTTTATCCGCCAGCAAGATGAGCTAGGCGAGCTCAATGGTCATATTGAAGAGATGTATGCTGGCCACCAGGTGATGCGTGCTTTTCGCGGGCAGGTGCGTTCGCTGAAGACGTTTCGGCAGATTAACCAGCGGCTTTTCTCGAGCGCGTGGCAGTCGCAGTTTCTCTCTGGCTTGATGTACCCGGTGATGAATGTAGTGGGCAATATTGGCTATGTTGGTGTGGCGGTGCTTGGTGGGTGGCTGGCAATCGAGGGGCGGATTAAGATTGGCGATATTCAAGCCTTTATTCAGTATATGCAGCAGTTTAACCAGCCGATTGCCCAAACGGCGAATATTGCCAATGTGGTGCAATCGACGGCGGCTGCGGCTGAGCGGGTCTTTGAATTTCTTAAAGAACCAGCCGAAGCGCCTGACCCGGTGCCTGCTACGACGCTGCCAGTGGTGCGCGGTGAAGTGGAGTTTCGCGATGTTGTCTTTGGTTACGACACAAAGACGCCGGTTATTAAGCACCTCTCGGCTCATATTCGCCCTGGCCAGCGGGTGGCGATTGTTGGGCCAACGGGTGCGGGCAAGACGACGCTGGTCAATCTCTTGATGCGATTTTATGATATTGATAGTGGCCAGATCCTGATCGATGGTGTGGATATTGCCCAGATGACGCGCAGCAGTGTCCGGCAGCTCTTTGCTATGGTGCTGCAAGATACGTGGCTTTTCCATGGGACGATTCGTGACAACCTGCGCTATGGTAATCCTGAGGCAAGCGAAGCTGAGCTGTTGGCGGTGGCGCGTGATGCGCATGTTGACCATTTTGTCCGGTCGCTGCCGGGTGGCTATGATATGGTGCTTGACGAAGCGGCGACTAATATGTCGCAAGGAGAGAAGCAGCTACTGACAATTGCCCGCGCTATGCTTGCCAAGACGCCGATGCTTATCTTAGACGAAGCGACCAGCTCGGTCGATACTCGCACTGAGGTACTGATTCAGCAGGCGATGGATACACTGATGCAGCACAAGACGAGCTTTGTTATTGCTCATCGCCTGAGCACGATTCGTGACGCCGATCTCATCCTTGTGATGAAGGATGGTAATGTTATCGAGCAGGGCACGCACGACGAGCTACTTGCCCAGAGTGGCTTTTATGCGGAATTGTACCAGAGCCAGTTTGCGGAAAAGGTGTAATATGAGATAGCTCCCCATGGTATACTCGGTAGTATGAGTATGGAACTACCCGAGCGAACAATGCAATTTATTGACTCATGGCTGACACTGCGGAGCAAGTGGCTCTCGTGGCCAGGCTTTACGGTCGCGATTGCCCAGCAAGATGAGGTTGTATTTCATCGCGCCTATGGTGCTGCCGACCAAGCGACTGCTGTGCCGCTTACGACGAACCATCTGCTGCGTGCGGCATCGCACTCTAAGATGTTTACCGCAACGGCACTACTGCAGCTGCAGGAGCAGGGGTTATTGCAGATCGATGATACCATTACGACATACCTGCCATGGCTGGCTGAGCACCCCGATGCCCGCTGGCAAACTATTACATTGCGGCAACTGCTGAGTCATTCAGCTGGTGTGATTCGCGATGGGACGGTAGCGGGATTTTGGCAGGGAGAAGCAGCCTTTCCTGATTATGCGACATTGCAGCAGCAAATGATGCAGACCCGTCTGGTGTGTGAGCCAAATACAGAGTTTAAATATTCGAATTTTGGGTTTGCTCTGCTTGGACAGGTGATTACACAGGTGAGTGGCCAGTCGTATGCCGAGTATGTGACAGAACACATCATCCAGCCGCTTGGCTTGTCTCATACTGTGCCAGAATATTCTCCTGATTTATCTATGGCAACTGGCTATAGCCGTATGACGCTAGCCCAGCAGCGACGGGCTTACCCACACCTCATGACGGGGGTATTACAGCCAGCGGCTGGCTTTTGTACGACTGCTCATGATCTCGCCCGCTTTGTGGCTGCGTTGCAGGTTGGTTCGGGAAAGCTGCTTCGCGATGCGACCAAGCGTGAAATGCAGCGCCGCGCCTGGGGTTACACCAACGCACCAAGTACAGCAATGGCCTATGGCTTGGGTGTCAATGTCGAACAATGCGCCGACGGTACTGCGCTCATCGGCCACAGCGGTCGTTTTCCTGGGTTTGTTAGCCGAACATGGCTTCGTACGCGTGATCATGTGGTTGTGTCTGTAATGGCGAATGCACGAGATGCCGCACCAGATGAGATGGTGCGCTCGATTTTGGCTATTATTGATGCGTTTGGTGATGAACAGCAGACGAGTGTAGAGCTTTGTCGCTTTGAGGGGCGCTTTGCTAATCAGTACAATATATACCAGGTCGTCGCAACGCGCCACGGGCTGCAGCTCATCAACCCAAATACATGGCAGCCGTTTGCAGCAGCGGAATCATTAGAAGTTGTGGATGATACAACACTACGTATTGTACGCGGTAGCCATTTTAATTACTATGGCGAGGATATCACCTACGAGTTTGATGCAGCAGGTGAACCAAAAGCAATAGCGATTAGCGGTATGCGGAGTGTAGCTTCTCGCGATGGTGATGTGCCGCCGCAATACTTTGATGGTGTTTGATGAATAAACTGAATGACATACTATGCAGACATATAGTGTCACCCAAAGAAGCAGTGGATAAGAGTAGATGAGCTTGAAACCAATGGGGTGCGAGTACCCTACCGATATTATCGCAAATCAAAAATATCCAACGCGCCAAATTTCCCTGTCAGCATGGTGCGCTCGATGATGTGTGGGGCGATTGCTTTGGAGAATTTTTTAGGGCGTGTTTTGGCGGGGAGGTCGAGCACGGTACTAAGCGCATAGACAAAGAATTGATAGCGATGCGTGCCAAAGGCGGGGTGTGGGCCGCCCCAGCCTGGCTTGCCCCAGGTGGTGGTACCTTCGACGGCGCCGTGGGGGAGGTAGTCGCTGCCAATTTCTGTGGTGGTAGGTGGAAGATTCCAAACAATCCAGTGGTAGAAGCCACCAATGAAGGGTGCGTCGGGGCTATAGCACACGACGGCGAGGCTCTGGGTGTCATCAGGGACGTCGCTGATGGCGAGAGGTGGTCGCTGGTTGCCGCCGAAGCGCGAGTAGATCTTTGGTATTTTGGCGTTGTTTTTGAAGGCGGGGCTGGTGACTTTCATGGTTATAGTATACCGTATACTGGTCATGCTCGCCAGAATAATTTCGATCAAATGGCATACAGGTTTGTGTGATAGGCGATAAAAGCGTGAAAATAGGTTTTTATATGGATATTTTCACACTTTATGCTATACTTATAGTATGGTTCGTCAGGCAAAAAAGGAAGTACTCGCCCAGCTGTTCCAGCGCTATCGAGCGTGTGCGCAGGATAATGATGCTGCTCTTTATGAAATTGCCATGAGTGAATTGCCTGAGATGGTTTATCATTCAAATGCAATCGAGAACTCGACGCTGACACTCCACGAGACAGAAGCAATTATTATGCGCGATATGATCACAAAGGATCATGAAATCCGAGAGGTGTTTGAGGCGAAAAATTTGGCATATGTTATGACACAATTGCTCAATAAACCACCCGAGAAACTAACAACCGAGCTGCTTCTTTCGCTTCACGCACTGCTTATGGCTGGTATTCGTCATGACATTGCGGGGCGATTTCGAAGTGGTAAACAATGGGTGCGGGTCGGGAGCCACGTCGGGGCAAATCCGGCGTTTGTACCGGGGCTTATTGCCGAGTTGCTTCGTGAGTATGACCAGTGTGATGATGAGTATTTTCTTGATGCGATTGCTCGATTCCATGCTGAGTTTGAGCTGATTCATCCATTTCTTGACGGCAATGGGCGGATTGGCCGCGTTATTATTAACCAACAGCTTATGCAAAAAGGCTACCCGCCAATTATTATCCAAAGTAAGCACAAACATCGCGATTATTATCCACTTTTTGATGTGTATGAGCGAACGAATCGTTGTGACGGATTTGCCGATCTTTTCGCACTTCTTTTGCAGGAGTCACTTCATAAGCGGATTGCGTTGCTGTCGTCGCGGCGTGTTATCACGGTAGCCCAGTGGGCAAAGCGACACGGTATCGCTGGTAATGCGGCCGCGAATAAAGCAGCGCGCCAGACCATTCCAGCCTTTCGGATGCGTGGGGTGTGGATGATTGGAGATGACGCTGCGTGATTACCGACCAACTTCTCCACACTTACCCAATCATCTCCGACCAAGTAGAGGAGCGTGAGCTGCGGGTTTTGCTGCGTGAGCTCGAGCGGCTTCTAGAAGCTGGTTACCAGGGGTCGGTTGTTGAATTTGGCTGCTATGTGGGGACGACGAGTTTGTTTATTCGGCGCTTGCTCGATGCGTATCAGCACGCGGGAGCCTTTCACGTCTATGATTCGTTTGCTGGTTTGCCAGAGAAGTCGGCGCAGGATGCGAGCGCAGCTGGTGAGCAGTTTGTGGCAGGGGAGCTTGCTGCAACGCGCAAGGGATTTCTCCAGCAGTTCAAGAAAGCCGGGCTGCGCCCACCAGTGGTGCATAAGGGCTGGTTTGCCGAGCTTACGCCACGCGATGTGCCCGAGGATATTATGTTTGCCTTTCTCGATGGCGACTACTACCAGTCGATTATGGATTCGCTCTGGCTCGTGACGCCGAAGCTGACTCCTGATGCAGTGCTGGTGGTGGATGATTATGCCAATGAGGCGCTGCCTGGTGCGGCTCGGGCGGCCGATGCGTGGCTGCAGGCGCACCCTGGATTCCGCTGCCGGGTGGAGGCGAGCTTGGCGGTTATGACCGCAAAAAAATAACCAACGGCTGGTACGCAGTTGGTAGAGTGATGACGCTATCAAGATAGGGGTGTCGTCTCCGCAGAACCACGGTGACGCCACCCCGTGTCTAAATGGTAGTGGAATGATGCACTGATGTCAATAGTCTTCTTTGGCTTCGGGTCACAAATAATGTACTCAGGTTGATGAATCGCAACCTAAATGCGCGCTGAATAGCGCGCGGACTTCGGCTGATTGGACATTTCATTTCCCACCGTGTGTTTCATATTCGTGACACCTGTTATCCATTGCACTTACCTCATAACATGCTACAATGAAAGCATCAACTATAAGCCACACAGGGGGAAAAGGTGGACGATCCAATTCATATTACATCAGAGATTGGCCGGTTGAAGACAGTGCTCTTGCATCGGCCGGGTGAGGAGCTCGAGCATCTCACACCAGAACATTTGCAGCGCCTATTGTTTGACGATATTCCGTATCTCAAGGTTGCGCAGCAGGAGCATGACCGCTTTGCGGAGTTGCTCCGCTCGCGTGGGGTCGAAGTGTTGTACTTAGATGAACTTGCCGCCGAGGCACTCGCTGACGAAGCAGTGCGGCGGCAATTTGTTGTTGAGATGCTGGTGGCGTCGAAGCAAGATAACCAGCGGGCATCGCGGACGCTCGCTGAGTATTTGCTTGGGATGGAGCCGCGCCAGATGGTGCGCAAGCTGATGGCGGGGGTGCGCAAAGATGAGATTAGCCTGCCGCCCGAGCAGCAGCAACTTCACACGATGGTCGCGCATGAGCAATATCCGTTTTATCTTGACCCAATGCCGAACCTCTACTTCACGCGCGACCCAGCAGCGGCGATTGGCCAAGGTTTGACGATCAACAAGATGCACTGGCCAGCTCGGCGGCGTGAGTCACTCTTTATGCGCTATATTATCGATTTCCATCCACGCTTTGCTGGCAAGAACGTACCGACCTGGTATGATCGCAGCCAACCATTTTCAATTGAGGGCGGTGATGAGCTGGTGCTTAATAACCACACGATGGCCATCGGTATTAGTGAGCGCACCTCACCAGAGGCGATTGAGCTGATGGCGACGAAGCTCTTTGCTGAGTCGAATTTTGATACGGTGATTGCCCTTGAAATCCCCAAGAGTCATGCCTTTATGCATCTGGACACTGTCTTTACGATGATTGACCATGACAAATTTACTATCCACCCTGAGATTCGAGGCTTTGAAGGGCGGATGAATATCTTCGTCTTGCATAAGATAGACGGGCAGACCTACCCAACCATTACCAAAGAACATAATCTTGAGCAGGTGCTCAGCCAAGCCCTTGGCGTGCCGTCGATTACCTTGATCGAATGCGGTGGCGGTGATGATATCGCTGCAGCGCGCGAGCAGTGGAATGATGGGAGCAATACCTTGGCGATTGCTCCTGGGGTGGTGGTCACCTACGACCGCAACTACGTCACCAACCAAAAACTGCGTGAGGCAGGCGTCGAAGTGCTGGAGATTACTGGCTCAGAGCTTGGCCGGGGCCGTGGCGGGCCACGCTGCATGAGTATGCCATTAATACGAGAGGATGTGTAAATGAACCTACCAACCAATCTAAAAAACCGCTCATTCTTAGCCCTCAAGGACTTTTCATCAGAGGAAATCCGGCAGATGCTCGACCTGGCGCATGAGCTCAAAAAGCTTAAGCGCGAGGGTGTGCCGCACCGCTTGCACGAGGGTAAGCAGGTCGCCCTCTTGTTTGAGAAGAACTCGACGCGTACGCGCTGCGCCTTTACGGTAGCGGCCAATGATCTTGGCGTTGCGCCGGAGTTTCTCGGTAAGGATGACATTCAGCTCGGTAAAAAGGAGTCGGTTGAGGATACCGCCAAGGTGCTGGGCCGGATGTTTGATGGGATTGAGTTCCGCGGCTTTAAGCACTCGACGGTGGAAGACTTGGCCAAGCACGCTGGCGTACCGGTGTGGAATGGTTTGACCGACCAGTTCCACCCGACGCAGATCTTGGCCGACTTTATGACGCTCGAGGAGCACGTTGGGCCGCTGGCTGGCACCAAGCTGGTTTTTGTCGGTGATGGGCGCAACAATATGGCCAATAGCCTGATGATTGGCTCGGCCAAGATGGGCATTGACTTCCGCATCTTAGCGCCAGCTGAGCTGCACCCGAGCAGTGAGCTGGTTGATCTCGCTCGGGCGATTGCTGCCGAGACTGGTGCGCAGATTACCGTGACGGATGATCGCGCCGCGGCCCTCGAGGGAGCTGATGCGATCTATACCGACGTGTGGGTGTCGATGGGTGAGGAGGCGCAGTTTGCTGAGCGGATTGCTTTGCTCAGGCCCTACCAGGTAAACCGCGCGATGCTTGACGAGACGCACAATCCACAGGTTAAGTTCTTGCACTGCTTGCCAGCCTTCCACGATCTCAATACCGAGACGGGGCTGAAGATCTACCAAGAGTACGGCCTTGAGAGTATGGAAGTGACGGACGAGGTGTTCCGGAGCGAGCACAGTGTGGTCTTCGACGAAGCGGAGAACCGCATGCACACGATTAAGGCAGTGATGGCACTGACGTTATAACAACTAACTGAGGCATAGGGGGCCTCACATATGACAACACAACAAAAACAACACGAGAGCAAGCTTGGGTGGCGATCGCTCACCGGGCTTGTCATCGGCAGCATGATTGGGGCTGGTATCTTCAATCTTGTCCGTAATACCGCAGAGTCGGCTGGGCCACTGGCGACGATTATCGCCTGGCTTGTCACTGGGGTGGGGATGGTGTTCCTCGTCCTGAGTTTTCGCAACCTTGCTGAGAAGCGGCCCGACCTTGACGCCGGTATCTATAGCTATGCCGAGGCAGGGTTTGGCAAATATGTTGGGTTCAACTCGGCTTGGGGGTACTGGATCTCGGCCTGGATTGGCAACATCGCCTATGCGGTGACTGCCTTTTCGGCACTTGGCTATTTCTTCCCGCAGCTGTTTGCTGATGGTCAAAACTGGGCTTCGGTGATTGGTATGTCGATCCTGCTGTGGGGTGTGCACTGTCTGATTCTCAGAGGTGTGCGCACGGCGAGCGTAGTGAACTTGCTCATCACGATTGCCAAGATTGTTCCGCTGATTATCTTCCTTGTGGCGATCATCGCTGCCTTTAAGCTCGATATCTTCTCAAAAGATCTCTGGGGGCTGGCTGGCAGTAATTTCAGTCTTGGGTCAGTACTGAGCCAAGTGCAGAGTATGATGATCGTTACCGTCTGGGTGTTTATTGGCATCGAGGGTGCGGTTGTGTTCTCGGGCCGGGCTAAGCAGCGCAGCGATGTCGTTAAGGCGACCTTTATTGGCTTTGCCGCCGTGCTTGCGCTCTATGTCTTGATGACCGTCCTGGCCTTTGGCGTGGCAACGCAGCCAGAGCTGGCCGGCCTCAAAGACCCAGCGATGGCCCTCTTGCTTGAGAAGGTGGTTGGGCCATGGGGTGCCTGGCTGGTCAATATTGGCTTGATTATTGCGGTGCTCGGTGGCTGGCTGGCTTGGACGATGTTTGCGGCTGAGCTGCCCTACCAAGCGGCAAAGGTTGGCACTTTTCCGACGTTTTTTGCCAAAGAGAACAAGGTTGGCGTGCCAAAGAACTCGCTGCTGGTGACCAACGCTTTGGTGCAGCTCTTTATCCTGACGATACCGCTGACAAGTGGCTCGGTGTATAACATTGGTATTGCGATTGCGACATCGGCAATTCTCGTGCCCTATGCCTTGACAGCCTTTTACCAGCTGAAGTACTCGGCTCTCGAGAAGCCAGAGACGAAGGGCCGGGCGGCCAATATCTTGATTGGTGTGATGGCTAGTGTGTATAGCGTCTGGCTGGTTTATGCCGCGGGGGCAGAGAACCTGCTGGTGACGGTATTCTTGTATGTACCGGGTATCGTGGTCTATGGCCTCATGCGCAAGCAGCAAGGCAAGAAGCCGTTTACGGCGCTTGAGTGGCTGCTCGTCGCGGCACTGCTGGTGGCGCTGGCCTATGCGCTATTCCAGCTGCTGACTGGTGGGCTGGATAAGACACTGGGTATTACGATGCCCAAGCTGTTTAACTAATGAGGAGCCATGCGGTGCGCCAAGAATAGGGCGCACCGCATGAGTATAAGAGAAAGGAGTGTGATGTTTCATTACGCGATTACCCGCCGGCCAAGCCGTAGCTTGATTAACGGCATCAGCCAGACGCCGGAGAAGGGCAAGCCAGACTACGAGCGAGCAATGCAACAGTACGATCAGTACGTTGCGCTGCTCCGCCAGTGCGGCCTTGAGGTGACGGTCTTGGAGCCTAATGAGGAGTATCCGGATAGCGTCTTTATTGAGGATAATGCTCTGTGTACGCCGCATGGGGTGGCGATTTTGTCGCGGCCTGGGGCAGCAAGTCGGCGCGGCGAGGCGAGCCTGCCGGATTTGCGCCAGGCGCTCAGCCAGCATTATGATACCATTGAGCAGGTCGAGGCACCGGGTACGGTCGACCCCGGCGATATTATGATGGTGGGTGACCACTACTATATTGGCCTGAGTCACCGCACCAACCAGGCAGCGGCCGAGCAGATCACCGCTATCCTTGAGCGCTATGGCATGACGGCCGAGACGGTTGAGGTGACGGGCATCCTCCATCTCAAGGATGATGTGGTTTACTTAGATAATAACAACCTGATTGTTGCGAAGGCCTATGAGCACCACCCAGCCTTTGCACCATTTAACAAGCTGGTGGTGGATGACGATGAGTACTATGCGGTGAATAGCTTGTGGATTAATGGCACAGTGATTGTGCCGCAGGGCTTTCCCAAGATTGAGCAGCAGATCCGTGACTGTGGTTACCGCGTGGAACTAATCGATACTAGTGAATTTGAAAAGATAACCGGCAGTTTGACCTGCATGTCGTTGAGGTTTTAAGATGAGTACAATTGTGATTGCATTGGGTGGGAACGCCCTCCAAAGACAAGGTGAAGCAAGTGCGGCTGCCCAGCAGCGAGTGGCGAGCGAGACGGCGGCTCAGCTAGTGCCGCTGATTGCGGCTGGCCATCGGCTGGTGATCGTTCACGGCAATGGGCCGCAGGTAGGGAATATTGTGCTTCATGAGGAGGCGATTAATACCCCTGAGGTGCCGACAATGCCGCTTGATACGTGCGGCGCGATGAGCCAAGGGGAGATCGGCTACTGGCTACAGCAGGCGCTGACGAATGAGTTTGCCCGTCGTGGTATGCCAAACCACGCGGTGACGATGGTGACGCAAACGGTAGTTGATGCGGGTGACCCGGCGTTTGCAAATCCTACGAAGCCAATCGGGGTCTTTTATGCCTCCGAGGCTGAGGCGCAGCAGTCGGCGGCGGGGCGTGATTTCGTCTTTAAAGAAGATGCGGGGCGAGGCTGGCGCCGCGTCGTGCCATCACCTCGGCCGCAGCGCGTAGTCGAAGAAGGCGCGGTGCGTGCCCTGCTTGATGCTGGCTTGACCGTCGTGACAGCGGGTGGCGGCGGGATTCCGGTGGTTGAGAATGAGGCGCAGGGTATGGCCGGGGTCGAGGCGGTGATTGATAAGGACTTTACCGCTGCGGTGGTGGCTGATGCGATTGATGCTGAAGCTTTGGTAATTCTCACGGCCGTCGATAACGCGATGGTCGACTATGGCACGCCGCAGGCCCGTGCGATTGGCCGGACGACCAGCCAGGAGATGCAGGCTTATGCTGAGCAGGGGCAGTTTGCGTCGGGTAGTATGCTACCGAAGGTGCAGGCCGCGCTTAATTTCGTGGCAAAGCCTGGTCGGCGCGCCATCATTGCCAACCTAGAGCATGCTGCTGCCGCTGTGGCGGGTGAGCAGGGGACGATTATTGTATCATAAGCGTCGCAAGGGAAAAGATAATGAGACACTGGTATAGAGAAGCCAGTGTCTCATTTCGTTGACTCACTTACTTGTGCGCGGCGCTTGTGCCAGGCGGCTTGAGAGGGCTGCTCTAAACGTTGGCGGTCTATAACATAGCCCCGAATAGCAAAGTCGCGCAGCACACTCGTACCCCACTGACGGAACTGGGTAGCACGCACCGAGTTGACGCGGTAACCGACCGAGATGATGGCGTCGAGGTTGTAGTGGT
>CALISR010000006.1 GCA_938041435.1 uncultured Candidatus Saccharibacteria bacterium
TCTTCCATGGCAAGGAAGCGCTCTAACAACTGAGCTAAACCCGCATGTTGCTGAGTTGTATTATATGGAATAGTGCGTAAAATTTCAAGCCCTTTCTTCTATGAATCGTACTATCTGCTACCGCGCGCTTCGTTCCGTCACTATTCTAGGATATGTACGTGCGGCTATTGTGTACTCACCTCTTGCTTTTGGAGAAGCGGAAAATAAATTATACCCAATTCTCACTATCTATTAGATAACGCAGAAAAGATACGTATCCTACTCTGCCGCACCAAAGCCACGAATTTTGCCAACGGCCGCTTGATCGATTGTGCTAACGTGGATCGCGTTGCCTTCGTTGCCACCAACGGTGGTGAGCTTGCCATCTTGGTAGTGCAAAAGGATGTTAACGTGCTCACCACGTTGACTGGTTGTGTCGTAGAGGATGGCATCGCCTGGCTGGGGTGTATAGCTGCTATCGGCTGGATGCCAGCGACCAGTCGTGCGATAGTACGTTTCGAGGCTGCGCACACCAGGGATGCGCCAGCCACCATTGTGTGGGTTGATAAATGGCACACCCGCTTGCTGGTACACCCAGCTAACGAAGTTTGCACACCAATCTTGCCGCTCGCCCTGGCTGTAAAATACACCAGGCTGGGGAGTGTCAAATTGCTGGTGAGCAGTCGTGATGATCTTCGCTCGGACAGACGATAACTTCTTCGTATCTATTGTTGGAAACTCCTCTTTTTGCCTAAGCTGCCGGACTGGATGGGACTGCACGCGGCGTGGCATAAAAAACAAAGCACCATACACAATAGCACTGCACAGTACAATCGCAAGCATAACCCAGAGCGCAAACAGAGCAAGGCGTTGCCAGGAGAGCGGTGTGGACTGATGGAGTGATTTCATACTGCTTATTATACACGGACGTCTTGTTTGGGGGTGAGTTGTACCATACTAAAAGTAAAACACCCTCTTATTCTAAAGAGAGTGTTTTGCTGGTGGCTCCTACTAGACTCGAACTAGTGACACAAGGCTCTTCAGGCCTCTGCTCTACCAACTGAGCTAAAGAGCCACAGGCAACACCTGTTGCTCTTTCCTATTGTACTAAAAAACCACTATTCAGGCAAGAGCTTCAAAGTCTCAATTCTTCTAAGCTTTGTGTTATCTCGTCTTCCCCTATCCACTGTATTATCTACCAAGCACGGAAAACGCGTTCGCATTTTGCGCCTTCGCAATAAACAGTTAGCCTTTTGCCTTGCAAGGTGCTATAATACAGCCAGCGCGGGTATCGTATAACGGCTATTATGTATGCTTCCCAAGCATGAGACGAGGGTTCGACTCCCTCTACCCGCACCATGAGGAGGAACACCACACGTTGCATGGGGTGTTTTTTATTTTTTATTATGTATGATCGTAAGCTTGTCATTGTCCAGAACCCTTATAGCACCCGCCATCGCGAGGTGCAAGCTGGTGTGTTTGACCGGCTTGATACAGCGGGCATTACATACGACACCATAACGACGCGCTTTTCGCAGGCGAAGGACAACATCAAGGATCTTGCCGATCGCCTCCCGGATGGCACCCACATCATCAGTGCGGCAGGTGATGGTACGAGTACGCAGGTGGTAAATGCAGGGCTGAGGGCTGAGCTTGATAACGCGGTGTATAGCTTTATTGGCTATGGCAATTGTAACGATCTCGCAAGAGGCCAGCGCGATCCTTTACCATTGTTGCAGGCCAACCATCGCACCATCACTCATCAGCCGCTCTCTATTGAGGTAAATGGCGAGCCATGGCGATACGCCCCTGGGTATATGACACTTGGCTTAACTGCTCTGATCGCTAGCGGCTTCGCTGGCGCAGCATCGCGCGAACGTCTGCGCCGCACACCACCCCGCACCAAGCTTGTGCGCAGCATGGGGCAAGTTGCCACCACCTATTTGCGTGCGCATAGCACCTTCTTGCCGCCCTTCACGACCAACCTCTCTACCATAGAACAGACTGGTCTAACTGATGTGATGATTATTAATAACCAGCGTATGGGGCGCGTTATTCGCTCGTCAATTGACTATCCACAGACCGACTTTTTTGGCTACCATCAAGCCGACTTCTCGTCGGGCTGGAAAAATATCCCCTTTGCTTGTAGCGCCATAGCGGGCCACACACCGGCCGAAAGAATCACTGACATCACACTCAACTTCCGTGAGCCAGCCACCATCCTCGCCCAGACCGAGGGAGAACACGCCGTGCTTCCGATGGTATCGACAATTCGCGCGTATAAAGACCCGGCAAAGGCTATTCGGGTTGTGCGTCGTGCAGTATAATGACGGTGTTTATGACTAACCATGCAGCATCTTAGCAATCTCAAATACCCTCCGCAAAACTACAAAAGTATGACAATCGACGGCGGCGGGTTCACGGAGTTTAGTGAATTATTTCGCCAACTCCGCTCACACCGGGTTAAAGTTGAGTTTCTCCAAGAATATAACGAGACAGGGTCAAAAGCCTATGAATCATTCATACGGGGCGACTATGACGACGCTAAGCGACGCGTGACAAAGGATGTGAAGTCCCAGTGGGTATATGAACATTCCAAGCAATACAATGTCAGTATGACGCGTATTCGCGTTATCAAATATCCAATCTCTCGTTACCTTCTCCGCTTTGAATACCATGCGTACGTTGCCGATGAAGAGATGGGTGAACAGATTTTTGTCGTACCGTGGTCTGAAATTTCAGACGTTATTTCTAAAACTGGCATTGCTGACTATCTTGTATTCGACGGGAAAAAAGTGGTTGCTTTGCTCTATGACGAGCATTCATCGACAGTACAAGAGGCTCGTCTTGTCGAATCTCAGAAAGAGGTTGCACGTTACATTGCTATGACTCAGTTTCTTCTCGAACATAGTGTGCCGCTTAAACAAAGTGAGTTAGCACGCATCGCTACAACGCGACGTAAGTAACCATCTAGAGAGATTCCCCTTCTGGTACTAGTACATAAGTTCTGGATTGGCGTGCGGCTACGCGTAAGAGGGATGTAGAATCACTGACTGTGCCATTAGTTGGGTATGTCTCATCTACTACAGCCCCTGCCGAATCTGCGCTGCGCGCGCCTCCCCTACCACTGCCGCTAGCTCTGCCTGGCTGGCGCGCATGATACCGCGCACGCTGCCAAACTGCCGCAGCAGTTTTTGCTTGGTTTTGGGGCCAACGCCAGGGATGCTATCGAGCGCACTTTTTACGCCAGCTTTGCGCTGGAGCGTGGTGTGATAGCTCACGGCAAAGCGATGTGACTCATCACGGATCCGCTGGAAGAGCTTGGTAATGTCACTGGCTGCAAGCGGCATAGTAGCTACCTGGCTAGTACTGCTAGCTGGCTGTTCATGCACGGCAGAAGCAGCGTGGGCCGCCTCTGGCTCATACACCGCGGCACTACTCCGCAAATTCTTGGAGTGCGCACCAGCGTTGCGCTGCCCCGGATGGAGGTTGATCACATAAACATCGCCGTCCTCGTAGACGGTGATACCGCTCGGGCGCTCCGTCTGCAGCTGGTGAATATACGCCAGCCCCACCTGCGAGCCAGTTTTGTGTACCAAGATTTCTTCCTCGCGCTTGGCAATGCTGATGATCGGCACATGCACCCCGCGCGCATCACGGGCTGCGACTGCTGCCGCCAGTTGGCCTTTGCCACCGTCAATCAAGAGCAGGCTCGGCACGCCCCAGCTCTTGATATGGCGCTCACTGAGGCGGCGAAAGATGACGTCGTGCATGTTACCAGTGTCGTCGTTTTTTTCGCTCACTTTAAACTTGCGGTACTCGGCCCGGTCACTGACACCATTGCGAAACACCACCATGCTCGCCACCACCTGACGACCACTCATGTGGCTGATATCGTAGCCTTCAATGCGGGTTGGCTCACCCGCGAGCCCCAGCAGCGTGGTCAAGTCCGCCAGGGCCCGGTCCTTACTAATAGCCAAGAATTCCTTATCACCAAACATCACCCGGCGCTGCAGCTCCTGCATGGCGCGCAGCTTGTTGCGCAGCTGGGCGGCTCGTTCAAATTCGTGCAGCCCGGCGGCTGTCTTCATATCGCGCTCAAGCTTGGCAGCGATTGCTTTGCGGTTGCCTTTGATGTAGCTAATCAGGGTGCGCAGGTTGGCTTTGTAGGCCTGCGAGCCGTCGCTGATTTTGGGGCTCAGGCCTAAATCTTCATCCAGCTTTGATTGCCCAGGCCGGCGCTCGTGCGTCAGGTATGGGAAGATTGGCCGCAGGTAGCGCAGGGCTTTTTTGAGCGCAAAGCCATTGTAGAAGGGGCCGTAGTAGTCGGCACCATCATCCGCCGGGTTGCGCGTAAAGCTCACTACTGGCCACTGGCTCTTCATGTTGATTCGCACGAAGGTTTGTGATTTATCATCGCGCAGCAGCACATTGTAGCGCGGCATGTAGCGCTTGATCATCTCACTTTCGAGAAAGAGGGCGTCCACCTCGCTTTCGGTCTCGATCCAATCCGTATCGTGGATCTCCGCCACCAGCGCCATGGTCTTATTATCCCGTCCGCGCGAATCCTGAAAATACTGCCGCACTCGGTTGCGCAGCACTGCCGCCTTGCCGACATAAATCACCTCCCCACTGGCCGACTTATGAAAGTACACCCCCGGGCTGCGAGGTAGTGTTTTGAGCTTGGCGTAGAGGGTGGCGTTCATACTTTCTATTATAGCGCGAAGCTACTGCTTGCCGGTAAATAGCCGGAACAAACCATCGTGCTCGCCTTGAGCAAGCTTAACAGCCCAGTCTCTCGTTTCAAGATCTGCCAAAAGATGTGCTTTAAGCGCAGTCAAACCAAGTTTTTGTCGCGCCTGTTTGACCTTCTCTGCTTGCTCAAGAAAGGCAAAAAATTGCTCGCGATATTCCTTTGGGATATCGCTGATCTTGCCGTTCGGCATGACAACGTTCTCGAGCCCTGTTAGTTTCCTTTCATCCTTTTTGCGCACGCCAGTAATCGATCGGTTATAATACGCACCGAGCTGAGCAACGGGGCCAGGAATAGTACAAACTGTTTGGCCGTCTTGTTCGACACGCCAAGGATCAAGGCTTTCAAGTGGAATCTTCGTTTCGCTGCCAGCAAGACGCCAGTAAAGTTCCTTTTCACCCCCTTTGCCCTCTTTAAGATAGCGATCACCAGTGAAATGGCTCAAACCTTTGAGTGTATTCATTAGTGGAGTGCCATATGGCCTAAGGCCAAATACCGAAGGGACAAGCAGTCCACCCAGCGCATCTTTCATCTCATCTCGATATGCTGCTACTGTATCTGTTGTATGCACTAATGTGTCGAGATCTCGCACCGTGCCATTATTCTCACGCCGCCGCGGCAGGTAGATATTACCAATCCGCACTACACGATCATCCCAATCGATCTCCTCGGCATGAGTGACTGCGTGTAAACCGAGCCCACCAACCACAGTATAGGGAGCATCTCCCACGTCTTCCATCCGATTATGAAAATCTGCTGCAACTAATGTGAAATATGAATTGTCTAGAGTTGTTTCTGGGGATCGTCTCATACACTTGGTTATACCATACTTTTGTGGACACGAGAAGTGTTTTGCATACTATTGTACGACTCTGTTGTGTCCGTTTTTATCTTGTTCGAATAATATTCATAGTGCGTTCTATACGGATACAAAATACAGCCGAGCCATTACCCGGCAGTACTCACACGCCTTCATAATTACTCTAAAGCTTGGCAAACCTTCTGTCGCAGTACTGGAATAACCTCCGCCTCAAACCACGGATTACGCGCTCGCCAGCGAGCAGTCAGCGGCGATGGATGCACCAGTGGGAAATACTCTGGCAAATACTGCGCAAATTGCGCCACCGTTTCCGTTAAATTTTTCTCTGCCTGGTGGGCAAGATAGTACTTCTGCGCATAAGCACCGACCAGAATCGTTAGGCGCACTGCTGGCATCTGGGCACGGAGTTTTGGGTGCCATTTCTTGGCAAACTCCTTGCGTGGCGGCAAATCGCCGTGTGCGCCCTTGCCGGGGTAGTAAAAATCCATGGGGATGAGCGCAAAGAGATCGGGGTTGTAAAACTGCTCATCGCTCACGCCAAGCCACTGCCGCAAAAGGCGGCCACTGGCATCATTCCACGGCACTCCTGTCTCCTGAGCAATGCGACCCGGTGCCTGGCCAACAATGATGATGCGCGAGCTAGCCGAGGCGCTATAGACCGGTGGCCAGCCCTGTGCCGCAAAATCAGCATTCATTGGGTCGGCGCAAATGTGCTCGTAAAGAAGTGGGTGTGATTGCGCGTTTGCCATATCTTTTAGTATAGCGAAGTTGTGGAGTTGGCTCAATTGCTCACCAGCCGCAGGTTATACTACCATATTAAACGTACCTTTATACACGCATTTATATTTAAAATTTAGTTAATGCTTTTCAAAAGTTGTATCTGTGCTATACGTTCGTTACGCACTGCCGCTTCATCATTTGGGTACATGGTGTTAATAAGGGTGATAGCAAAGTCGCTTGCCCACAGCCCGTGATATTTCACATGCGGGCTCGCCATGAGCTGCGCCATAGTGCGCAGGAAACGCTCCACCGTTCGGTCGGTTGTATAGCGCGCCTGGCGGCCAATCCGAAAGCTCGCGTTGCGGGCCGCGTGGTAGTTCGCCTCGCCAGCAAGCCACTGCTCCATACCAGCATACGCATCAGCAATGTCACTGCTATATGGGAAGGTGTGGCTGGTGAGCTCATGTAGCCGATGACCATACGCACGGCAAAAGTGCACGACCTGCTGGTGCGTTTTAACATCATACACCGCAATAAATTGCTGGCGCAAAGCCTCGTCGTCGGCAATAGGCCCAAGCGGGCGTTGATAGGCGTAGATATTCATTAGTCCTCCAGTGTCAGCTCAATTATTTTCTGAAAGGTTTTGCCGCTGCGGATCGTGAGCTGCTTGTAAAACCGGGCTTTGAGGAGCTTTTTATGGTAGTTTGATGTGAGATAGTCGGCCTGATTGTGATTACAATAAAAGAACGCCGTACGCCCAAAATGGAGCTGCTCGCGATCGTTCGCCCAGGTGGCTGCCTCTGCCTCAATCGCCATCTTGTCCGCCTCTGGCAAGTAGAACAGCGCATCCCGCCGGTAGGCAGCGTCGTCCTGCCACCAGCTGGGTAGCTGAGCTACCTCTTGCTGAAGCGCAGTAGCGCTGATGACAACAAACGGCACCGGGAAGTCATAGGTCGCGTCAAAATAGCGTGCCAATGTGCGCTGGATCGCCTCCTCCGGCTCGCTGCTATCAAAAAACAGATTGCCGCTATTGATATACGAGACGATATTGCGAAAGCCCAGCTCCGCCAGATCCGCCTTCAGGCGATCCATACTTACCTTATGCTTGCCGCCAACATTAATACCGCGGAGCAGCAGCGCGTAGCGCATTGGTTGTGCTGTGGTGTGGAGTGGAGTACTCATACTACTAGTATACAAGATCCCCTGGCGCCTGGCCAAAGCAGGCTGTCACCGTTTGCGGCGCTCTTGCTGGAGCGTTTTATCCTTCAATTTCAGCACCACATCCGCTTGTTTGGCCAGCTGCTTGCTGTGGGTGACGACGATGACGCATTTGCTGTTTTCGTGAGCGGCTTGGCGCAGGATAGTGATGATATCAGCAGCGGTAGTTTCGTCCAGGTTGCCGGTCGGCTCGTCCGCCAAGATGATCGGTGCGTGTGAAACGAGCGCTCGCCCAATCGCCACACGCTGTTGCTGTCCACCAGAAAGTTTCATAACGTTGCGGTGAATGTGATCGTCGTCCAGTCCCATAGTGTACAATGTTTCGTTGGTAGCCTTGGCATTAACCAATTTCAAGTTTTCCAGTGGCGTCAGATAATCGATCAGGTTATAATTCTGAAACACCAGCGAGATATTGTGTTTACGATGATGCGAATAACCCTGCTCGGCGATGTCTTCATCATCAAACAAAATCTGCCCACTAGTCGGTGTGTCGAGCCCCGCTAGTAGGCCGAGCAGGGTCGATTTACCAGCGCCAGAACTACCGACGATGGCGTAGAATGTGCCTTTTTCAAATTGATAATTGATCCCATTCAGCACGTTGCTGGTGCCGCCTGGGTATGAAAAAATGATATCGCGTAGCGTAAGTAATGACATGATAACTCCTAACTTAATGTTGCTAAAATTTGCTTTGGTGATTGGCGCATGATTGGCGCGGTGGCAGCGATAGCTGATAACAGAACGACTACGTAGCCGAAGGCGAAAGCCTGCAGATAGGTCGCTATTGGTGCAGCGTACACCACAGTTGTTTCGACACGCTGGCTGTGGCTCGTTTGTGCTGTCAGGGCAGTAGAAATTTGCGATGAGGCAATCGAGCCGATGGCGAGCGCGAACACCGAACTGACTGCGGCAATGATGGCCAGCTCCGCCAAGAATTGCCCGATAATCTGCCGCTTCGACGTGCCGATAGACAGCAAGATGCCAATTTCATGCAAGCGGCCGCGCACCCAGAACACCAGCACCAGTGACAACACCGCCAGCCCCGCTGCGGCTGCGCCGATGGTGGCAATTGTCAACATGTTTTGCATGCCAGCGATGTTTTGGAGAACTCCAGCGAACACGGCCCCGTTGTCAGTCAGGCTAAATTTTTGCCAATCGACGTTTGGTAGGCTTTTGACGCGATCCGTTAGCAGCTTCAGCTGGTGCGGATATTCGGCGAAATACGTTGCCCGTGTCAGTTGCTTGCTACCCGTTAGCTGCTGCGCCGCAGCCAAGTTGGTGATGAGATGATTCTCCGCCATGTCGGACTGCAAAACCGCTGGCTTTTCGCCTGTGCCGCTGAAGATGCCCATGACAGTCACCGTCACCCGCCGGCCGTCTTTGGTAATGTCCAGCTTGTCGCCTGGCCTGATGCTATTTTTCTCGGCAAAGGTTTTGTGAATCAGGGCCGCGTTTTGATCGTGCTCGGTCAAGTGCTTGCCCTGCTCTAGTTGGTAAAATCGACCGGTGAACTCGCCGAGCATATCGCTCTGTGTCGCGCCCGTCACCTTTGCTTCGCCAGCGATCCCAGCGTCCAGCTGCACGCCGCTACCCGCTACGTCAACCAATTGTTTACCCGGTAGCCCTGCAGTGGTCTCTGTCTGGAAATTGTGCGCTTTCACCGTGTCCAGGCGCTGCACTCGCTGCGCGATATCCATCGGCACCTCGCCCGATGGCTGCTTGCTGGCGATACTAAAGCCGGCGCGGATATTCCGTTCAATTGATTGCTTCAGCTGCGCCATCGTCTGCTGCACCGTCAGCGTGCCGATCAGCAGCGTGAAAATCAGCGTCATAATCAGGGCGATGGTCAGGCTGCGACGCCGCCGCCGCGCCACAGCCGTCCAGGCTCGTGTGATAATCGTCATCGTTCGCCCCTAGTCCACTTCAGTTAGTAATTCTTTTGGCGTTGACTGGGTAATCGGCCGCGAAGCCAAGAGTACCGCAATGATAATCACCGCCAGCCCAGCGCCCCATACCGCCAGCAGATCCGTCGGTTGCACACCAACCGTCACCTTGTCCAGTGTACGCGATGACGTCACCGAGTCAGCGTCAGCACCGAGCGACGCACCGCCAAGCGAACTGCCAGCTTGACGCGTAGCATTCTGCGCCGCCTGCGACACCACGTGATCACCCATTTGCTGGGCAATCAGCCCTGCGGTAGCGTACGACGCGCCGAAGCTCAGCATCGCGATCATCACCAGTTCAGCGATATATTGCAGTACAATCTTGGACTGCGGCACACCCGTCGCCAAGAGTACGCCTGCTTCACGCTTGCGCTCGTTCATCCATAGGTACAGCACCATACCAATCACCGCGATACTAACCAGCGCCGTTGCCCACAGCATACCGTCGATCAGGCCGTACACGCCGTTCACCGCACCAGTCACGCCAGCCAGTTCCTGGCTATTTTTATTCAATTGATACTTTTGCCAATTGACCGGCAATTTATTTGCCCGCGCCATCACCTCGTCCAGCTGCTTGGTGCCTTTGGTGAAGAACGTGGCGTCCTGGTAAATCTCATTTTGCGCGGTATAGGCATTCAGCTGACGAGTTGTCGTGAGATCGGTCAAGAACAAATTCTCGAACAACTCCACCTGGTACGTCGCCTGCTTTGGGTTTTTGCCATTAAATATACCGACGATTTCCACTTCAACCTCGTCCTTGGACGGATGCTCATTGTCGGTGTCGTATTGATTGGCCTTTAACTTAATTTTGTCGCCCAGCTTCAGGTTATTTGCCTTGGCAAAAGCTTCGTGCACCAAAATCTTGTGTGAATCATTCTTGGTGATGTGCCGGCCAGCGATGAGCTTGAGTGCGCCAGCTCGGAACTTGGTTTCAAATTCGGATTTGTTGACGCCGAGGATGGTCGCGGCGTTGCCAAATTGTTTGTCTTTCTCGGCGTCATAGCCGCTGCCCCCGCTCGGTAGTGGCACCAGTTTGGTATTGATAAAATCGACCGTGGCATTCTGGCGCTTGACATAATCCGTCACGCCTTCCAGGTTCTTCACCGCGTCGATGTCTTTGTTCGACACCGTTCCTGAGCCGCGGGCGGTTCCTGGATTGGTGCGCGGATTATTGCCCAGCGTGAAGCCGGCCTTGAGTGTTTTGTCCAGCGACTGCGCCGCCGCGTCGGTCGAATGCTTAATGGCAAATCCACTCAGCATAATCGTCGACATACACAGCAAAATCGCCAGCAAAATCAGCGTTTTGAGTTTTTTCCTGGTGATATAGAGCCAGGCACGTTGCACAAATGACATAGATCTCCTTTCTTGATTCTATGTCAGTGTAGCAGGGGTGTGTGAAGGGAATGTGAAATGAGTGGGCGATATAGTCACAATCACATAATACAACTATCGTAGGTCATCATATTAGTATAAACTCAATCCCTACTACCCCATATAATCGCTGGTCTTCAATAGAATAAAATTCACTAATCTGATTCTCTAGCCACTCAACACTCTCGCCGCCAAATTTCCGTGGATTATTATGCGAGAATAAATCATGGAACGTCGCGTAGCGCAGTAAACCAACCACTTTAACAGTAGTATTTTGACTAGGGTTATCTCTATTAGTAAAAACAATCTCGTCGCCAAGCTGTATCTTCTGGCGCTTTTCATCGTATAGTCGTGATTCGATGGTTTTATTGCCAGAGACTATAGCGTCAAAAGGTTCTGTTGCTAGTTTCAATTGGTGTGTAATCATAATGAATTTATTATAGCAGAATAAATAACATGAGCTATCGGGGCAACGCGTGGGCTTTGCTGTATCGTATTAACATCATTAATCAACCCGCTCGGTAAGTGACATCACTTGATAGCCGTATTGATCAATGTCGTCTTGTCTCCAAAAATCGATTTCTTTCGTGCGTAAAACTTCGCCGACTACGTGACGAACTGTGCGGCCGGTTGGTGTTCCGTCATAATTTACCTCAATCTGTTCCAGGACGTCGCCGGGTTGGATGTCAAAATCAGCCATCCTCATATCAAATGTTTTCTCGCCCGCTAGGACTTTTTCGAATAAATCGGGGTAAGATTTTTTGGTAATAACTTTCATACGTTTTATCAATAAGCCGTCAGAATCAGCTTCCCGTCCACATACTCTCCCAAAAATACGTCACTATACGCCTTCAGCCCCTGCTTTTTCATTTCTCCCAGCAGCCATTTCTCGTCCTTGCCAATTACCTGCAAAATATCAGTTTGCAATTGCCCATCTGTTATCAATGGGAACTTTGGATTTTCTTCCCCTTCCTGTGTGATGATCAATTCACCATCTTGCTCCACGACGGCTCTTTTTACCTTTTCTGTCGAATAGATATTCTGCGTTCGCAATTTGAAGGATACGTCATGAGCACTCAAACCAACTTTCTTGCAATTTTCAATGTTGATTTTTCCATTATCAATAATAATTAATGCCTTGCCATCTATGAGCTGCTTTGCCCTCACATTATGCTGCTTGACCCATTTCAACGTCAGCACCAGGGCGCACCATATACACAAAATACCGATGTAATCCAGTATTTGGATTTCATTATTATAAATAACGCCGCCAATAATACCGCCGAGCACATAGTTCTGCACTTGATCGCTAGCAGATGATGGCGACAAATTACCCTTGCCTGAAAGATTAATTATTATCGTCAGGGCAAAAAAGCCAATGAGCAATTTTATTGCCACTAAAATAAATCCATCCATGATTTCCTCGTTACGTGTTGAGCTTTGCTGATGTTATATCTATTAGATTATAGCACTTTTGCCACCGTTAGTTGGGCGTAATTATATTGTTACTCGTGAACCACTGCCAAAGTGAGCATTTTGTATTTTCCCCATAATGATAGACCAAGTATACTGGAAGAAGTGCTATCTAAGAGATTATTCATTATATGACAAGATCACGTATAACCGCCACTTTATCATACCCAGTTGAAAGAGTTTGGGATACGGTTACCAACCTTCATGACATTCGCTGGCGCAGTGATTTGCAGGCTATAAAAGTAATCGATGAATCTACCTTTATCGAGGTGACCACACAAGGGGTTGAGACTCATTTCAAAGTGACGCGTGTAGATCAATACAAATTGTGGGAGTTTGATATAGAAAATGACGCCATTCAAGGCCATTGGACGGGCGTATTCTCGCAGTACGGTACGATGACGAATCTCGAATTCACCGAGGATATTATCGCAAAGAGATTTATTATCAAACCCTTTGTCTACTTCTATCTACATCAACAGCAAAGGCGCTATATTCGAGACCTCAAGAATAAGCTAAGAAAGGAAAATAATTGAGTTGACACGGTACTTCTCTAGGCACACGTCATACTCTATTAGGCAACTAACAAAAGAAAGGAAACGTCATTTTATATGGGTATATACAAGCAGTTATTTGATGTCTACAGCAAGTATTATGATACCAGTGGTGAGGCGTTTACAACACTCAAAGAACAGCTCTCCAGACAAAGCGATAACCAAGTAATCGACCGCAAAAATTTCTTGGGACATTTTACTGCTTCGACATTTGTCGTTTCAAAAAGCACGTATCACGTTGCCCTTGTTCATCATAACTTCCTTGGAAAGTATCTCCAACCAGGTGGACATATTGACGAAAGTGACAATTCTCCACTTAATGCTGCTCGGCGTGAGCTACAAGAGGAGACCGGTATTAATAGCGCACAACTACTTTACCAATATGTCGATATACACAACAAATGCGTCCCATTTAACATTGGCGTGCAATATATACCCGAAAACCCAAAGAAGCAAGAGCAGGCACATTATCATTACGACCTACAGTATTTATTTTGGAGTGATGACGACTTAGCTATCACGATCGACCAAAGAGAATCAAGTACATTTGCCTGGGTAGCATGGGATAGTTTTAAGGAGATGGACGATTTTACAGACATAGCCAAGAAGATAGAAGCCCTGGCTACAACACCTTTTATTACGAAGGTTTAATGCTCTATTACGCGAGCTTTACTACAAACCGCATGCCCTGCCCGTGCGGTACAAAGCTGTAGTCTAGACCCTTGGTGTCGAGCAGCATCTTTACGGTGTAGAGGCCGATGCCACTGCTATCAGCGTGCTGCTTCTTGTCGCTAGGGTTGCGATAAAACGGATCGAAAGCGTGCTGGAGTTGCTGCGTAGTAAGTGGTTTGCAAGCGTTTTCAATAGCTAGTTCATGCTGGTCACAAGCAATTTTTATCACGCTCCCAGCGTTACCGTGGCGTACCGCGTTTGACACCAAGTTCGAGATGATATGGCGCATCATATCACGGTTCGCGTTGATAGTCACTGGCTGCGTGTTAACCGCGAACGTCATACCGCGTGTTTTTGCCAGCAGCGTATAATCGGCAACCACCTCGGTAATCAGCTTATCAACCCGCAGCCGCTTCTCTTGGCGCAAAGCCTGCTCGGCCACACTGCCAGAACGCAAGACGTCATTCACCATTGCCGCCACACGGTCAACCTGCGCCACCGATTCCGCCAGGTACTGATCGCGATTTTTATATTCACCGATGTTCAGCTGCATATTTTCGAGCATGATCCGGAGGGCCGCGAGCGGCGTTTTTAGCTCATGCGAAGCCGCGCGCAGGAAAGCGATTTTTTCCTTTTCTAACTGGGTGATCCGTTTATTTTCATGCTCGAGCGAGCGAATCGTTTGCCACAGATTTTGATAGAGTTCATTAATATTTCGTCCCAGCACGCCAATTTCATCACTGCTATTTACCGGGTAGTGCGCGTCCTTTTCCAGCTGCTGCATGGTCGTGGTTACCGCGGCCATCTGGCGAATCGGCCGCGTCACAAAGCGGCTGTAGATGTAGGAAAACAACAGTGCTACCAGTAGCGAGCCAAGCATGGTATACGGTAATACATGCAGCGTGGCGAGCTTGGCCTGGGTGACGGGTGCCACGTCGGCCAGTAGCTTGACCGCGATCGCTCGCCCCTGTTTATCCGTCACAGTACCCTGCTGCAAAATCACCGAGCGTGGATCAACTGTCTGCCCATCAGCAATTTTTACCACGCTGGTGGCGACTGGTTTGCCGCTGTCCGTCACGATATTGATAGACTCAAAGCCCTGAAAGTACTGGTCACGCCCATCAATTGTCAGCGTGATATTAACGTTGTTCATGGTAGCAAACTCTTGGCTGATCCGGCGTATGTCTTCGGTGGACTTGCCGCGCAATTTAGTCGTCAGCGCTGTAAGATTATCCGCGGCCTCTCGCTCTTTTTGCTGCAGATAAAATTGCGGCATCAGGGTGTAGACCAGCGCATGCACGAGGATGATCAGCACTGCGAATAGGCCGATCGATACTAAAAATGTTTTAGGAAATAATTTAAGCCGCTTCATAGCGATAACCCACTCCCTTTACCGTGACGATGCAGTCGAGGTGCAATTTCTTGCGCAGGTTTTTGATGTAAACATCGATCACTCGATCGAACGGCACCTCATCATCGCGCCACAGTCGGTCGATAATAGCCTGCCGGCTCCAGACCATGTTTGGATTATCTACCAGCAGCTTGAGCAGCTGTACTTCCTTAGGCTTAAGGTGCGCGTCAGTATTATCATAAAACCCTTGATAGGCCGCAAAATCCACTGAGGCCAAGCCGCGGCGCCATAAGGTTACGGTGGGTTGCTGGCGGCGCAGTAGCGCCTTAATTCGCTTTTCCAAAATCACGAGCGAAAACGGCTTACTCATATAGTCATCCGCCAGCTCGTCAAAACTAGCGATCTGTATCGGCTCATCATGTAGTGCTGTTAGCATCAGTACCGGCACGTCGCTCGCTTGGCGAATTCGGTGCAGCACCTCGATCCCGCTCATCCCTGGCAGCATAATATCGAGGATAATAGCGTCCGCCTCGGCAAATTGCTCCAGCGCTTCCTCACCGCTAGCTGCTACTATCACCGTAAAGCCGCGCTGCACGAGGAACTGCTCAGTACCAGCTCGGAGGGTTGGTTCGTCTTCAACGAGGAGAATATTCACTGCTCGTCCACTCATACGCCTATACTAGGCGCTTCTTTGTTATATTGCTGCACGATTTTATCCCCTCGTCATACCAATGTATATGACTATTGTAGCGCAATTTATATGAAAGTGCTTGAATATCAAAATCTCACCGCTCTCTCAAACTCCTCACTCACACTCCCTCCGACAGAACACTATAAGGGTCGATGTCTCCCAGACATCGACCTCTTGCGCTGGGCTGAAATCGATCATAACGATCGATTTCACACTCCATCGGATGAAGTGTGAGTGAGGAGAAGCTAACACTGGAAGAGGTAATCGTAAGATTTACGTAAAAGTATTGTGAAAAATATGCGCGGTGTGCTATGGTGTTAGTATGACATATCGACACAACATCGTTATCGTTGCTCGTCGTCGCCGCTCTGATTCAGAGGGCTAATTAGTCGTATAGTATAAAACCAACGAAAGAGCCCTCATCCGAGCGGCTCTTTTTAATTATTATAGAAAGGAAGGATATGAATCACGACACACCTCACTACACTAAAGTTGCCAGCCACGAGGCGGCAAATGGCGAGTTTGACACGTGCCTCTTACTCTATTCAGGAGGCCTCGACACCTCCGTCATGCTTAAGTGGCTCCAAGAAAAATATAACTGCAACGTCATCACCCTCACGGTTAATATTGGTCAGACTGTTGACGATCTCGACGCCATCGCCGAAAAGGCCAAAATGCTCGGCGCTATAGAAACCATCACGGTTGATGCTCGCGACCGCTTCGCCGATGAGCTACTATCACTAGCCATTAAAGCCAATGCTGATTACCAAGGTGGCTATGCCCTCTGCACGCCATTGGGGCGCATCATCATCTCGCAATTAGCCGTCGAATATGCCGAAAAGTACAACTGCACAGTCATCGCACATGGTGCCACTGGTAAAGGAAACGACCAAGTTCGCTTCGAAACGTACATCACCACGCTGAGCCCTAAACTCAAGATCTTAGCACCAGTACGTGAGTGGAGTATGGGCCGAGAGGAAGAGCTTGCCTATGCCAAGAAGCACAACATCCCCGTGCCGCATACTCAAGAATCGCCTTATTCGACCGATGAAAACATGTGGGGCATCACCAGCGAAGGCGGCGAAATTGAATCACCCTCACTTAAGCCAAACTACCACGCCATTCTCAATTGGTGCTCAACCATCAAATACACACCAGACGAAGCCGAAGATATCACCATTGAATTCATCAAAGGCGTGCCTGTCGCTGTCGATAACCGTCACTTTTCACTTCAAGCACTCATCCAGCACTGCAACCAGATCGGCCGCAAACACGGCGTCGGCGTATCAACCCTTATTGAAGATCGGCTGGTCGGACTGAAGGTGCGTGGTGTCTACGAAAACCCTGGCGCTGCCATCTTGATTGCTGCCCATCAAAAGCTTGAGCAATTGGTCTCGACCCGCGTTGAAAATGAACTCAAAGCCGAAATGGACAAAAAATGGGCCTATCTCACCTACGCAGCTCAGTGGTACGAGCCAGCCGTCCATCACATTAACGCCTACATTGATGATCAGAACCAAAAAGTCACTGGTACGGTAACGGTCCGCCTGTACAAAGGCACCATCACCGTCGTCAGCGTAGACTCACCACATTCGTTGTTTGATATCAATCTTGCAACGTTTGATTCCAACGACGCATTCAACCAGAATTCGTCCGCCGGATTCATTGAATTATATTCATTAAGTCAGCGAACAGCTGAAGGAGCATACTCATATGGCAAGTAAACTATGGCAATCAACCGCAACCGGCTCACTCCATCCATTGGTCGAGGCATACACTGTTGGCGATGATCAGGTATTGGACCAGCACTTACTCGGTCACGACATTACCGCGACCAAAGCGCATGCTCACATGCTAGAAAAAATTGGCGTGCTGACCAGCGACGAATATCAACAATTGGCAGCGGCCTTGGACGAGCTACTTAACGAGTGGAAAACCGGTACCTTCACCCTCACCAGCGAACACGAAGATGGCCACACTGCCATTGAGCTATATCTAACAGAAAAACTCGGACCGATTGGCAAAAAGGTTCATACTGGCCGAAGCCGCAATGACCAAGCCTTGGTGATGATGCGACTGTTCATCAAAACGGAACTTGAAGCAGTAGCGGGCAAATTGGCAACAGTCGCCCAGGCCTATGCTGGCAAAATTGCCGCCATTGGCCAGACTGAAATGCCTGGCTACACCCACACCCAAAAGGCTATGCCTACTACCGTCGGTATGTGGCTTGGCTCATATCACGATGCGTTTCATGACCTCCAGCAATTGGTCGCACACAGCATTGCCGCCATCGACCAAAACCCGCTGGGCAGTGCTGCTGGTTTTGGCGTCACCCTACCACTTGACCGCCAGATGACGACCAGTGAGTTAGGCTTCGCCAAAGTACAGGAAAATCCAATGTATTGCGGCCTGTCGCGCGGCGTTTTTGAACTGATTGCCGTACAGGCGCTAAACCCAATCATGGTCTTTGCTGGCAAATTTGCTGAAGACATGTTGCTATTTACCTCGCAGGAGTTTAACTATTTCAAATTGCCCGTCACTATGACCACGGGCTCATCCATCATGCCGCACAAGCGTAACTACGACGTCTTTGAGATCATGCGTGCCACTGCTCACGCCTATCCGAACTATGCCTTGCAGCTGCAAGCTATTTCGACAGGTGCTGGCAGTGGTTATCACCGCGACTTACAACTAACCAAAAAGATCACCATGGATGCCTTCACTTCGGCCCTCAATACGCTAGAGGTTTTGGCGCTTTGCGTAAGCGAGCTAGAAGCCAACACTAAGCAATTGGCTGAGGCGATGACCGATGAGCTCTATACTGTTGCCAAAATCAATGAATTGGTGGAAAAAGGTGTGCCGTTCCGCGACGCCTACCAGCAAGTTAAGCAATCATTTTTGGCGAATAATCACTGATCTTGAGAGAAGTGAAGCGGGACTTAAATGCAACTTACCGCCGCACGATGCGCTTGCGATACTCTGCTGCCGTCATGTAGGTCGTCGTATCTGTCACTCGGTCAAAGAAAAGTATGCCTTGACAGTGGTCAGCTTCGTGTTGAAAGACATGAGCAACAAAGCCATCCAGCACCGCAGTATGATGCTCACCCCACTCATCATCCCACTGAGCATTGATCTGTTGATAGCGCTGCGCCTGTGCAAAGAGCCGCCCCTCATCACCACTGGCGCAGCCCTCCCACATACCCGTTGTCTGGCCAATGCCAGTGTATGATGGATTGATAATAACTTGCTCAAATGGCTCGCGGTCTGGGCGGTTTGGCGTCGGCTTGATAGCAATCACGCTCAGCGCCAAGGCCTGCCCCACTTGGGGTGCAGCCAGCCCAACCCCATAATCTCTCTCCGCTACGGTGTGCTTAATATTTGCAATAAGCTGCTGCACCGCTGGTGTGGTGATTTCTTCGCGGCTCACATGCCTCGCTTTCTCACGCAGCACCGGATCGCCCGCTTGACAGATTGGTAGGAGTGTTTTTTCTTGACGCATTCTTTAGTGCATAGTATACACGAAAGTAGCTATCAAAAGCTATTTCATCTTTTTCCGTTTCGTAATATAGTTTTGTCTATGGGTATACGATATATCATCTTCCTTTCAGTATGGCGGCAAAACCATTTTTGTTTTTTGGTGTACTATACAACAAAAATCTGTTATACCCGATCTCCCCTGGCAGCAAGTCTATACGATCGGTGACTTAGCTGGTTCCGTTCCGCTCGTCTATAATGCGGTCAAGAAGAGCTATAATCTCCCTGGCGGCAAAACTGAATCTGGGGAGACAATTGAGCAAACCATCACACGAGAGATGGTAGAAGAATGCAATATGCGCGTTATTGAATGGCAGCCACTCGGATACCAGTGCTGCCTTGAGCCAAACGGCACGCGCGTATACCAGTTTCGTGTCTATACAAAGCTCGAGAAAATTGGCGAGTTTACTCACGATCCTGGTGGTGATATCACTGCGCATACCCTTGTTGATATCAATGACGTAAACCACATCATTGGCCAAGGAGATATTGGAGCATGTATGATTCAACAAGCGAAACGGTATTTTTCTAAGGTATAATATTTATACGTCTATACAACGAAGGAGTTTATCTTGCAACCTACTACGAGCCGTACCATATTTCGTACATTATGGCAAACATCTCAGCCATATCGATGGCAGCGTGCAGCAGCGCTGGTGGTTGCGGCAACGACATTTATAGTCAGTACTTTTGTTGGGCCGCTCATTATTGCACGGTTACTCGATATTATCCAAAGTGGCCATCTATATAACAGTAGTGATGTGTGGTCGCTTGTAGGAATGTATACACTGAGTCAACTTTGGTCAGAAGTAATCGGTTGGCGCTTGACGATGCGCATTATGTGGCCATTCACCATGGCAATGCAGCGTGATCTCTATACCAAGATTTTTGCTAAACTCAGCCACGAGAGTGTTTCGTTCCATGCTAATCGCTTTGGCGGAGCGCTGGTGAGTCAAGCAAATAAACTGGCTGGCGCAGTCGATCGCTTTTGGGATGTAATCATTTGGTCGGTCCTGCCACTGGTTATCTCACTTGTCGGATCAATTATCGTTTTAGCCACAATGCTGTGGCAGTATGCACTGTTTTTGGCACTTTTTTCTGTGATCTTTAGCACTGTGGTTTATGTTGGCTCTAAGCCACTCGCTCGTTTGAGTGAGCAAGAAGCTGAGGCAAGCAATACCATCAGTGGTCAGTTGACGGATATGGTATCAAACATTCTAGCTGTTAAATCGTCTAGTAGTGAGATACTTGAGCAGAAACGCTTCGCCGTGGCAGTAGAAAACTGGCGCACTGCTGGCCTCAGCACTATGCGTACATATATCATCACGAGCAGTTTCTTCTCTACAGTCAATACTGCCATCAAGATTGGTGCTATCGTCTTCGCAGTTTATGCCGCTCAGCACAGCACAATTTCCGTTGCAACAGTTTATCTTATCATCACCTACACAAATAGTGCAGTGCGTGAGCTGTGGAATATGAATGGTATTATGCGCAACTACAACCGCATCCTCGGCGACGCCCAGACCATGGTCGAGATTTTGCACACTCCAGCGCAACTGGTTAATACGAGTGACGCAGCACTGAATATCTCACGCGGCGCTATCACGTTTGATCATATAAGCTTTGCACACGATGATGACCCAAATCGCGTGCTATTTCGTGACTTCTCGCTCCAAATAGAACCTAACCAAAAACTCGGCCTCGTCGGCACCAGTGGCGCAGGCAAGACAACACTGACGAAGTTGTTGTTGCGATTTTATGACCCAACCAGTGGAGCGATTTTGATCGATGGACAGGATATTCGGATGGTAACACAAGAGAGTTTGCGGCAGCAGATTGCGTACGTGCCACAGGAACCACTCTTGTTTCATCGATCAATTCGGGAGAACATTGCCTACGGGAGACCAGAAGCAACACAGGACGATATTATACTGGCGGCAAAGCAAGCTCATGCCTGGGAATTTATTACACAGTTGCCAGAGGGGCTAGAAACAGTAGTTGGTGAGCGCGGCGTGAAGCTATCTGGTGGGCAGCGGCAGCGGATTGCGATTGCACGAGCTATTCTCAAGGATGCGCCTCTATTAGTGCTCGACGAAGCGACTAGTGCATTAGATTCTGAGTCAGAGGCGCTGATTCAGCAGTCGCTTGAGACACTCATGCAGGGACGGACATCAATTGTGGTGGCGCACCGATTGAGTACGATTGCAGCGCTAGACCGAATTGTTGTGGTTGATGAGGGTCATATTGTGGAAGAGGGAAGCCATGACGAGTTACTAGCAAGAGGTGGTATATATGCACGATTATGGTCGCGACAGAGTGGTGGGTTCCTCACTAATGAAAGTAACGACACCCCATAATAAAAGGACCAGCACATCTGTGCTGGTCCTGAGGAGGAAATCTGTTAGTAAAGTAATTAGGCGTCGGCTTGTTGCAGGGCATCAATCAGTACTTGCTTTGGCTTCATGCCGACCAGTTCTGCCACCACAGCACCGCTCTTGAAGATCTTCATGTTGGGGATACTCTGCACTTGGTGCTGCAGGGCAAGCGCTGCATTATCTTGGCTTGCTTCGGTATCGACCTTGACAACGTCGAATTCCGTCTCTTCAGCAATCTGCTCAAGCAGTGGTGCCATTGCACGGCACGGTGGGCACCACGGTGCCCAAAAGTCGACCAGCACTGGCCGCTCGCTCTGAAGAGCATGCTCCTCAAATTCTTGCTTGGTAGTGGTATTATATAGTGCCATGATTTTTTCTCCTTATGAATTATGATTATCGTGATGACAGGGGTGGCATGTGCCAGTAATGATGAGCGGCCCATCGACAAGGCAGTCTGCTACCTGCCGCGCAAGCTCACGCCGCAGCGCTGGCGCGATGGTGATATCATGCAGACCATCGCAGGAGCTGCAGACAAAGTGGTCATGCGGCGCAGGATTGCTATCGTAGCGTAGGCAGCCGTGCGCCGTTGCTGGTGCCAAGCCAATCACTCCGTCCGCCTGCAACCGCTGGGTAATGCGATGCACGGTGGTCGCGCTGACACGGGGGTAGTCGTGGCGTAGCGCGGCTGCAATCTCGGCGTTGGTGGCATGCTGCAGCTGGCGAAGAATCGCAATCACTCGATCGGTGTATTTCGTCGTCCGGCGTTGCACTACTTGCTCCATGCAGCTATTGTAATTGATTTACAATAAAAAGACAATGCTTTTCTTCGATTATTTTCCAAACCCTATATGCTCAGTGCGAACACTCTTTACTTCTAGTGTTCGTTTTGAGAAGCCAATCCACTCAAAGAAATATCACCTCGTATACTACTAGCATAGGGCTTCAAAGCCTGAGGTACGAAACTCTTGCAATAGATACTACACCCGATTCATACTGGTTATGCTATACTAATGACATGACAACACATCCAACTCCCCTGCATGAATTACTGAAGCTGACGAACAAGACGGTACTCGTCACTGGTGCCGCGATGGGTATTGGCAAGGCGATCGCATGGCGCTATGCCGAGGCTGGAGCCATCCTCCAGCTCGTTGATCGCGATGGCGACGCATTGCAGCAAACTGCTACCGAGCTGCGCGAGCAATTTGACGCTGCTGCCACAACGCACATCGTCGACCTCTCCGACAACAGTGCTATCACCTCGCTGTGGCACGACATCACCCCAACGCCAGATATTCTCATCAACAACGCTGGTATTTTCGCGCCAGTCAAGCTCGCTAATATCGACCAGGCAACCTTCGACAAAACAATCCAGATCAACACCCGGGCAGTGCTCACCATGTGTCAAGAAATGATCGCCCGGCGCACATCGCCAGGTACTATCATTAACATCAGCTCCATCGAAGCCCTCAAGGGTATGACCTACGACATGACACTCTACGCCATGAGCAAAGCCAGCGTCCTTGCGCTGAGCCGTGGGCTCGTCAAAGACTTTGGGCGGAGCGGCTGGAGAGTCAATACTATTTTGCCGGGCGGCATCAGCACACCAGGTGCTCAGAAGATGGGGCTTGCGGCGCTCAAGAAGCTCAACTTCTCCATCATCAAGACTGGCCTCACCTATAACCTCCGCCTTCCTGCCAAGAATCTGGGCCAGCCCGATGACGTTGCCTGCACTGCGCTGTGGCTTGGTACGCCGATGAGTCAGTACGTTAATGGGGCGGAAATTGTGGTGGATGGCGGATTCCTCGCAGTGTAGCGGCTGCATAATTACGGCCGGCATAGCATAAGAAACCAGCCTCACACGACTGGTTTCTTTTATGATTAATCGCTCTTGTAAGTGCTACTTAGAGATACCACTCGCTAGGTGCTATGCTGCTGCATCGTCGTTACCCTGCTCGGCTGCAACGTCTTCAGCATCCGCGTTTTCGGCGGCACCAGCGGCGGCCTCATTAGCGGCAGCAAGTGCACTTGGCTCGTAGGCACTCGCAATGACGAGGTCCTTCACCGTCACGTCATCATCGGCAGTACCTTCACGACCATCGTCGTGTTCGACCAGTTCAACACCCTCAGGTAGTGTGATGTCGCCCACTGTCACGCGGTCACCCTCACTGGCTAGACCAAGCACCGAAACATCAAGCGTTTCAGGTAAATCCATCGGCAGGGCCTTCACCTCAACCTTCTCAATTGCTTGCAGCACGACTAGTCCATTCTTCTCAGCTTCAGACTCACCCATACCAATAAGGCGCACTGGCACCTCTGCCGTAACCGACTCGTCTGCACGCACCGCATGCAGGGCAATGTGGCGAATCACGCCCACTCGCGTTGGGTCGTAATCGATACTTTTGATAAGCGCAATGCGCCGCTTAACCCCTGTCAAATGAATTGGTGTGTGGCGGCCAGCTGCTGCCACAACCTTTGCTACCTCACCACTCGGTGCTTGCACATCAGCAGCATCCATACCAGCACCATACACCACCGCTGGCGTTATGCCCTGGCGGCGCAATTGGCGAACTTTCTTACCGTGAATTGATCGTGTCTCGATCCTTAGTGTTATCTTATCTCCCATAGTTCTCCTTTCGGATATGTTTCCGGAGTTAAGTAATATTGCCTCTTTAGTATAGCATTTTTGTGCCAGGTGGGCCAAAAGCAGCAAAGAACTCCCTTCCCCGAGCAAAGTATGGTATACTAAAGCGCAATGGAATCACTTATACATGCAATTACTGGCCTCGGCATTGCCGCGGTTTTGCTCGTGGTCTATGCAGAGTCTGGCCTCTTGATTGGCTTTGTCTTGCCAGGGGATAGTCTACTCTTTACGGCAGGCTATATGGTGAATCAAGAGATCCTTCGCCTGTTTGGCCACCCACTCAATATTCATCTCTTTGTTGCAGCGATCGCTCTTATGGCAATCCTTGGCGATAGCACTGGCTATGCCTTTGGCCACAAAGTTGGGCGCAAGCTTTTTCTCAAGCCCAACTCGCGCTTTTTTAAGAAAAAATATCTCGAGCAAGCCGAGCAATTCTACCAAAAGCATGGCTCACTCACGATTGTGCTGGCACGCTTTGTGCCCATCGTGCGCACCTTTGCCCCAATTGTGGCTGGCGCGAGCAAGATGCACTACAATACGTTCCTCCTGTTTAACATCGTCGGCGGTGCACTATGGGCCGCCATCTTCACCTATCTTGGCTACTTTGCAGGCGAAATCCTTACTAGGGCTGGGGTCAATATTGAGGTCGCCGCAATTATTATCATCCTTATTTCCGTTGCACCGATGGTCATCCATGCGCTCAAACAAAAATCAACCCGCGATAAGCTCAAGTACCAATTTTCTGTCCTACTCAGTACGGGCAAGCGAACAAAGAAATAACCTCAGTACATATTGTGTAAAAAGAGTCAGCGCATGAACAGCTGACTCTTTGTTTTGTCTTGTTCGACTATCCGAGATTTTTGCCCTATACCTCTTATCTAGCAGCTGGCGGTTCGTCGCCATACATCTGACGAATCTGCTTTTCATACTCTTCAAATGGTGGCAGACCCATCGCCGCACGGCGCTCATCAAGCCGCTCAGTATCTTGGACTGGATAGAGACGAAGGGTTTTACCCCGCCCCTGAAACTGCGAGCCATATATCTGTGGCCGACCACGCAGTAAACACACCCGATCCTCGAGGAAGGCTATATCGCGCAGCGCGACTTCGTCACGTGGCGCTGCCTTCATTAGCTCAAGGCAGTGCTCCATAAAGTCGATATCTGGCGAATGCTGCAACAGCAACCATGCTGCAGCCGAGGCCTCCTTGCCCACCATACGTATTGTTGGCCAACCGATCGCCGCCACAATCGTACGCAAAAATTCAGTCGAGTCAGCATCGAGCGATGCATCCCACACCCCGCCACCAGCCAAGTACTGCTGGCGCATCGCTTGATCGCGCTGGGCATAGCGAAGAATGGCGGTGCGATATGATTGCCTATCAGGTTGTGACTGTTTTGATTTCATAGTGGATAAACTTTGCCTTGGTTTTATACGTATATATTACTCTCACTATCCTATCATGCCTCAAGGGTCATAGCGCGGATACTGTTTAAGCCTCACCTTCTCATCACTTCATCCGATTGAGTGTGAGGATTGGTGAGATTGAGAGACTCAGACATGAGGCACTGGACTACAAGGATTCACCTCATCCCAAGAGCGGCCGCAAATACTTCCCCGTAAACGATGCTGGGTTATGCGCGACTTCCTCAGGTGTACCACTGGCGATGATGGTACCGCCGCCCTGCCCGCCTTCGGGGCCCATGTCGATGATATGGTCAGCGCATTTGATAACCTCAAGATTATGCTCAATGATAACCATACTATTGCCGCCCGCTACGAGGCGTTGGAGAATCTCGAGTAGCTTCTTGACGTCGGCGGTGTGCAGGCCGGTAGTTGGTTCGTCGAGAATATAGAGTGTCTTGCCAGTCGTGCGCCGGCTTAGCTCGGTAGCAAGTTTAATACGCTGCGCCTCGCCACCACTAAAGGTCGTGGCGGGCTGGCCAAGCTTGATATAGCCAAGGCCCACCTCGTTGATCGTTGTCAACTTGCGAGCAATTGCAGGAATATTAGCAAAGAACTCACAGGCTTGCTCGACCGTCATATCCAGGACGTCGCTAATCGTCTTACCTTTGTAGGTGATCTCAAGCGCCTCACGATTATAGCGTTTACCATGACACTCGGGGCATTGAATATAGACATCGGGCAAGAAGTGCATCTCTATCTTAATAACGCCATCGCCCTGGCAGTGCTCGCAGCGCCCACCCTTAACGTTGAAGCTAAAGCGCCCTGGCTTGTAGCCGCGGATATTCGCCTCAGGCGTGCCCGCAAAAAGCTCGCGAATCTGCGTAAAGACACCGGTATAGGTAGCAGGGTTGGAGCGCGGGGTGCGACCAATTGCCGACTGGTCGATGACAATTGCTTTATCGAGCTGCTCGACCCCATCGATTGCATCATGTGCACCTGGCACTGCTTGGGCGCGGTGTAAACGGGCAGTGAGCTCGTTGGCGAGAATGCTATTGACGAGCGTCGACTTGCCACTGCCACTCACCCCCGTCACCAGCGTAAGGACACCAAGCGGGATAGTCACGTCGATATTCTTGAGATTATTCTCGCGTGCCCCGCGGATTATTAGTGCACGGCCCTGCTCAATCGGACGACGCTGGGCTGGCACTGGGATCTTCTCCGCACCAGACAGATATCGACCAGTGATGCTTTGTGGCATGCGTGCTACCTCTGCTGGCGTGCCGTATGCCACGATCTCCCCACCGTGCACGCCAGCACCCGGCCCAACATCCACCAGATAGTCAGCCGCCGCAATCGTATCTTCGTCGTGCTCTACCACAAGCACGGTATTGCCTAGGTCGCGTAGATTCTTGAGCGTCTGGATGAGGCGATCGTTGTCACGCTGGTGGAGGCCAATCGATGGCTCATCCAACACATACAGCACCCCCTGCAGTCCACTACCGATCTGCGTTGCGAGGCGGATACGCTGCGCCTCACCACCGCTGAGCGTGTTCGCTGCTCGCCCCAGCTCGAGGTAATTTAGCCCGACATTGTTCATAAAGCCCAGCCGCGCCATGATTTCTTTGACAACAAGCTTAACGATGTGCTGCTGTTCTGCACTAAACTCCAGCTGGCCTATCATATCCAGCGCATTGGCGACGTCCAGATTGCAAATATCCATAATGGAGAGGCCATTGACTGTCACTGCCAGCACCACTGGTTTGAGCCGTGCACCCTTGCAGGCCGTACACTTACGCTCCCGCATGAAGCGCTCGATATCTTTGCGCATAAACTCACTATCGGTCTCGCGATGGCGACGCTCGAGGTTAGGGATGACTCCTTCGTAGGTCGAGTCGTAATAGCGATTACCGCTGAGGTGGATGCGATATTTTTGCTTGCCTGTGCCATACAGCACTTTCTGCACAATATCATCACTCAGCTCCTTGACGGGCACGTGCAGACTAAAGCCGTGCTCCTCAGCCACCGCGGCGAGGCGCTTCATATACCACGCTTCGGCATTAAAGCGGTTGAAGGGGCGGATTGCTCCCTCGGCAATCGTCAGATTGGGGTTAAGGATGAGCTCTGGGTCAACCTCCAGACGTGTACCGAGGCCCGTGCAAACCGGACACGCCCCCTGCGGCGCGTTGAAACTAAAGAGCCGCGGCTCAAGCTCGGGGATTTCCTCGCCTGGGTGATCCATACAGGCATAGCGCTGGCTATACGTCGTGATCTCCCCACTCGTGGCGTCTAATACCTGCACGACCCCACTCGCAAGCTCCAGCGCTTGCTCAACCGACTGCGAGATGCGACTCATCATCGTTGGTGCCATCACGACACGATCGACCACCAGTTCAATATCATGCTTATAGCTCTTCTGCAGTTCTGGGAACTCATCAAGCGCATACACCACGCCATCCACCCGGGCCCGTGCAAAGCCACTGCGCATGTACTGCTCGGGGATGTGAGCAAATTCCCCTTTCTTTTGGCTCACGATCGGTGCCAGTAACATAAGTTTGCTCCCCTCAGGAAGTTTCATAATTTCGTCGATAATAGACTGAGCTGTCCGGCGCTGGACAGGCTTGCCACAGCGCGTGCCATCGGGCATAAGAGCTGGGCAATGCGGCACCCCCACCCGAGCAAAGAGCAGGCGCAAATAGTCGTAGATTTCCGTCACTGTAGCGACAGTGGAGCGCGGGTTGCGGCTCGTTGACTTTTGGTCGATGCTAATACTGGGGCTCAGGCCATCAATGGAGTCGACGTCGGGCTTATCCATAATGCCAAGAAACTGCCGGGCATAGCTGCTTAAACTCTCTACATAGCGGCGTTGCCCCTCAGCGTAGATCGTATCAAAGACGAGACTCGACTTACCACTACCACTCAGGCCCGTCACCACCACAAACTGATCACGTGGAATGGTCACACTGACATTTTTGAGGTTATTCTGGCGCGCCCCAACAATCCGTATCTGCTCCGACATATCGTCTTATTGTAGCATGTATACTGGTGAGATACTAGACGGCCAACTAAGCCTCTCCATACCTTTGGAGTGCTACACTCGCGATGTAAGCCGCTCCTTCTTTGGTCGGCTTGCCGCAACATAGGAGACGAGGCCACACCAATACAATGGCATAATACTATAGATAATCCATGCTTCAGATGCTTTACCAAAGAGCTGCAGCGCAAGGGCCGACTCCGAGGCAGCAAGTATTGTCCCATTGCAACTGCCCACGCTCCACCGTAGCCGATAGTCTGTCAGAGCTGCCGCTGTCCCGCTCGTCATCAGTATCATAAGTACAGCAGCATACACTTTTATTGCTCCAGCAAGGAGCGGGCTTCCTACACGCGGCAACACATTGTACAGTGTCGAATATACCATTATTGCATTACCCATGAAGGCAGCTAGCAGCAATCCCCAATTTATATGCCTGGCGGCTCCCTTCGCAAGGGCAAAGATGAGGCGCCACAAATTTATAACACAGAGCACCAGATACGCCAGCAAAGATACCCCCAGTCCAACGATGAGATGCGAGAGGGGTAAGAACGCCACCAGCGAGTCGGCCACAGCAAACAGCACAAGCGCTACGAGAAGGAGCCACGTCGTTGGCTGCCGCCGATCGCTATAGCGCCAAGCTGCAAGAAAAATCATCATCGTCGTGAGTGGGCCCATTGCTTTTTGCAGCCACCACCACTGGTCTGCCGGAGCAAACTGCAGCAGCTGCCACACCACCGCGCAGAGTAGTACTGGCCAGAGAACTCTCAAGAGTTTCGTTAGTTTCATCGTTAAATTCATAGAAAATATAGTAGCCCATCCTACATACAGATTGCAAGCCAATCAGTGTATTATCCAGAGTCAGATGTTTCTCACTCAAATTTACCGAGCGAAATACCGAGCAATAGCCTCTTCCGCCTCCGCCCAGGTGCGGCACTCAATAGCGCGTGGATCATCAATCGTAGCGCCTGGATGCCATGGCCGTTCGCCAAACAAAATTGCCAAGCCAAGCGGCGCATCATCCCCTGCAAGGCCACGCTCGAGGTGATATGGCGAATCATCAATTGCAATTTCTGTATTGTACCGCTGGTATGTCTCTGTCTTTGATTTAGTCATTATCTTAATGCCGTCCTCAGTTTCGACGGGTCGCTGCGTCAAAATAACCTGCTCAAAGACACCAGGCAAATGCTTTTCGATACTCTGCTTTGTCACATCTGCCAAGCCATAGTGCCGAGCCGATACTGCATAGAGTCGATACCTGACCGCTAGCCTTTGCAACGCCTCGATTGTCTCTATGTCTGGGACTTGCATCTCCTCAAACCAACCAGGCTTCACCATGCCTGGCGTCGTCCCCAGTTGCAATCCATTAAATCGCTCCTGCACTTCTTCTTGTGGTACGTCCCAGGTCGATTGTGGCATATCAGGCTGAAAGTTGGTACCGTAATGCTCGTTATATGCTGCCACTAGCCCTTCAGCACAAGGGAAAACAACGTCATCGAGATCAACGGCAATAGCAGGTCTGTTGCTCTTTACGTATCCCATACATACTCCTTTATTATGTACTAGTTACAGCAGTTCAGGTCGTTCCTGTTGGGCATAGTGCCGCAATGAGCTGATATAGTACATAGCCGCCGCAAAGGGATAGTCAGTCTGAGGCGTGATAGGCTGCTGCATAAACTCATCTGGTGTGAGCCATTGGTAGCTACTGTGCTCCCAACTGAGGGTAATTTCTGGCGCATTGCCATCAACCAGTGCCGCATAGCACATATAGCTCAGCCGCTGGCCATCGGGGTGCGGCAGTACGTGCTCGAAGGCCACACTCAGCTGGCTCGGTGCAAAGCCAAGGCCAGTCTCTTCTTTTATCTCCCGCCGTGCTGCCTCAAGTGGTGTCTCGCCAGGCTCGACTATGCCACCAGGCAGGTCGGCACCGTGCGGAAAGAGCGGGTGCGTATTGCTGCGCTCAAGGACGAGAATTTTGCCAGTCGCATCAACAATGAGTGCTTTGGCTAAGAAGTGGGGTTGGTTATTCTCTGGTTGGATTGCCCGAGTAAAATATATGTTTGTCATGGCGTCTATTATACACAAAAGAATGGAGACTGATTGCTGCTATATCTTTTTGATCTCACTTAGAGAGGTTAGTCGCTGAAACATCAATGTCTTATATTGCTCTATATGAGTATATACACCTAACGCTAAGAAAGCAGTGCTGAGCAAATCACGTGTACCTATCAAAACTCGTGTTAGTTAGCACTCTTGCACCGAGAGTGCTAATTTGTTACTATACCACTAGGCTGCGCGGCTGATACCCAGCGCGATCGGCCACCCGTTTTTAAGCAACTAACCGGGCGTTTTGTTGCCCGCACTATATAGCTACAAGGAGGAATATATGCCACCAAACATGAACCAACAAGACAACCAAAAACCCCTCGAGCAGTTCGGCACCGACCTCACCGCTCTGGCGCGTGATGGCAAGCTCGACCCAGTGATCGGCCGGGATGAAGAAATTCGCCGCACTATGCAAATCCTTAGCCGGCGCACTAAGAATAACCCCGTGCTGATCGGCGAGCCGGGCGTTGGTAAAACCGCCATCGTTGAGGCCTTGGCGCAGCGCATCGTTAAAGGCAACGTGCCAGCCTCGCTGAAAGATAAGCGGCTGATTAGCCTGGAGATTTCGAGCTTACTGGCAGGCGCGAGCTTCCGTGGTCAATTTGAAGAGCGCCTCAAAGGTGTGTTGAAAGAGGTAGAGGAAGCGGCCGGCGAGATCATCCTCTTCGTCGATGAAATTCACACCATGGTCGGCGCTGGCAAAGGCGAAGGCAGCATGGACGCCGGCAATATGCTTAAACCCGCCCTGGCCCGCGGCAAGCTCCATATGATTGGTGCCACCACGCTGGCTGAGTATCGCCAGCATGTCGAAAAGGATGCGGCGCTGGAGCGGCGCTTTCAGCCAGTCTATGTTGGCGAACCAAGCTTTGACGACACCATCGCTATCTTGCGTGGCCTCAAGGAAAAGTACGAAGTCCACCACGGCGTTAAGATTGCTGACGATGCCATCGTGGCGGCGGCACGGCTGTCTACTCGCTACTTGCCTGACCGCTTTTTACCTGACAAGGCAGTCGATTTGCTGGATGAAGCGACCAGCGCGCTGAAGATGCAGCTAGAGAGCGTGCCGATTAGCCTCGACCGGCTCAATAATCGCCGCTTGCAACTAGAGATTGAAGAGGCCGCGCTCAAAAAAGACAAATCCGACCACGCCAAGGCCCGCAAAGCAGAAATCAAGCAGCAGATCGCTGACCTCCGGGCTCAGGCTAAGGCGATTGACACCAAATGGCAGCACGAAAAGGATATCCTCCAGACGGTTAACACCGCGACCGAAAAAATGGATAGTCTGCGCTCGCAACTAGAAATCGCTGAACGCGACGCCGATCTGGCTACTGCCAGCCGCATCAAATACGGCGACTTGCCAGAATTGGAGAAAAAGCTGGCCGCCGCCCGCCAGGAACTCGCGGCTATCCCACCAGCCGACCGCTTACTGCGCGAAGAAGTCACGCCTGATGACATTGCTAGTGTGGTAGCGCGCTGGACGGGCATCCCTGTGGAGCGGCTGATGGAAAGCGAATCAAGTAAATTAACCAAGCTTGAAGACTCAATCGGCCGCCAAGTGATTGGCCAAGATCGCGCTGTGGCCGCTGTGGCGAGTGCTATTCGCCGTTCGCGCGCTGGGCTCAGTGATACTAATCGGCCAATCGGCTCCTTCCTCTTCCTCGGCCCAACTGGGGTTGGCAAAACAGAGGTAGCCCGCAGCTTGTGCCGCGAATTATTCGACGATGAGCACGCCATGATCCGCATCGATATGAGTGAATACATGGAGCGCCACGCCGTCGCCCGCCTGATTGGCTCGCCACCAGGCTACGTTGGCTACGACCAAGGTGGGCAACTGACCGAAGCGGTGCGCCGCCGCCCCTACAGCGTGGTACTGTTCGACGAAATCGAAAAAGCCCATCCCGACGTCTTTAACGTACTGCTGCAAGTACTGGACGACGGCCGCCTGACTGATGGCCAGGGCCGCACCATCGACTTTAGCAACACCATTATCATCATGACGAGCAACGTTGGCTCGCAGATGATTATGGACTTTACCGGCGATGACCTGTCTGTGCTGGACAATAAAATGCTTGAGGTGCTGCGCCAGCATTTCCGCCCAGAGTTCCTCAACCGCATCGACGATATCGTGATCTTCGACCGTATTCACGAGCAAGCCATGCGAGCCATCGTTGACGTGCAGCTGGAGCGCGTTGCCCGCCACGTCAAAGACAGCCGGGATATCACGCTGGCGTTTGACGAGAGCGTTCGCGATATGCTGGCGCGCGATGGCTACGACCCAAGCTTCGGTGCCCGGCCGCTCAAGCGCTTGGTGCAAAAGCGTATTCTTGACCCGCTGGCGCTGGAGCTGATCGATGGGCGCATTCGCGAAGGTATGACGGTGGTAGCGAGGGCAGCTGACGGGCGAGTCACCTTTAGCCCGCAGGCGTCCGAGTAGCTTTTACTCCCCAAAGATGCTATGCTAGTACGATAACCATTAATTAAGGAGACAACGACACTATGACTATCCTTGTATGGCTTATCATCGGTGGTGTGGCCGGCTGGCTGGCATCTAAAGTGGTAAACCAAGGTAAGGGCTCAGGCCCGCTCACCAACATCATCGTTGGTATCATCGGCGCAATACTCGGTGGCTGGCTCGTAAGCCTGATGGGCGGCGACGCCAATGTGCTGACTGGCTTTAACTTCGCTAGTCTGCTGACGGCCTTCTTTGGCGCAGTTGTGCTGCTGGTTATCCTCAAGCTTATCAAAAAATAAGCTCAGGGCTCACCACCCCCGCCAACTTCAACACAAAACACCCCAGGGGATGGCTGGGGTGTTTTGTATGGGATGAGATATTATCTACATCTCAAGGACTCACCTTCTCAGTATCAGGCTTTCTTCTAAAAAATACTACAAGAGTCGGCATTCACTGAATAGTAGCCTCTCTGTGCCAGAATTAAAAAGCGGTTTGCAATAATCAGCGCCCATATTCTACCCAAATAAAACGATAGAGAACCAATAGAGAAAGTGAATATTTTGAATACTCAAGGTTTCGCTACTCACCCACTGGCATCACTGCCTCAAGCCACAGCTGCAGCTCCTGCATAATAAATTCATCTGCCGTACCTGCCTTGGCCAAGCGCTGCAACGACGCCATAAAGCTCGGCAGCTGGGCCTGCAGGTGGGTGCTTCGCCATTGCTCCCACTGGGCTTGCTCATCATCACTGAGGCTCTGCGGGAAGCTACGTGCCTTGTAGTGGAGTAGCAGCTCAGGCAGGCGCTCATCACGAAAGGCTGGGTGGAAGTCTGCCAGTGCCCTGGCATCGGCACTGCGCACTGCAGCAATGTGCGTCTTGTCTGCGTCCGAGACGAAGCTGTCGTAGAGCTGCCCTTCGGGGTCGGTTGATTTTTTGTACTCACGCTTTTTTTCGTAGAGTGTGCGGAGCTTCTCAGCAAAGTCGGGATGGTGAAGAAGGATATCGCGGTGGCGCGCCACAGTTGCCGCCTCGAGATGGATCTTACTCCAGCCATCGCCTTGCTCTAGCACACCAAGTGGTGCAACGGCTGGGCAACGATTGTATTGCAATGGTTTGACAGGTAGCGCCACAAAGCCATCGGCTTGGCGCTCCTCCCAGGTGGCAAAGATTTTCTTAGCAAGTTCCTGCTGGCTTAGGTTCACAAACGGCGTTGGGTCGTAGCGCAGGTCATAGACCAAGACATTGCTATTGGGTGCTGGTGCTAGCGGAAAGGCGACGGTCGTCTTGGCATGCTGCTTATCGTAGCGGCCACTAGTATAGACGAAGGGCTGCTTGGTCTCGAGATTGACCAGCCGCTGCACTGCCCTCTTGTCGCGCATCGCAAGGAGATAGTCAAAGAGCTGAGGCTGAGCACGCTTCACTAGCTTCGTTACTTCTATCAGAGCTGCCACATCAGCGAAGGCGTCGTGTGCATTGTCGTGTGCAATGCCATTAGCTTTAGTAATGAGTTCTAGGCGGTTGGTATGCTGACCATTCGCATCCATCGGCCACTCAATGCCATCTGGCCGCAGCGCCCGCGTCAGCCGCACGACATCAAGCATATCCCAGCGGCTCCGCTCATCCTTCCAGCTCCACTCATATGGATCATAAAAGTTCCGCCACAGCAGATGGCGGATAAACTCATCGTCAAAGCGCACATTGTTGAACCCCACAGCAATCGTCCCTGGTGTGAAGATCTCCTCGCTCACCATCCGCGCACACTCTGCCTCGCTATAGCCCTCCTCTAGCGTCTTTTGCGGCGTGATGCCAGTCACCATCAGGGCATCAGGGCTTGGCAGAGTATCGTCGCTGAGCGTCACGAGAAAGTTATATGGCTCGCCAATTGGTTGCAAATCCATATCTGTCCGCTGCCCGGCAAATTGCATGATCCGATCCGTCTGCGCCCGAAAGCCACTCGTCTCAAGGTCGTAGAAAAAGAATGTTTGTGCCACCATACACTACTGCCAGCCGTGATTTACAACTTCTATAGCATGTCTCGCCAGAAACTTCTTAGACGCTTTTGTACCAGCACTTTTTTCATAATGCTCTAGCTCATAGACACCTTGCTTCACTTTATTCATAATATCTGCCACGGTATCCCATTTCCACTCGAAAACACTCTGATTTAATTTAACGTCATCAACTGGTGTCTCAGCATCAAGATCGACTACACTAAGAACTTCTCTCGGTATATCAATCTTACCCTTTTCCCAATTTGGCATGATATACTTCAAAGCTTCCAATTGCCGAATATACTTTCCAAAGTCGTCACCTTCTATATAATAATCCAACACACTTCTCGTGCGGAGGTTAGTCCCTACGAGAACCAGCTGCACATCCATTTCTCTGCCCTCTTTACCATAGATAGCGTCTAGCTCTGATGTACTGAGGATTTTCCGCTCCTTTGTTCTCTTACGATTATCGATTGTCGCTTCAAGCCAGTCACCAAAATACCGATTTGCACTTTCATTAGGAAGTTGCTTCTTCTCCAATTGAGCTAATACATACTGCGTTAGCTTACCTACACTCGTATCGAGGAGTGGCTCGACATCATTTTCGCGGACTCCTTTAAGTAGTTGTTCAGTGTACTCTTCAGGGCTAGCCTTCAAAAGGTGATCACTGAGCGATGGCTCTTTGCCAGCGAGCGCGCAAGCGATATCGTATCGAACATTAAGAAACGCTTCTTGTTGAAAGCTATTAGGGCCTAGATACCGTCGATCAAACAGGGGCTTCAGCGAGGTCTGTACTAGCGTCATTCCTACAGCACCAATAGCTCCAGCAACTCCACTACTACCCTCGTGGCTCAAGTTATATGTGCTTCTTAGGTCCAAGGCCGCAACTTCCAGAGTACTTGGCACTTCTTTTTCTCTATTGCTCATACTGCCTCCTGACTATATTAACCTGTCTACTATTATACCATAAAACAACCTCTGTTGAGACAGCAGGCTTTATATATTATTTATTGCTCCACCAGCGGAAACGGCTGGCTATCGCCAATCTGCACGATGCTGTCGCCCTCTGCTCCTTGACGGATGAGCTCGTGTGTGACACCGAGGCGCTTCATGATATCACGCAGGCGATTGACTGCCTCAAACTGAGCGAAGTTCGTGCGACGAGCGAATTTCTCGAGCTTTTGGCCAGACACAGCAAAGACCCGCGGCATCTCGCCATCCTCCCGCGGGTTAGTGAGGCCACTCTCTACTGCCACCTCGGCACACTGCTGCGCCGCATAACCCTGCAGTTGCTGCACTGTCCAAGCATCGGCCTTAGCTTGGCTACCGAGTGTAATGGTCGCAAGCTCCTCGCCATCAGCAAAATCATCATCCTCTTCGGCTGCCGCCTCAGCCGCCCGTGCCGCTGTTACTATCTGGCGCAAAGCTCGCAGCACATCAACGACCCCCTGATGTGCAATCGAGGAAATTGCAAAAATCGGCGTTGCTTCGTCAACTACCTGGCGCAGACTGTCTATCTGCATCTGAATGATATCGTCATCGAGCCCATCACACTTCGTTAGCACGACGACCTCTGGCCGCTGGGCAAGCTCGGTGCTGTATTGCTGCAGCTCGTGACGAATCGCTTGGTAGCGCTCGGCTACATCATTACTATACACATCAACAAGATGGAGGAGCACAGCCGTCCGCTCGACGTGCCGCAAGAAGGCATCGCCCAGACCCTTGCCTTCGCTCGCTCCCTCAATCAGGCCAGGAATGTCGGCAATTAGGACCGAACCATCATCAATATCGGCTACACCAAGGTTAGGCGTGAGTGTGGTAAATTCATAATTTGCAATCTCCGGGCGAGCATTACTCACCACGCTGAGAAAGGTTGATTTACCAGCATTAGGAAAACCTACCAAACCAACATCAGCCAGCAACTTCAGTTCCAGTTCCGCCTCAAAACTCTCCCCTGCCTCGCCCAGCTCAGCCATGCGCGGCGTTTGGCGCACACTAGATTTAAAATGCGCATTACCAAAGCCGCCATCGCCACCCTTGGCAATGACGGCCTCTTGCCCCGCCTCAGCAAGGTCGGCGATTACCACACCATCTCGCTTTACTAGTGTCCCTACTGGCACTTTGACAACCAGTGGCTTACCAGATCGGCCTGCCATCTTCTTCTTACCGCCCGCAACGCCAGGCTCTGCCTTGAGCTCTGGTTTGTAGCGAAACTTGAGCAAGGTATTAAGCTGTTCTGTTGCAAGAAATACAACATCACCACCACGACCGCCGTCTCCGCCATCGGGTCCACCTTTGTCTACATATATTTCATGTCGAAAGCTCACCGCGCCGTCGCCACCACGACCCGCTACTACTGTTACTTTTGCTGTATCTACAAACATATACTATTAAGTATACCAAAAACACCTCTGCGACGACAGAGGTGTTTATAATGCTTAGCGTATCGAACTAGTAGATGTACTGGTAGCGACCACCGACTGCTTCGTTCCATGGGATGTTACCAAAGCCAACGCGGTTGAATCCACCACCCCAGCGGAAGCCGTTCATCTCGCTAATGGTGACCGAAACACCAGGGTTAACACTCTCGACGATGGCAACGTGGCCATACCCACCGCCATTTTGCATCACTGCACCAACGGCTGGCGTTGTACCAACACCGTAGCCAGATGCGCGGGCGAAGCTAGCCCAAGTAGCAGCATTACCCCACTGGCGACCGATTGGCCGGCCAAGCTCAAGACGGCGCTCATAGGCATAGAAAGTACAGTTACCCCAGGCGTAGCCACCACCGTCGCCGCCGCCTGTCCAGGCGTGGGCTGTACCAGCAGCACCGCCGTAGGCACCAGTGCCATTGTAGCTGTTTGTGCCAGTTGTTGCGCTGGCTGCGCGAGCAGCAGTACCCGAGCGTGGCGCTACGTAGCCTGGCTGCTCCTCTGTTGGCAATGAGCCATCAGGAATGATCAGCTGCGAACCCTTAGCGGGGGTAGAAGTCAACTCAAGGTCATTGTAGAGAGTGAGCTGGTTCTTATCTGCTTTGTACTTCGTGGCAATACTATCAAGCGTATCACCATCCTTAACGGTGTAAAGGATGCCGTTGACTGGCAAGATTGTCAGCTCTTTACCTGGCTCAAGCGCATCACTAGTGAGCTTGTTGACCCATTTAATAGTCTGCGTGCTAATTTTGAACTTATCAGCAAGGCTTGGCACGCTGTCGCCAGCAACTGTTGTGTATTTCTTGATAGTGCGGTTGTCAGCTGTCGGCTGAACAATCTGCGGCTTGTTAATTGTCGTGGCGCTCGTTTGAGTAAACGAGTTCTCTGCAGCAATTGACTGCGAGAGGTTAGCGACGTTGTTGGTGACAGGCAGATTTGTGCTCTCAGCAATTGATGTAGCAACATTGGTTGCAACGAGCTGATCTACCCCATCTGCCGACGGTGTCGCTGCCGTTTGACGCGTCGCACTGACAGGTGCAGCACTAGCTAGAGCGGTGTTCTCTGCCAAAATTGGCTGATAGCTCATGGCGACGAGTGAAAGTACCAGGACAAAAACCCCCACATAGGCCGATGTCCGTACTGGCGATAATGACTTATACAGTGGCCGCGGGCGCCGACTCCGCACGGTAATAGGCGAAAGTTCAAGTTGTGAAGCCTGCTCGGCTGCTTGTTGTTGACGAATGATCGTTCTCCTGCGCATCTATTACTAGCGCGCTGCTACCTCACTCTGTCTTTCTTCTCTTATGCAAGAGAACGGAGCACACATGTCGACCGATTTTATTATGATATTAAAAAAATTGATTTCGGTGCTCGTACGACATTTAAAGGCAGGCCATTGGTAGAGTAATTTCCCTCTCTTGCATTCCCCGTATTATCACTCCCCGACTGGCTACCATCCATTCTACTACGCGGTTGTAGTTTAGTCAATGGTTTACAACAGTGGTGGGAGATGATATTTTGTGAAAATTGCAACAGTTTTGGCCTCGCGACGTTTATGTGTGGCATATTACTGCCAGAGCACGAAACGTAGCTCAATATTGCTAAGGAATACGCGAGAACAGATGCAGCCTACAGCTGGGATCTATAGCTCAGAACAGAGCTTCTTACAGTGCTGCTTGATGTTAGCCTGATGCTCGGCATCAGTGTTGGCAAAATAGACATTACCATCATCGCCAGCAAGGAAAAACTCGTAGTTGCCCGGGGCTGGATCGGCCACAGCTTTGAGCGCGCCGAGGCCAGGTGTGGCAATCGGCCCAGGTGGCAAGCCTGGCTTAATGCGTGTATTATACGGCGAGTCGAGGTTGACATTGGGGCTCACACCAGCAATGTCTGCCCCATAGATGAAGGTTACATCCGAGCCAAGCACTTTGTTCTCACGCAAACGCTTGTAAAAGACCTGGGCAATCTGTCGCTGGATCTGGTAGCAGTCCTGGCTCGCACCACCACACCCCATCTCGCGCTGGATGATAGAGGCGAGGGTGATAGCTTGGTAGAGATTGAGCTTTTGGGCTGCAAATTTGTCAATCAAACCATTATTCTGAATCTGCTCGTACATATGCGCGAAGGCTGCCTTGAGAGCCGCTTCTGGACCTTGATTGGCCGGCACAGAGTACGTATCACCAAAGATATAACCCTCGAGCGAGGTGCCAGCTGGTTTATTGGCAAAGAGCGGGCTGTCGTACGTCTTAGCCAGTGCAGCTTTGATCGATTCCTCACTGTAGCCAGCTCGCTTGAGTGCTGTTGTGGCGTCTTGGCCTTGCGGCTTATAGCGCGAATCGACAACAGTACCACCTGGCAAGAATGTAACAACGCGATTATCATGACACCCCTGCGAAAGCTTGGTCACGATCTCAGGCAACGATTGCGCAGGGCTAAATTGACATACGCCAGTATGGAGTTGGTTGCGCGAGCCCGACAGGCGGGTGTAGATATCA
>CALISR010000007.1 GCA_938041435.1 uncultured Candidatus Saccharibacteria bacterium
GAGAAAAAAATAAATTAAACTCTGGGTAGCCCACAGTTTAATTTGCCTAACTTTACAATTCCACGGCTTGCTTCTCAATACTCTCAAGAGGTAAACCAATTGCAACAATTATTTAATGACTTTAAGAAAGATTATGAAGCACTTAGAGACAAAATAATTAATGATGCAAAAGGATACAAATTACAAGCAGACAGTCTTGTAGGCGCACTCTTTTATCAGCCAGTTACTTTATCTGACGAGGTTTATACTAACGCACAAAAAAGACTTGCATGCGGAGATCCTCCTGGTAAACAAGGCAGTTTAGGTGATGCACTACATTGGGAACATTTACTCAAGGCTATACCGGACGGAGAAAATTTGATATTTATCACAAACGATGGAGACTGGATTTCTTTTTTCGATAGCTCTAAAATGAGTCAGTTCCTTCTTATGGAGTGGGAGGAAAGAAAAAAGTCGGCCATTACACTCTATAAAAATCTATCTTCATTTTTTAAGAAAGAATTCCCGGAAATTAAATTAGATGAACCAAACTATCGTCAAGATCTGCTCATTAATGAGTTAAGAGAAAGTCACAACTTCGACCGGTCAAGAGAGATTCTGGCTGAACTAATGCAATATTTGGACAGGCTAACAGATCAGCAAATTATAGAAATCATTAGAATATCTCTTGAGAATTTTCAGGTATACGGCGCACATCAATACTCTCCGGATCTAATTGGGGATAGACTGCACAAGATGTTGAGGTATATACGTGATGTTACCCTACTCACACATGAATTAGAAAAAGAAATAATATCAAAATTTCCTCAACAATAGCGAACTGTTTGCTAGAAATTACAGTATCTACTTGCCATCCGCCTTCGTCCAATCTGTCGCGAGGTCGAAGCCGTGTGGATGCTTGGTGGCAAAGCTACCAGTATCGTACACTTTGCCTAGGCCCATGCTTGTTTCAACCACCGAGCAGCGTGGGTAATTGCTATAATTCGCCGCCACGAGGATATAGCCGTCTTTATCGACCTTAGCACCATCATCGCGAATGGTATAGGTACCGCCACCACAGTTACGCATCGCACCATTCATCGGCAAATCGTAGTATGTCTCGCGGTGGCTCACCCCTTTGCTGTCAGTAAAGTGATGCGCGCCCTTGCTCTTCGTCAATGGATTCTTAGGCTTTGTCCCAACTACTTCTACTTGCGCAATCGGCTGCTTTACCACTGTTTGCGCTGCTAGGCGGCGTTGCACTTCAGTGCCATCCTTCATCTCGACTGTATAAGTCAAGCGGCGAATGCCTGGCTGACCAGCTCGCTTAATTGTTTTGCTACCGATGAACTGCTGCTTATCTTTGATCGTCTCAGTTGCAAATGCAATCGGCTCCTCCGCTGTCACCGTATGCGTCGGTGCGCGGTGAATAGTCATCATCTCGCTTGGCCCGTCTAGTGCAATGTTGCCAGGTGTCTGGAAGCTGGCTCTGTCCTCGCGGTAGAGCGCCATGCCAGCCGCCTTGGCAATATCCTGCGGCGTCTGTGCTGCGGTGAGCACACGAGAACGCTTCTTACCATCGATCACAGTGACTAACCGAGCCCGCAGGATTGTCACTGTTGGCGCTGCTTGCGCAAGCGACGCATCAAGGTGGGGCGAGACGGAATCATGCGAGGCATCAATCTTCATACCTGAGGTAGCGATGAGCTCCCGCACAGACGAAGCAGTCGAGTACACAGCACGCTCTCGACCATTCTCTACTACAGTAACCAGTCGAGCTGGCACTGCTGCTGGGCTCTGAGCCGAGGCATAGCTTGCCACGACAAGGCCACTCACCACACTTAGCCCCAGCAGGCAGGCCATCATTGGTTGACGATGCTGCCACAGACGATAGAGGCTCTTCGTAATCATCTCACTCTCTTAGCTAGGCTGCTAGCGGTAGATGTCTTGCAGCCCCATCTTATTCTTACAGGTTGGCCAGGGTTGCCAGCCACGACGCTGGTACGTTTCCCAGGCTTTTTGGTCTTGCACCTCTGGTGGCGCCTGTGCTGCATTGGCATAGCCACCAAAGCCACCCCAGGTCTTGATGTCAAATTGGTACGCACCATAGTAACCATTGCCAGTGTTGGAAGTATAGCCTCCTTCACAGCTACGTAGTTTTGCTAGTGCCCCTGCAAAGTCACCACTAAAGGTAGTATCGACCGACTTCTTCTTCGTCCCAACGATCTCGACCCGGTTGACCGGCTCTTGCGTCACCACACTGCTGAGCTGCTTGCGCGACTCTTCGCGGCCATTCTTCATAATAATCTCGTACGTCACGGCCTTCTTGCCTTTTTTGCCCTCGGTCTTGACTTCTTTTTTGCCACGCTCGCGGTCGGCATCCTTGATCTCCTCTGTCTTGAAGTCGACTTCTTCCTCTACCGTGACCGTCTGCTTGCCATTACGCCAGAGCTCTACCGTCATACCAGCTGTCAGTGGTGCGCTCGCTGGCACCGAGAGAGTGTCATCAGCACCTAAGGTAATTTTCTTGGCCTTGAGCATTGCACCGACCGTCTTCTCCATCGTATATGCCTGGATGGTTTTGCCATAAAATACAAGGGTAAAGGGCGTTGCGCGGCGGATTGTCATCACCTCTGCCGCCCCATCAGCAATGATATCGCGCGAGCGAGCCAGCACCGCTTGGTCTTCGTCATGCAGCGGAATACCCGCCTGCTCAGCAATCTGCTTACCTGTGCGATAAGCAGTAATAAGCTTCGTATCTGCCCCACCATCGCGAATCACCACTGGCCGCGCTCGATAGATGTTTACTTCGTACGAGGCGCTCTCTAGTGGTGTATCAAGCTCAGGCTCGGTGCGGTCTTTGTCGTCAAGTCGCACATTTGCCTCACGCAACGCATCACGCAAGGTAGTCGCCTTGGTGTAGAACCCACGCTTGGCCGTGCCTTCGTGCAGTGTGATGATATGCTCGCCACTACCTGGCTGGCGTGACGCTGCATGGACGGACGGAATCCGCCATAGGCCAATACCAACCAGTGCAACCATACCAGCGACAGCAAGATTGCGTGGCGAGAGAAATTTCAAAAATGGAATAGACTGTATCATAATCTGCGTAGCAATGTACGCTACGATGTAGTATAGCAAAATGCGGGCAAAAAAGCTAGTAGATAGCCCAGAAAAACCCTCCTTGAAACCTCACTACATCAGGGGTCGGAATATCGCTACTACTTATGCTCAGCAACCAAACTTCGCACCACTGCCGCGTCATTCCACGGTTGGCGCTGGCCATTAATGATGCGAAATTGCTCGTGGCCCATACCAGTGATAAGAATGGTATCGCCCGCCTGAGCAATGGCCAGCGCCTGGGCAATGGCCTCGCGCCGGTCGGCAATCTCCTTGGTGTGGTCTGCCCCACCAGCCTGGTGAATGCCGCGCAGGATTGCCTGGCGGATGCCGGCTGGCTCTTCGTTGTAGCTCTCCTCGTCGGTAACGATGATCTGATCGGCCAGGCGAGCAGCAATCTCACCCATGATGGGTCGCTTCGCCTTGTCACGATCACCCGTCGCCCCAAACACCAATATGATACGCTGCTTGGTAATGGCCCGCGCTGAGGTCAGTAGCTTCTCAAGCGCATCGGGGGTGTGGGCATAATCAACTATCACATCATATGGCATATCCATCGGCACACGCTCAAAGCGCCCTGGCACACCAGTGAGGTTAGCTACGCCTTGGACAATATCTGTTGGTGCGACGCCCAGCAATTGGCAAGCAGCCGCTGCAGCCGTCATGTTGTAAATATTAAACACTCCTGGGAGATGTGTTGTCAGTGGTAGCTTTGTCGCGCCATCAAGAAGTACCGTTGCACTGCCGCCCACTTTGCGGGTCGCTGCCTGCGTGATGCGGGCTGTGGCAGCTGCATCTTGGCCATAGGTAACCTTCTGCTCATGCGCCGTGTATTTGTCGAAGAAAGGAAACCACTCGTCATCACGGTTGAGCACAATGTAGCGTGGCTTTCGAGCAAAGAGTTTGCCCTTGGCGGCGGCATAGCGCTCCATCGTCTTATGGTAGTCGAGGTGGTCTTGGGTGAGGTTAGTCATGATTGCAACGTCAATTGGCACACCATCAAGTTTATGTTGATCAAGTGCGTGACTGGTAATCTCTAGCACGACGAAGTCCACATTAGCTCGCTTCGCCTCGGCAAAGAACTGCTGCATCCGCGCGGTAGAGCCAACCGTCGCATTGAGGTCATTGAGCTGGCGCTGGCCTGCCACCTCGATCAGTGCCGTGGAGAACATTGCTGTGCGGCGGCCACTCGCCTTAAGGATTTCATTGATGTAATTAACAGTGGTCGTTTTACCATTCGTGCCCGTCACGGCAATAACGCGCAGATGCTTGGCCGGGTTGCCATAGCGTGCTGCCACTAGGGCAATGCGGCTCCGCCGATACGCTTCTTCGAGAGTGTGGATCATCGCTGCGGGCAAGAGGCGGCGCAGCTGCTTTACAAGTGTGTTTTTCATTTTTTTAGTATAGCATTTTTTGGCCAATGGCGGGCAATTCTAGGGAGTAATTTTCTCAAGGCGAGCATACTGCACATTGAGCTTCTTGGTAGAACCATTTACAAAGCGCACACTCACTGCCATACCATCGATGTCGATCACCTCACCATCGCCAAACTGGAGCGACCGTACCATATCGCCAACCTCATACGGCATGACCTCATCGAGCGCATCGTCATACACTGGTGTGGCCGGCTCGGTATGCACCATCGACAGGCTCATGCCCATATCATCAAGAAAGCGCGATGGGTTGTTGTAGCTGCGGCTACCAAATTGCAAGCGGCTCTGTGCATAGCTCATGTAGAGCTCCTGCCGAGCGCGTGTCATCCCCACATAGCAGAGGCGACGCTCTTCTTCGAGCGCGGCTGGCCCTTCCTCAAGCGCCCGGGCACTAGGGAACAGCCCATCCTCAAGCCCCACCATATACACCACGGGGAACTCCAGCCCCTTGGCAGCGTGGAGCGTCATCAGCGTCACGCTGTGCGCACCCGTTGCTTGGTCGGCCGAAGACATAAGCGCAACCTCCTCAAGAAAGTCTGGCATACTGGCAAAGGCCCGCGCGTCAGACAACAATGCACTGAGGTTAGCCTCGCGATCATCAGCCTGAGGTGAGCCATCGAGGATATAATTGCGGTAGCCCGTCTTAGTAATCACATCATCAATCAGTTGACTTGGATCAGCCGCAGCCTCGACCTGCGCTTGGAAGCCGCGTAACAACTGGCCCAGTTGCGTCAGGGCAGTCTGCGCCCGCTTCGTCAGTGTCGCTGCCTGGCTGGCATTAACCAGTGCACTAATGATATCGAGCCCACTAGCGCCCTGCCAGATGAGGAATTTCTCCAGGCTCGTTACTCCAATGCCCCGCGTTGGTACATTGGCAATCCGGCTAAAGCTCACGCGGTCATTTGGCTGGTAGATAAGGCGCAGATAGGCCAAGATATCCTTAATCTCCTTACGGTCATAAAACCGCACCCCACCAACCAACTGGTATGGCACGCGCTGCTGGTTGAAAGCTCGCTCAAAGGCATAGCTCTGTGCATTGGTGCGGTACAAGACAGCAAAGTCGCTATAGTCGTGCTCACCCATCGCCACCTGCGCAGCAATCTGGCTGGCAATGGTATATGCCTCCTCTGCTTCATCATAGGCAGCTTGCACCTGCACTGGTGCACCTGGGCCGGCTGCCGTCCAGAGGGTTTTATCCGTCCGCTGCTGATTTTTATTGATTACATTGCCAGCGGCTTCGAGAATGGCGCCCGTTGAGCGATAATTTTGCTCGAGCTTCACCACCAGTGCCCCCGGGAAGTCGCGCTCGAAGTTGAGAATATTCGTAAAATCTGCGCCACGCCAGCTATAGATCGACTGCCAGTCATCCCCCACCACGCAGATATTGCGCTGTGAGTTGACTAGCAGCTTGATGATCTGATACTGCGCAGCATTCGTGTCCTGATATTCGTCAACGAGAATATGTTTAAACTGCGCTTGGTAGCGCTGACGCACCGCCGAGTGGTCACGCAGGAGGCGTACCGTCTCGAGCAAGAGGTCATCAAAATCGAGCGCACCTGCATCGGCCAGCAGCTGCTCATACAGCTGATAGATCTCTGCCACCGCCTGCTGGAAGGGAAACCGCGCACTGGCTGCGTAGTCGCTGGGTGAGAGGAGCTGATTCTTGGCTTTGCTAATTGCTGCACTGGCAGCACGCGGCTTAAGCCTGTCTGCACCAATGGAAAGCTGCTTCATCGCTTGTTTGATGAGCCCTTGACGGTCGTCTTCGTCGTAAATCACGAAATTTGACGGAATGCTAATGGCCGCACCATCACGCCGCAAAATCCGCACACAAATGCCATGGAATGTCCCCATCCACGGCATAAAGGAGCGGGGCGGTTGGTCGGTTGGCGGTGTGTGAGGCGAGCTTACTTGAGTAGGCCCGGCAATCTGCCAGAGGCGCTGGCGCATTTCGCGGGCTGCTTTGTTGGTAAAGGTAACAGCCAAGACTTCATTCGGCCAAATGCCCTGCTCGGTCAGGAGGTAAGCAATGCGGTGTGTGAGTGTTTTTGTCTTGCCACTGCCCGCCCCTGCAAGAATTAGGACCGGGCCATCAGATGCAACCACTGCCGAGCGCTGGGCGTCATTTAATCCATCGAGTATATCCATAGTAGCCTATTATACCGGATGCCGCTGCACTGGCGCTAGGTAAAGAGTGTGTAATAGACTGCACCAAGACCAGCACCAAGTGCCAATAGCATGACGATCCACAGCAGCCAAATCCAGCCGGCGGCTTGCTCGGGGCGGCGGCGCGACTTCTTTGGCGCGCGGGTAAATTCCTCAGCACTGTAGATTGGTGCAACGACATTGCCTTCGTTCTCTTCTTGGAGTGCTTGGTGGAGGGCGAGCGCAGTGTCGCCATTTTGGGTAGTGGCAGCCGCTTCTTCGATGGTATTGACGTGTGCTTGGTCGCTCGCGGTTGGCTCATCATCCCACTCAGTCTCCACCGTCATTGGCTCAGCTTCGACTCGCTCTGCTTCGCCGTAGTAGTCGATATCTGGCTCGCCAGGGCCAGGCACGGGCAAGCTCAGGTCGATCTCATCTTCTGCAAACTGCGGCCCTGCTCCATCAGCCGATGCCTCATGAGAGTCGGCTGGTTCATCCGGGTAGAGCGACCGGTCGGCGCCATAGTGATCCTCTAGCTGATACATGGGCTCATCATCCGCTGTAGCAGTCTCTGGTGTATCTTGCTCGGGTAGTGGGTAGTGATCATCGGCCGGATAAAGTGATGGCGCATTCTCGCTCGTATCTGTCAGCGCATCAATGAATTGCTCAGCTGAGGCATGCTCATCATGATACATTCCCATCGGAGTAGTATCGGCCAAGGTTGGCGCATCACCCACCAGTGTATCAGCACCACCAAGTGGCCGCTTATCGACTTTTGCCTCGGCATCGGGCAAGAATGGCGTGTAGCTCAGCGGCTTTTCATCGCCAGGCTGGAGGTCGAGTGTGCCTGCGGATGGTGTCTCGTCAGGTGCTGCTCCGTCAGACACTTTAGCCTCTCCATTTGCTCGATCATTCGCGGCTTCGGCATGATGCTGCGCTGGCTCATGGCCAGGTGCTGGGCGAATATCCATGCCCACCACTGGCGCGCTACTTGTCAGTGGCTCAACCACCGCACCCTGGCGGCGCACCCGCGGGCGAGCCGTTTGGGCGGCTGCAGCAACTGGGGCAGCCCCACCCACAATATCCATAAAGCGGCCACGCGGACGCTGAATAGATGGAGCAGCTGCTTGATCATCATTTGGCTCGGTTGGTGCTGTCTCATCTGCAGTATGCATAGCTGGTACATCGGCAACCGATGGCTTAGTCTGTTGGTCGACTGGCTGAGAAAGCGTAATTGGCACAACTTCAGGCGCATTCTCTGGCGTGTCCTCCTCTTTTTGTGGAGACGTTGGTGTGTCATTGGTGGATGTCTCAGGGCGAGCAGCAATAATCTGCTGCGCCTTGGCCACGACATCGTCAGCCGGGGCAAACAGTGGTGTAGTGGGTGCATATAGCTGCTCCGGTTGGCTATCAGGAGTATCTGACACCTGCATTGCTGCCGTGCTTTGTGCGGTGTCATTCGTATTCTGAGCGACATCGGCTGCATCAATAGCATTCGCTTCCTCGTGTGAGTCAGGCAATGGGGTATCGAGGTATGGTTCAGGAGTCGCTCGGTGCTCATTATACGTACTTAGCAGCGGCAATGGGCGATCGATGTGAGCTTCTGGCATAGCATCCTCAGTGCGCGTCTCCTCTGGCTGTGGCGATGGGTTATCATTAGCCACTGCTGCATCTGGTATGGCGCGCTCAGCCGTTAGTAATTCTGCTGGAGCGACATCATCTACGTGCGATTGAGTAGATGAAGCGGCGAGTTCATCCTGCCAGGGCATGCCCTCGTCACCAAACGACACGTGCTCACTCAGCATATCTGCATCAGCCACCTGAGCTGCCGTCTGGCTATCATCTGCAACACTCGTATTGTCTGTTACCACCTCTGGCCACGCAGGTGTAGCGTGGTCTACGTCAGAGGCTTGCACACCCGGTATACTGCCCGGCTCATCATATTGCAGCTCAGGCCATGCTGGCTCGTCAAGCGACTGTACTACCTCACTATCAGAAGTATCACCACCACTCAGCGCTACTGGCATATCTGTGCCTGCAGATGTTTCTGGTGCATAGAGCAACTGGTCGTCATTGGCCTCATCGGTATCGCTCACACTGGTTGTATTATCTGGCTCATCCTGTGGTGTGACGACAGTTACATTATTAGCCGTATACGCATCATCCGCTGGCTCCACTACTACCTCGGCAGGGGGTAGCGAAGTATCACTCTCCTCCTTTGTTGGTGGCGGGATAACAAGTGGTTGCGGAGCAAAAGCATCATCAAGATCATCAACGACGGATGTTTGTGCTGGCTCAGTCTCATCATCTTGTGCTTGATTCACTTCATTGAGATGGCGAACGAGTGCTTCATCCTCGTCATCACCCTCGGCGTCTTCGCCTGCAAATTGGTACGGCATCGTTGGCGTCTCCGACTCAATTTGCTCAATTGTCGCTGACGTCTCTTCCTCTGTAGCCGCAGCAGATGTTCTCTCACTCGCTACGTTGTCGCTCGATATTGATGATGCTACATTATCTGTTTCTACTGCAGAAGCTGGCGTATCTGAATCTGTTGTAGATGCTACATCATCTACCTGTGTCGCCTCGCGGGCTGGCGGTGCAACAAACGGCCGCGCTGCCGACCGGCCGAAGAACTGCGCTCGATCGGTATATGCGTCATCATCCTCGTCGTCATCATCGCTGGCTGGGGTAATAATATCGTCAGGATCAACCGTCACGATCGCTGCAGGCTGAGATTGAGATGACATGTCATCTGTCGTCGTCTGCACTGGTGGTGCTGTATCTACAGAGTTAGCTTGAGTTGACTCTGCATCATCCACCACATCAGTCTGCTCTGGCTCGGCAGGCATCGATGCTGGTTCACGTTCTGATGCAACGACCGACTCCGACAGCGCTCGGGCACGGTCAACGGCTGGCTCAGGCTCAGCCGATTCATACGACTCCCCTGCTAATTCTGCCCCGTCCGCCTGCTGCGACAGTGGCATAATTGTCAGCCCACGGCGGCGCACAGGCGTGCTGCCAGTATTAGTATCAGAGGTTGCATCAGTGACTGTAGTACTATCATCAGCCTGCACCGTGTCATCAGTGCTGTTAGTGTTATTTTGAAATGCTAATGCAGGTGACTGCTTAGCTGGCGTTGCAGTATCTGGTGAGTCTGCCTGCTGCACTGAACCTGTTGAGGTGTTGTTATCCTGAACACTTGACGTGCTTGCACCTTGCGTACCATCACTTGCCTCAGGGCGAGCTGGAGTTGTTACTGGCGTTGTTTGTTGGGGTGATGCAGCTTGTTGAGTGCTTGATGAGGCCGAATCCTTGCTTGGTGTGGTGGCAGGTGCTTCAGACGGTTTGTCTGGCGTTGTTGGCAGCTGACCAGACTGGCGCATGAGGTCGTGCACCGCGCGGTCGAGTTCGTCGAAGTCTATATCTGGCATGAACGGTTTCCTTTGTTTGTTTTTATACAAGCGCTACAATTTTTGTGTGGTGCACACCAGTCCACACCCTGATACAACGAATCGGAGCCTCGTATCGAGTTTTGGATACTACCTCGGTTGTTGATCAATCGTATGCCCACAATGTATCGCTTATGTTGTTTTCTCTAGTGTAGCTTATTTGACATTGTGGTGCAACTCACCTTGCTCATTTGGTGCGAAGTATCAATGCGCTGATTCGCATACTGATACCATCGTGTTGCACTCTCGGCAATAGGCTACCTCTGGTCGATTAGTCGATGACTTCACAAGGAGTGCTCATGCTGTGTGATGTTATTTTTACACTACTTTTTTCATATACGATGTATTATATACAACGACACAGCATGCGAAGTTACTTCAAACGACCTACTGCTGCTCTTTATCCTTATAGAATACACCAATTTTAGTGACGAACAGCTCGACGTACTTCGTACCCTGCCTACACCCTCTTGCAATCGACAGGTGATATACACAGATTGCCTCTATTTCACCAACAAAAACACCCACCGTAGTGATAGGTGGGTGTTTCCGTAGGGGCACTTCAGCGGATCTAGCGCTCAAAGGTGCGGACGCTGAGCGTATCTGTTCCACCAGTTGCGCCAGGTTGGCGACCACTGATAATGACGGCTGTAACCGACGATACATCACCAAAAGCACCTTGGCTGAGCAGCTCGCGCGTTAGGTCGCTACCAAGCTGCTGGCTGTCGGGGCGGACGAAGCTGCGCGTTGCATACGACAAGGCAAGCTGCTGGGCCACACGGGCATCTGGTGCCACAGCGATGATTGGCAGCGCTGGGCGGCAAGCAGCAATACGTGCAGCGGTTGCGCCCGAGCGTGTCTCGGCGACGATCACTGTTGCGTCAACCTTATGGGCCACGTCAACAGCAGCATGAGCAATCGCATTGAGCCGGCGGTTGGTGCGGCCCTCCTCGATGGGCATGTCATTCATCGGCCAGCGCGACTGAGTGTAGCGTACGGTGTCGGCCATCATCTTAACGGCCTCAACTGGGTAGTCGCCATTGGCCGTCTCGTCAGAAAGCATCACCACGTCTGTCCCAAGGATAGCAGCAGTTGCAACGTCGCTCACCTCAGCCCGGGTTGGCTCGGGGTTATCGACCATGCTGGCTAGCATTTGCGTTGCAACAATCGAGAGCTTGCCATACTTGCGGCAGAGGCGGATGATTTCGCGCTCGACGATTGGTACAATCTCTGGGCTCGTTTCGACCGCGAGGTCACCGCGAGCAACCATCACACCATCAGCCGCCTTGACGATTTCCTTGAGTGTTTCTGGCTCGATAGCCGCTTTGGTCTCGACCTTGGCAATGATTTGCGCAGTCGAACCATGGCTCAGCAAAATCTGACGTAGGTTGTTGATATCTTCTGCACTCTGGATGAAGCTCAGCGCTACAAAGTCAATATCTTTGTCTGCCCCAAATTCGACATCGGCCAAGTCCTTTGGCGTCAGAATATCACCACCAAAGTCGGTGTCGGGCAGGTTGAGCCCCTTGCGGCTCATCAAGAAACCATCGTTGCTCAGGTGCACCTTAATGGCAGTATCGCTGACGCGCTCGGTCATTTCACCACGCAATTTGCCGTCGAAGAGGTAGACGGGCTCGCCCACCTTGACCTTGTCGGCAAGGTTGTATTGGATGGGCAGACGGTTGCTACCATCGTGTTCTTCCACCGCATGGTCAAGGATGATTTCATCACCTGCCGCAATGTCGAAGTGGTTATCCTTGAGTACACCGAGGCGAATCTTTGGCCCCTGCAAGTCTTGCAAAATCGCAACAGTCCGACCAACAGTAGCGCTTGCCTTGCGAATCCACGCAATTTGGTCAAGTCGCTCTTCGTACGAGCCGTGGCTAAAGTTGAGACGAAAGCCATTGGCGCCCGCCCGGATCAACGCTTCTATTTTCTCTGGTGTGTTGGTGGCTGGCCCCAGAGTAGCCAGTATCTTTGTACGTTTTGTAGAGTTATTCATTGCGTACATATTATAGCAGCATAATCCAAAATAGTGAAACATAAGCGAGATTGCTTGCCTAGGTGTATTGAGCAATAGATTCGGAGTTTTATTCATTTCTCACACCTTGTCGCTCGCCATTCCCTATCCTCTAACACGATAAGGGTCATTCTCGGTCATGCACCCTTATACCAGAACAAAACATAGATTATGGCAATCTGCCATCATATACTACCCGTATGAAATGGTAAGAGGTAGGTGGATAGATTGAGGTAGACTTAGGAGGGGACACGATATATACGTATCGAACATTTGACAGTACTGTGTAATCACAGTATGCTAGGCTATAATATCACTTTACTATAAGGAGTCTAACACTATGGCACCATCCCTCTTACATCTCGCGTTGGCACTCGACTGCTTTGGCGGTGTTCTCTATCTCTTGTTTGCACCGCGCATACCACGAGCTTTCTTGCCGTGGCTGACGGCAGGGATCATCGCGCTTCATCTTGTGGCGGCTGGCATATTGTACTGGCTGGGGCAAGACGGTGAGCTCCTCGTCCTGCCTATGGCATTGTATGCTGTAGCACCAATTGTCCGGCGCTACCAGGGCAAGTAAAAACACCTCTATCTCTTTCTCTTGCAAAAACTTCTCAGAGACAAGACCAACTAGTGTAAATAAGCAATACCGCAGCGTTATCTGCTGCGGTATCTTGCTAGCGAAAAAGGAAACAACGCTAAGCTTGGCTTAGAATAAGGCGTTTTCTCTATGAGAAAAACGCAAACATAATGGCTCGCTCATGAGCAAAAGAGGAGGAATGATCACCCATCGCGCCTATCCACCCTGGTGGAGACCTCTGGCAAATCCGTTGCCAACTGGCGATAGCGCACACGGCTGATCGCTGCACCAGTAGCCTAACCCATAGCTACCTCTGTGCTAACATGTGTTCGAAGTACCTTATCAGTACCCCCTACGACAGTGTAGCACTATATCGAACAATTAGCAAACGTTTGTTTCATTTTTGAGAATTTTGTTCGAGATTTTGTACCGAATTTTATATATTGTAACCAAATTATGCATCGCACTACTCATTACTTACAACCATGGCCATCACCTCATCTACTACCTGACTTGCAACAGAATATGACATTAAATGTGCCTGGGGTTTATCACAAAAATTACGAGTAGGTATACCCATTATGTCGTCATCAATCGTTCGTGGCAGTGCTCTTGCGCAATGCCCGCCAGCGCATCAACCACGCGCATAACCCCACTCCCACCAGTGCCGCTATGCTATCGATCATGACATCGCGCAGTTCGCCGCTGCGCCCCGGTACGAAGAGCTGGTGGATCTCATCTGTTACTGCATAGAGGCTGCAGCTCAGCAAGGCAAGGCTCGCCACAGTGCGCGCTGGCCAGCAGCGAATACTGACGCGCAGTGCACGATACATCAATATACCAAGGACAAAATACGCAATGATATGAGCACTCTTGCGCACAAGAAACGTTAAGATAGCTGTACTCACTCCTGGCATAGCCTGCTGCAAATGCCCAACAATCACCCCACTCTGCCCGCTAGAGACAGTGGCGGGCTGGTGAGAGAGAGTGAAGATAATTAAGGCCCAGCCACAAACAATTACGTAATTACGTATGATGGCTGTTTTTTGCTTTGTATTTGTCATATAGCATATATTATTTATGGTGAGGCATTTTGTCTAGGTATTTTTTGAAGGGTATCTTGGCAAAGAGATCCTTCATCAAGATAATACCTACTGCCATAATCACTATACAGGCTATGATAGAAACAACTTTCGGCACATGAGTATAGTAGATAATACCCCCGGCTATTAATACAGCTCCAGAGTATATAATGCTTTGTGCACGATAGCGCACCTTAACATACCGTTGGACATGAATATGCCGTATCACTGCCATGCAGGCAAAGGCTATAGCAGTCGAGAGCGCCGAAGCATACACGCCAATAACACCTACCAAAGCAAGGTTGACAACGATGTTAATTACTGCGGCCGCAAGGGAGCTATTGGCAACCTCTTTTGTTTTTTTCTTAGCAATGTATATCGCAGAGTAGTTGCCAAGGATCGCCTGGAAGAATGCCCCTATCGCCAAGATGGGTATTAAGCCATGCGCATCCGCATACTCTGCGCCAACGATTCGTGAATAAAATATATCTATCACCAACACATACACCACTGTTGCAAATGAGTATAGCCGCAAGCACATGTCGGACACCTTCGAAAAGAATGCGTCTCTATCTCGCGAAGTAATATGAATCGAGGCAGATTCGCTCCAGCTCATACTAAATATGCCAAACAATATGCTTGGGACAAATGCAAATTTATTCGCAATCGCATACATACCATTTGCCGCTGCACCAATAAACATCGAAATAATAGTCCTGTCTGAGACATTGAGTACCCACCATGCGATATTATTTGGCAAAAGTGGAATAGCATACCGCAGCATATCCGAACGCAACGATTGGTGTGTCTCGCCGTGTAGCAAGCGAATGCGTTTCTTCTGACGAATAATCACCAATAGGTAGCATATGCCTACTAAATTCGCGAGCACTAACGATATCATCAAGCTAAAGGCAGGTAGTCGCATGACTGCGACAAAGACAAAGGAGCATAGTGTACTCACCACGCCAATGAGTATGCTCGCGATAGAAAAATGCTTTGCATCACCAACTCCTCGCGTAAATTGCAGTAGCACCGCAGATACTACAGAGAGAACAATATTGAGACACACAAGAATCAAATACGGGATAGCAACAAACAGCGACCCTATAGCTAACAAAGCAATAGCTAGTCCTGTTATAGGCAGAACTATTTTAAATATCGTTGATAGAATGCTACTGAGCCTATCCGCATCATCGCGCGAATCGATCGCAAACCGAAATGCCGCAAATTCGAGCTGAACCGACAAGATTGGCGCAAACAAAGCAATATACGTCAAGATGAGGTCAACCTGCCCATAGTCACTCGCGGACAAATAAAATGTATACAGAGGAACAAGCAAGAACGCGACGGCCTGCGTCGTGATCTTGCTAATCGTGAGGAGGGCGGTGTTTTTTATGAGCTCGGTAGATCTGCTCATATGTTTTTTACCGCCTTGTCAAGAAATGCATATGATTGCCGACGCCTCTTGGCAAGGTTTTTTTCGTAGGCTGTATAGTCAATGGTGGAGCGCACGTCCTTTTCCGTGTCATCTTCTGCCAGAAGCCGATCCGACAATGCAAGGCTATCCACGAGCGAAAGAATCCGATCGTCTTTGTCATAATTCATTCCTTTATTGTACAAGATCCAGAAATTCTTTCTATACTGGGCACAAAATATCACACCATGGAAGGACGCCGTAAATACATATTTGGCATGACGTATGTACCACAGGTATTTCCCTGGGTTCTCATCTTTTGGTAGGATATAACCCTTTGCTGCCCCTTTCATTTTGAGCCAGGTATCAGGTTGCCATATAACGATCTTGAGCCCCTCTTCTCGAGCGAGTTGCTGTATCCGTTGTTCAAACTTACGCGATACACTCACTGCATAAATAAAGATATAATCCTTCTTGATATGCTCTGTGGGCGACTCCTCTCCATCGCGATAATCGCCCCCATCAATGAGCAGCGTTGGATCGAGCACCACAGTGCTCTTGATTGCAAAATCTTCGGCTAACCATTTTTGGCCATTTGGTTCTCTGACCGAGATATGATCAAAATCTCGTATCATGTCGCGAATGACTTCGGGGTGATTAGTGTTGCTACTTATTCGCCGTGCACCAAATGAGGCCGCGTACGATATCTTCGGCTTATTTTTTTCAACAAAATTCAAGAAGTAGGCAGGGTCATAATCATCGATCATTATATTCCACACCTGGTCGCTCCCCGCAATATACGCATCATACGCAAAGTGAGCTTCTTGCAATTCTTTGTTAGTGGTAGATGTGCGGCTAGATAGCCTCAGGTGCTTCTTGATGTACCTATCGTAGCTCGCCTGATTCTTCTTGAGCCGGTTGTAGATACATGCCCGCCCGACATTACGCAGCATGCCCTTTGCACTATTGTCTCCACTAAAGACCGAATAGAGCTTTTGCTGACCAGGGCTCGAGAAGTCGATGAATTCGGGCTCAATGCCGTATCGCGTCTGCAAGACTTTTTGCAGTGCGTATGCTTGCATAATAGACCCACAATTATGCGAACGATGAAAGGTGATGATGCCGACTTTTTTCATAAGAATATCCTCGTCTTTTAGATTTTTATCAATTTTCTAATTACAATAAACCCAAGGTTGGTACCAAGACAAATAATCAGTGCCGCCCGTATTCGACCACTGTATTTGACGTCTCTGCTCAACAGTGTGCCCCACTTGAGCCGCCGAACAGTACGCTTGATTTCGTCAAATTCTCTTGGGAATTTTTTGCGGCTTGCATACATCAATGCACCGTACGATGCCGAGGCGACAAATAGGTTGTTATCCATTGCCTGGACGAGTTTCTTTGGTGGACTATGGAGTGCTCTGCCTGTCTTTTGCATATTCTCAATCGCTTGATAGTGCCGAATGTTAAATTCCTGATGAACGGCGCTTGTTGGGTTAGCTCGATAGTAATAGAGTCTGCGATTGTCAACCGCAATACAGCGCGCCGATATAATCGCGCGGGCCAAAAAATCAAAATCCTCCCCTATCGCCATCTGAGAATCAAACCGGATACTATTACTCGTAATAATCTCTGTTTTGTACAATTGGCAGCCATTATTACCCTTCTCAAGCCGTCCATTGTACAGCGCGGTCAGTGCCTCAGTGCGCGTAAAGACCGACGCCGACGCAGCAACTGGGATAGTCGCATCCAAGAAGTCCTGCCGCTCTGCATCACCAAGCAAGTGCTTTGGTGTGCTCACTATATCGGCATCAGTCGCTTGTGCATCAACCAGAAGATTCTCAATATACGTTGGGTGGATTGAATCATCTGCATCAACGAAGGTAACGTAACTTCCCTGCATTCGCTCAATACCTTCGTTTCGTGCCGAGCTCACGCCGCCATTTGGCTTATCAACAACGATAATCCTCTGATCTTTCCGGGCAAGATCATGAGCAATATCAAGCGATCTATCTGATGAGCCATCATTGACGATGATAATCTCTAGCGCGCGGTATGTTTGAGCAATAACACTATCGATGCATTGACTAAGGTATTGCTCCATATTGTAGACCGGTATAATAATACTAACGAGCGTCTTGCTGCTCATACAAAGCTCCTTTCTGAAATAGTGAAACCATGAGAATCGGTAGGATGAAGTTCTTTGCTGCAATATCGAAGAAGGCTTCTGCAAACCCATACAGGATGATGAATAAGTATAGGATGTACATCTTCGTCGAATACTCTCTTCGCATCCCCTGCCAAAAGACGAAGGCAAATATGATAAAGCCAACAATTCCATAGCGAGCATATATATACACAGGGAAATTATCGACTGGAGCTGTTCCGTACTGGGCTTTATTGTACACCTCGTCCGATCCAAATACCGACGGAGTATACTCTGACTGCAGATATTGATCGATCAATTTGGGTCTGTCAGACATAACCCTATTTGCTAGGTCATTATCAACAAACAGTGCCGCACCAATGCACGAAACAAGAAGGCCAATGATAAACAGATACGGTGCTACCGTGTTTTTCTTACGCGTCCCACGCTTACGAAGGAGCAGCCTATAGGCGGGAATGAAGGCAAGACTCAGCAAAAATCCGGTGCGGCTACCAGTCAGGATGCCAACAGCAATACAAGCAATCAGCGCGATACCCGTAAACACCCGGCGAGTACCATAGAGGTACATACCGCTGAGCAGTATTGGGAAGAATGACAACGATGCTTGGTTTGGCCCATCAAACCCAAGCGAGTATTTTGCAAGTCCATATCGCTGCGATTCATTACCATCAAACCCAACATATACCATCGGCAGCACTCCCAAGAGCGCCAAAGCAACCACGAGGAGATAAAACCCTACCGAGGTATAGAAAAATATCTTGATAAACTCATCCCGTTTGAGGATCAAAAGCGTACTCGAAGTTAGTGCGAGCCATGCAACATTTGGCCACTGGAAAATAACTGATATCCCAAGCACCGCAATATAAAAGAGAAGATATTTGCAATGCCACCTGGTAAGCTTGTTTGTTATGGCAAAATCTACCAGAATAATCCCCGATAGAACAATGCCAATTATCAGCACTAGAGGCAGCCACGCCGTCAACTGTGGTGATACCACGTAGAGGTAATAGTACGTGATCATCACAAACACGAGCGTGGTCGCGAGTATCTTTTTCAAATTTAGCTTTTGTAGTGTGCTCATAAGTTTTTTATTCTTCTCCCAGCTTCTCGAGGAGCCCTCTATAATAATTATATAATGTCATATCTTTGGCGGCTTTTTGGCCTGCTTTGCTCATGGCTTGCAATGTGTCATCCTCTCTGAGAAGTTTTTCTATATTTTTTGCTATAGACAGCTCAAGAGTCTCGTCTGTATCAAGGAGAATAGCTGCTTTGTCTGATGCATATTCTGGTATGCCACCTCTGTTTGTCGTGATCATCGGCAAGCCTGCCGTAATCGATTCTATAACCGTTAGCGGCGCAGCATCATTACATACCGAGGGCAACACTGCAAAGTCACACCCGCGGTAGAGTAGCGGCATGTTGTCATAATCGATATATCCGGTAAATGTCACGTGCTCCCGATGTGCCTCGGTGAGGTCGCGCAGCTCCTTCAAAAATGGGTTTTTGATATCAGTCCCAAAGAACGAGCTACCAACCACAAGCAACTGGTAATTTTGTTCTTTCACCCGATCAAGCGCTCGCAGCAACACATCAATCCCCTTCTCCGGAGTTAGCCTACCACTGAATAATACGATCTTTCTTGAAGCATCGATGGTATATTGTTGATGCAGTAGCTTCGATGCGCGCTTTCTCGTCATTGCAGTAAACTGGGTATTGTCAACTGCGTTCTTGAGCACCGATATGTTTTGCAATGGACCGCTGCCTTTATTACTTTGCGCCGATTTGGCGATTAGACTGTCTTTAATGAAGTTACTGACGACAATAATCTTTGCACCTACTAGATACTCATATGTCTTATAAAAGTTAGTTATCTCATTATGGATATGCACATAGACTCTACCTTTGTATCGTTCCTGGTTTTTGTGCCAGCGTAGGATGTGCGTCTGGATGATCGCATTCTCAAACAGTATTTTGCGATGGTTTTTGCGAGCAATATGCTTTGACACCTTCCTCAAAAAATACAGCCGCTGCAGGATCGCCCGCAAAGACGCACTCTTATTTGTATCGACAAGGCGCCGGAAGATGCTATAGAGTATAGAGTCCGCTGCTCTGATGACCCATGGGGTGTGTATAAAGACAAAGTCTGTATGTGTGTACGCCTGAGCCTTTTCTATAGCATCTGGCGTTGCGGTGCTATATACCGTGAGGCGAGGGCCGCCTTGCCGCTCGTTCTCATCGATAAAATTCTGCACCAGATTCTCTACCGCACCCCCCATCACCGAAGGCACTGGCAAGAGGCCAGTCGTTATGATCGCTATAGTTCCTTCTTGGTTCATCGAGCAGCCTCTCCCTCGTATTCATACAGTTGGCGCATATTCTTCATAATATTTGGTGTTGTATATCGCGATAGTGCGGATTGGATTGTATCTTTCTCGCGGTGCAAGGAGCGGTGCTTTTTGTGGTGCTGGACGGCCGCGCGAAATGTCTGCATATCATGCGCTGGCGTGGCACCTACCAACGAGAGGAGCTCAGCAACCCCTCGGCATTCCAGGGCGACAATTGGCATGCGGCCCATCATCGCCTCAAGAATATTAACGGGCAACCCCTCTTGCTTTGACGTAGAGACGTACAAATCCGATGCCTGGAGCAGCTCTGGTATATCCTTTCTGTACCCTAGAAAATGGACTTGGCTCTGTATACCATAGCGAGCGGATTGCTTGTGGATCTTCCCTCGCATGCTGTCTGCACCAACTAGCAAAAGATGCATCGATGTGTCTTGCTGTAAGGTTGTCTTAAGCGCACTGAGCAGCCAAGACTGGTTCTTTCTTTTCGACAGCTCAGCGACGTAGATTATGACGAAATCATTCGGCTTAATGCCCAGCTTCGCACGTATTGCCTGCCGTGAGTTCTTATTGATTGTAATGTCAAATCGCTTTGGATCTACCCCCACCCCCGGCACATACACCACACTGGTGGCAAAGTGGCGGTTGGCGCGGGCATAATCCTCAGCATTGATCGTGATGAGGACGTCGGTGTAGTGTGCCATGAGGCGCTCGATGGGATAGTACACCAGCCAATTAAGCAGCGGCGCACCCGTAAAGAAGTGGAAGCCATGTGCAGTGTAGATCACCCGCGTGCCGCGCTGCCGAGCCTGCCGAGCCGCAAGACGCGTCACCACACTCCCCACCGGTGTGTGGGTATGGATGAGGTCGTACTGCTCGCGGTCGATAATCTCCTTGAGCTGGCGATAGGCCCGGACATTGCTGAGCGTGAAGGGGCTGCGCGTAAATGGCACAACGAACTGCTTGTCGCAATCCTCGATCTGCTCCTCACCCATCGAGGCATAATGCACCTCGTACCCCTGTTCGCGCAGCATCCGCATGAAGGGCCGGTTGAACTTCTGGAAGTTGGCGGTGTGTGAGGTGAAGAGGACTTTCTTCTTATTCGAGGGCATTATCGACTCCTGTTACTGTCCGCTCATTCCCCTCTGTGTGGCCACTCATCATCAGTACCGCTCCAATCGTCTTTATCATTATCTTGACGTCGGTCAGAAAACTCAGCCGCTGCACATACTCACCGTCCATCTCGGCTTTGCGCTGATCGTCTAGGTCGTCGCGGCCATTTACCTGCGCCCAGCCAGTGATGCCGGGCTTGACGGAATTAGCATGGTATTTTTGGCGCAGACTAATCAGCTTTTTCTCTGTCTTAATGACGGGCCGCGGCCCAACGATACTCATCTCGCCTTTGATGACATTGAGTAGCTGTGGTAGTTCGTCGATAGATAACTTGCGCAGTACCCCACCGAGTGGTGTAATATAGCTATCTGCGTTGGTAAAACTATTGGTTGGCATATTCTTTGGTGCTTTTGTAGACATAGTCCGAAATTTATAAACTGTAAATAGCTGCTTATCTTTGCCGAAGCGCTTCTGGCGGAACAAGGCCGGCCCTTTCGATGTGAGGCGGATCGCCGCTGCAACCAGCAGCATTGGTAGCCCTAGAATCACCAGCGCAGCCAGCGCAATGCTCACATCTTCGATGCGTTTTCCGTATTCCCGATACATGGTATACCCCCTTGTTACCCTGTGTTGTTATCGTGCCGCGTACCCGTGCGGCTGTATGCTTCAGCAGAATAAGTTCTGTGTAGGTAGCGCGGTTAGCGCTTAGTCTTGGTCGCCGCGGATGTAGCTGCAGCGGCTGCTTCGGCCACGCGCTGTGACTGCGCATAGTCATAGGCAAAGAACAACCACACGATGGCAAGCAGCAGTGCACCGCCACCGCCAAGTGCCATCGCCTGCCCAAGCCCTATGCTTGCTGGCGCACTTGGCGTATTGACAGCGTCGACAGTTTTGATGCTAATTTTGGTCTTGCCATACAATGCTTTCGTCTGCTTTTCAAACTCGGTAATTGCCTGCTTGAGCAAGGTTTCGCTCATCTTGGGCTCGTCAGCATTCATCGAGACAGTGATGATGTCGGTGTTCTTTACATGCTTGGCAGTTGTGTTGGCCAGCAGTGTCTCGTAGCTCCCCTTGTATTGGGCGCGGTCGATCACCGGATCGAGTACCCGCCGTGAGGTAAAGAGCGTCGTATAGTTAGTAAGCGTAATGGTGTTTTGACCCTGCTCTACCCCCGTTAGGAGCAACGTTGCGGAGCTTTTGTACTGCGGCTGCTGGACAGACAGTACATAGGCTGCACCCAGCCCGACACCAATGAGAATGGCAACAATCATCATCGGCCACTTTCGTGCATAATATCGTGTTAGTTGGTAAAAGTTGATTGTTTCCACAATGCCCCCTGTGTGTTATGTTCTCATATTGTTTGTCCCACCTATGTTCGACTATAGCATACATTTTGCCGAGCTCCAAGCATATCTTGCAACATATGGCGATCATACATTTATAGAACAGAGGTTATGCCATAAATTGTTGTGGAAAATTCAGCAGCGCTTTGACTCAATTATAATGATATAATAGCGATATAGAATAATAGTCTTGATATAATTCAAAACGTAAGGATCATCAATGACAAACTCAACACCAACTAAACTTACTTTTCCAGAACTCTTGCATTGGATAAACCTCATCGCGAAACTTCCGTGGGATGCCGCAGGCGATCCTCAAGCCATCAATCATGCCGTCAAGGAAGTTCAAGACAACTACCCATTCAGACTTGAAACGGTAATTTCAGACAGTATAGATCCGTTTCTATGTCACGACGGAATAGATGTCAATCGTCTCAGTTCGACGCTAGCAGTTGTCGCACATTGCACCGAAACTGGCCAAGACCAAGAAATGGCCATCGACTTATTTGCAGAATACGTTCAAAAGTTACGAAGTACGTGGCCAAATCCACCGCTCCACCAGGAAACCGGAGACCGTTCATATGCACTATGGCAAGGCCCGCACAATTGCTTCGTCGAAATAGTCCACCCTCATGGTTGGCCTCCGCTGCTCATTGTGAGCCCACGAAGCGCGCGACTTGAGCACGGCGGAATAACGCTCGACGAGTATATAGGGGACTATATTCTCAGCCGCGTATTTCCACTGCGCGATCTTGGCGTCATCAAGACTGCTATCGCAAGCAAAGCGTTTCAGAAGGATGGCAAAAAATATACCCTGCGTCAAGGTGACGATCTAACATGGGCCGCGTTTGAAGAACAGCTAGCCCTCACAATCTCAAGGCTCCCCCGTCGTTCTTTCCTAATCATTGCTGATTCGCAGAGCCCAGACCATCTTCCTTTCGTCCAGTTCTGCGTCGAAGACGATCTATCGCTTGATTATGCTGTAACTGCCGAGCTTACTGGAGAAAATATTGGGATACGCAAGGCACCATTCACCACCGAGCAGCGCCAAACGCTCAATGGCCTTGGATTTGCTCGCAACGATCCAACAATTCCAAACTGGAGGCGCGACTGCCGATGGCCGCTCCACAGCAACGCGATCACTGACATAGCTCATGCTTGCGTTATACGGCTGCGGGACATAGGGGCAGTCAAAGCGCCAAGCCAACTGCGTTACTGGGGGTGGGTGACCCCAGAAGGCCCAAATTCTTACACGCCTGATGATCAGTTGGATCCTGGTACTGATCGGTTGATGCCTTACCATCTTGGACTTGAGTACGAAGTGTTGGATTAGGGGTAACAAGTGGGGAGTATAGCGCCTCGCTCTACTCCCCACTCTCTCCACTCTGATACTCGCTCAGGGTCACGCGTACGACGCGCTCTTTACCATCACGGAGGATGGTGAGGGCTACGACATCGCCAGGCTGGTATTCGCCAATCAGGCTCGAGACGTCGCCTTGCTTACCCACGACGAGGCTATTGATCTTGGTAATTACATCCTTCTCACGGAGGCCAGCTTTATCAGCTGGGCTACCTGCTACAATCGCGCTTTTCTCGCCACTTGTCATCACATACGCGCCTTCCTTCGCCGAAGTACCAACCTGCTTAGCAATATCTGGCGTGAGCATCACATAGCGCGCCCCAAGGTAGGCCCGGCGCACTCCCTTACCCGCCAGGACCGACTTGAGCGTCCCCTTCATCGCATTGACGGGGATAGCAAAGCTAATGCCCTGGGCATTGGTGGCCACCGCTACATTGATGCCAATCACCTGCCCCGAGCGATTGAGCAATGGCCCACCAGAATTGCCAGAATTCACGGCGGCATCGGTTTGGATGAGATCAGTCAAGCTCTCCGTTCGCTGGGTGCTATTGCCTGAGGTAGACGCTGTCACGGGCCGCCCTTTGCCAGAGATGATGCCGCTAGTGACGGTATTTTGGTAGCGGCCTAGTGCGTTGCCAATTGCTACAACTGACTGCCCCACCCGCACCGTTGCTGAGTCACCGAGCGACAGTGGCGTGAGCACCGTATTGCCCACCTCAAGCTTGAGGTAGGCAATGTCATTGAGTGGGTCCTCACCCACCACCCGAACGTCATCATACCGCGTGCCGTCCGAAGCAATGACACGGATAGAACTTGCCTTAGACACAACGTGCTTGTTCGTAACGATGTAGCCATCTTTACTGACGATAATACCCGTGCCTGCTGCTGCCGACTGGCGAGTAGTGGTGCGGAGGGATGATGATTCTTCGATATTGGTGATGATAGACACGACGCTCTTTGACGCTTTGTCGGCGACATTAGCCACCGCAGATTCGTCGGCGGTGGGGGCGAGGTTGCCATCGGTACTGACTTGGTCGCGCTCAGTGACGGTCGCATTGCGATCAATCGCCCGAAAATACACCCACATTGCCATTGCCACAACGAAGACAAGGGCAAGTGCGCCCGCTGCAATAATAGACATGATTTTTGATTGACGCATGGCACGCGCCGCTCGCTGATCTTGCGCTGTTGTCTGCGGTTGTTGATTCATAACCTCTTTTCCCCTTACCCTTTTTCTCATTTGCCTCGGCTACGCAAGGCCAGTGGCGCTCAGGCTGTTAAACAACAGCAAAAGCGTCAGCACAAGCCCAACCGCCAGTGTCGATGGCAAGACAATATCTGCTCCGCGCACCACACCATGCTGATAGTAGCTATTATAAGCACGCTCACACACAAAGCCAAAGAGCACCAAAAAGAGTGGCAACTGTGCAAGCTTGATCGCCCCTAGACCAGAGATAGTATAGGCAAACATCCAGTGATAGCTCACCCAGCCAAGCTCCGCAAAGATCGTCGCGGTAATCAGCGCGTAGGTACGCGTGAGTGGTTCCTCATAGCTACCAAGAATATGCCGCACAGCACAGTACCCCAGCACCCATAGCGGCAGTACCACTAGGGCGGCATCCCACCGATAGGAGCTCATAGCAAGAGCAGTCGCCCCAAGAAAAACGCCAACGCCCGCCTGAATAGCCACCGAACGGCGATCCGATCGTGGCTTGAGCACTACGAGCCACAACGCATGCAGCACTGCCAAGACAACCTGTAGCCAGATCACTCCACTAGCAGCATACATCAGCATCACGACGCTAATGCCCACCGTGAGGTCGATCATATTTGCCACAATATTGGCAAGCCAAAAGCGTGGCCGCACCGCGAGCGCGCGCCACTTACTGGCAATCACCAGTGCCAACGCCAGCCAAGGCGACTGCACCTCTAGGACGATCAGAAACAGTAGCGTTGCGAGGCCAAGATTGAGCGCCACATAAACGACCTCACTGACCCGAGACTGACGATGTGTACCATGCAAAAAATCCATTGCCTTTTATTATACCATTTTGGGCGAAAAAATAAGAGCCTAGGGCGAGATAATTCTGCTAGCTGTGATGGTTTCGTAGGTTGCTTTGCTGCGCCTAAGTTACAGAACCTCACGATAAGATCGTATGCTGCTTCTCTCGCATTTCCTCCGGTGGAGCGTGAAATTGATTGTAATAAATGCGCTTTTTTAGATAAGTGTAAGAGAGTTGATGCCCGAGGAGCGCTAGCTCTTGTTGCAATTTACCAGAAGGAAGATGAAACAAATACTGAGAAAGAAGAATTATAAGATTCAGGCAGTATTTGCTTTGTTTGACTCAACCATACTATACGTTCTATACTTACTATATATGACAACCAAACTCCATTTTCGCAACACCAAGCAACACTGGGTGGCAGCCGCCATCCTCGCACCTCTCCTTGTTATCACTGTACCTGTGACTGCCTTTGCTTTGACTGGCTACATTAGCAGCGAGATACCACTGCACTTCCCATCAGGTTCGTACAAAGAGGTGTTGAATGTACGGCAAGTGACCGATCGCAAGCTATTCGATGCAGCTGCTCAGTGCTTTGCTGGCCGCGAGTTGCCACATCGCATCATAAAGAACTCATCTATCCAGGTCCAGGAATCACTCTTTCGTACCAGCATTGAGCGATGCTGGAATGAACTCAATAACGCAAAGCTCTCCACCCAGGACCCTGAGTGGATGAAGACGCAACAATATTGGTATCGTGGGCGATAAGACAGTAGATATTTTCGTATCTCGCAGCTTAGCCGCACAACTCGTCGTAGGTAAAGCTAAGGCTGAGTAATGTAAAACCGTGCAAACACTGCCATATTTTGGCAATAGCAGTAATGCTATACAATCGGCAAATCACCGTTTTTGTACTTCACAGATGGAAACAACCCCCTTCTTACTACCTTGCTCGACGAAGGAAAGCGCTATTATAATGATCTATTTTGATTCGAAGGTTAAGAGCTAATACTCTGCACGGCCTTGTAACCATACGCCGAACGCAGAAGCTTATCGGCTTATTAAACTACCACTCACTAATTGCTAATTGCCGACGAAGTACCCGTCGTGGACTGGCCAACCACGACAACGAACTGCGTGTGGCTGCCAGTAGCTACCGGTGGTGTGCCAGTAGTAGCCTGAGCATGATAGATCGACTCTAGCTTGGCCTTCGTGTTCGGCGCACTAGCCCTCCCAGCCACTTGGTAGATCTTGTTGCTCCCTGCGCTACCGCTGCTTGGAGCGTTGTCAATGCTGTCAATAACCATGCCAAGCTTCTCTAGCTTGTCTGCCTCGCGCTTGGCTACCCCTGATGCGCCTGAGGCATTGAGGACAACGACATGAGCCGACTCCTTAGATACCTCTGTGGCATTGAGCGTCTTGTTGATGTACGCTTGGATCTGGCTATAATCGTATGTGCCCGCTGCGGGTACGACCGAGCTAATACCACCAACCGTCTGCGCCACCACTAGGTCACCAACGGGTGTATCGAGCAAGCTTACACTCTTAATGGCATCACTCTTGATATTTTGTCCCAGCGACATAAGTGTGCGTATCTCGCTTGTCTCAAAGTTTGTGCGGAGGTTCTTGCCCAGTGCGTCGATGATCCCCGTCACCGCGCCAAAGTTTGTCAGTGTACCAGCACTCGTCGCCTTCTCTTTGATAGCCACGAGCACCTTCTGTTGGTTCTTCTCGCGGTCGAAGTTAGACTGCTCGAAGCCATACGATATACCCGAGGCACCGCGTGCCTGCGCTAAGTAGAGCGCATGCTCAGCATCGAGATTGACCGGCCCATTGGGATAGTCGATGAAGTGACCATTCGGCGGGCAATTCTTGACCATCGTGGCATGACTCGCGCGAGGGTTTCCACCCCGACACTTCCAGTCGAAGTTGCCATCCATCTGGCCACGGGGGTCACGGCTCTCGATCGTCACTTTGATACCACCCAAGGCCGAGACTAGGTCGCGCAATACGGTGTAGTTCACATGCACACTGTATTGCAAGTCTAGCCCCACGATATTACCAAAGAACTTGCGCGAAGCGGCTTGGCGCTCATCCTCTGCCTCGGTGCTCGACCAATCGCTATTAACACAGTTGAAGTACTCATTAATTTTACCTGCATTGCCTGAGTTACACGACCGATGATATTTGACGTAGAGGTCGCGCGGGATGCTAATCATATAGGCATCCTTCTTGCTCTGGCTAATGCTCAAGATCATGATAGAGTCAGTCAGGTACGAGCCCTCGTGGCCTGGGTCGTCCTCCGATGTACCAAGCAAGAGAATGTTGCTCCGGCCGTTGCTATCTGCCTTAAGCTCCTTCTGCTGGATCAAGCCAAAGATATCACCCTTAAAGATATGAGAACTCGCCATAAAAGCCCGCCACAGCAGCATCGCACCAAAGCCCACACCAATAATGACGAGGGCGATGATGATGCGCTTGATCCATTTGCGCCGCGTCGATTGCGGCTTCTTGCGGCCTTTGCGGCCTCGCTTACCACTGCCCTGCTCGAGGTCAGCAAATATATTGTCGCTCGGATTGATATCAAAGTCGGTTAGACTACTGCTGGGGTTGTTGGTGCTAATAGACGCACTGCGACGTGGTGTATAATTCCTCGGCTGCTCCGCTGTGGCCAGGCTGCGGCCAGAGCCAGCCGTGCCCGTCATCGAGCGACCCATCCGCGGCATCGAGCCGTCGGCACGCCGAAGCGAGCGAGGGCGCCTATCCACCGTCCCGCTACTCTGCGACCGAAAACCATCTATCGAATTGCGACCCGCCATAAACTCTCTCTACTATACTGGATCTGCCCCAAAAAATAAATACAAAGCCGCACCCAAACTTGCACTTTGCAAGCCAAAAATGCCGCGAGAGACTGTGGTCGTATGGAGTATAAGCACATATTTGCACAATGCAGCACTATTTTTGCATACGGACATCACGATACAGCCCGGACCTTAACAATATTTTCATAATTTTCATACCACAACATATCCCATAAGAGCCTCTGGAATGTTACTTAAATAATTACACTTATCTTTATAACCCGAGGAGGTAACCGATGCACTACAGACTAACGATTTATGTTATAATTATGTCCATGAGCGAACAAGTTAAACAAACGATAGCACTTTACAATTATATTGACGAATCTCCTTACTTGTCTCAATCACAAGCCGAAGATGCGAGAGAATACGCCAGGGTCGGCGAGTGGGCAATTTCACTAGAGCACATATGTCTCTGCGTTGCCTCTAACTTATCTAAGCAAAACAAACACTTGTCAGAAACAGAAATTAAAACACTCGAAACTTTAGCTACCATTGTAGAAGAAGAGGAGGGAGAGGCGTTTCATCGCGACTACTTTGACTTTGTTGTAGGATGCTAGGTTGTAGCAAACAGCATACTCAAGAGAGCAGCTACTCATTACTGAGCGGCTGCTCTCTTTATAAAATTTCTATAGCTGTCTGCTTGACTCCACCTCCATATATTGATATATATATTAATCTTTTGCGCCGACCCGCAGGAGATGGTACGTTTCCACCCAGAGTTGAAAAGGAAGTGATTGTCATGGCTCTGTTCATGGCTATTCTCGCGACTATTGTTGGACTTTTCACGGCATTGTACGTCTTCATTGAGAATGCTGGAGATGTTGATGATAAGAACTTCGAAAAAAATTTGAAGATCAGTCTTGTGAAGGCTATAGCTACAGTCACCATAATGTACATTGCCGCCAACTTCACCGTCTATAGCTGGACAGGTAACAGCAAAATATCGGAAAGAGAAAAGGAGATATGACACTTGCTGAAGCCACGGCATCGTACGGCCTCAAAAGTGATACTGAGTATCCTTTTGATATTGGCAATCGTATTACTGGCACTGCTGGCAGTACAACAACGGGAGGTAGCTACTTCTACCTCTATAGCACAAGCAGCTGGTCACCAGCTTCGAGTCTATCAGTTGGCTTCACAGCCAACGGAAAAAGTTATATCTTCGAGATTCCAATGTCTCATATAACTTTTATTCAGTCTGAAACTGCTAAGCCTTCAATGAAGATGCGCATGGACTATCCCCTACCCGCCGGTAAATACACCATACGTGATACATATAGCGCCTGCAAGAAGCGCATTAAGTATGGTTGGTGGACGTGTGAAAATCACCACCTCAAGACAGAGACAACAGCTGTTGTGAATGGTGAGCTGCCTAGTCTTATCCAGACGGCGTTTAGCAAGTTCAGCGACACCCATGTTACCATCACTCTCACACCTGAGCAGTATAATCTGCTCTTAACGGGCGGAAACCCCGCTCCGTCATCTTGATCTATCGTCGAGCCTCACAGTATGCGCTCCGCTGGGTCGGTGGCGGAGCGCATACATTGCAATTATTCCTCCCCTCCGCCCGCATTTAGTGATATAATACTTCATGATGGAAGCAAGTTTTTTGACCCGCCACCCCAGGCTCAAGGATATCGGTGGCTTTGTAATTTTTGTGGTGTGCGTCATTGTTGGCACACTCCTTATCAATACCTTTGTATTTCGTAGCTTTAGCGTAACTGGCCCAAGTATGGAGCAGACGCTCTACACTGGCGATCGGCTAATTGTCAATCGCCTGCCCGTCACGATGGCGCATTTGCAAAATAACTCATACACGCCCAAGCGGGGGCAGATTATCGTCTTTAAGAACCCACTCTATAGCCCGGGCAGCGAGGATATGAACCTCGTTAAGCGCGTTATTGCCTTTGCAGGCGAGCGCGTCACCGTCAAGGATGGGACGCTAACTGTCTATAACAAAGAACACCCACAAGGCTTTCACCCAGACGACAGCTGGGATGGCCCTGGCTCTCCCACCAGTGGTGACACGGAGGTGACAGTGCCCGAAGGATCGATTTTTGTGGCAGGCGACCACCGCCAGGGCAGCTACTCGCTCGACTCACGCAATGGCCTCGGCACTGTGCCACTCTATGATGTGATTGGCCCCGTTAGCCTGCGTCTCTGGCCACTGACGAAAGTTCAAGGATTTCAGATATAAGTTGATAAGTTTATATTTATAGAACGATGGTAGCAAAAGAATGTCAAAACATATCGATTTATCTCGATGATTCTGGCGTTTTTTCGCGTAACTCAGGACATGACTATTTTATATATGCAGGATATTTATTCCTTGATGATAGTGAACGCATAGCAGCAAGAGAGCTATTCAAATCGTTATCAAGGCAGATAAAATCTCATCTTGGTATACCCATGGACAAGGAGCTAAAAGCAGCTGGACTCGAGATTAAACACAAGCGAAGTCTGTACAATTGTGTCAAGCAGTTCAATAGCCTTAGTTCTACAGTACAATTAAGTCGTGTAAATAATTCAATTATGTCAAACAAATTATCAATCCACCGCTACAAAGATTATGTCTTGAAAAGGATGATAAAATCGAAACTACAGTCGTTAATTGTATCTGGCAAAATTGATGCCTATAGACCAGTTTCACTGCGTGTCTATATAGACCAACAGCACACTTCTACCAATGGATACTACACACTATCCGAGAGTATTCGTGAAGAGCTAGTACATGGAATTCATAACTTTGACTATGGCATATTTCATGCACCAATACTACTCGCCGATTTTAAAATCAAGATAACGTTTTGTGATTCAGCGAAATATTATCTCATTCAAGCCAGTGATATTCTTGCAAATCGCTTATGGTATGGCAGAAATTTCAATCAACCAAAGCTTTACACAAATATACCGTCTCACGATGATATTTTTCTACCCTAGTGGTTCTTGTATCAATAGCTTATCGATGCTATAGTGGAAGTACAGACGAAAGTACTGTTGTACAATCATAAGCGATCAAATTGATTAAGCGTATTGTAAATACGTCCGCCTGATTGGGGTAGACCTTCTTAAAAAAGAAGGTCTATTTTTATGCTTGTATTTTGTATACTACTACTTGTTCTGTGTATGCTCTAGCAAACCAATGATCCGCTCGAAGTCGTCGTCGCTGGTGAAGCGGATAACGATCTGCCCTGCCCCACGGCGGTTGCCACGGATCTGGACTGGCGCACTCAGCTGCTGCTCAAAGCGCTGGCTGGCAGCCGTATACTGTGGTGGGGGCGCTGGGCGCTGGGCCTTGGTGGTTTTTTGGGCGGAGTCACTTGCCTCAGTGCGCTTGAGAATAGCGAGGTACTGCTCGATCCGCCGCGCACTCCACTCTTCCTGAATAATCTTCGGCAAAATATCGGCAATTTGCGCTTCATCCAGGCTAATCAGCGGCCGGACTTGCCCCTCGCTCAGCTTGCCATCAACTACTGCTTGGCGCACTACCTCGGGCAGGCGCAAAAGACGCAGCGTGTTGCTCACCGCACTGGGAGACTTACCGCCAACGCGCTGGCCGATTTGCTCAAGCGTGAGGTTGAATTGATCGCGCAGCTTGAGATACGCTGTGGCGGTCTCGATAGCATTGAGGTTTTGGCGTTGGATATTCTCGATAAGCGAGAGTTCGAGCTTGTGCTGATCAGACAGCGTACGCACCAGCGCCGGGATCTTCTCCAGCCCCGCCTTGGTAGCAGCTCGGTAGCGCCGCTCACCAGCCACAATGACATATTTGCCTTTGTTATCAGGGGTGACAACGATAGGCTGCAGCACACCATGAACACGGATAGACTCAGCGAGCTCATCGAGCAGCGTTTCGTCAAACACCCGACGCGGCTGAGTAGGGTCAGGCATGATTTCTGCAAGCTTGATCTGGCGCAGGTCACTAATCCGGTCGTCTTGGTCGGCGGTTGGGTCGAACGATTCGTCCAGTAGCTCCGCCGGAATCAGCGAATCAAACCCCCGCCCTAAACCTCGTTTTGCCATTTATACCCCCGTTCGTTCGATTATTTCTTTCGTCACGGCCTTGTACGCCCGTGCACCCCGGCTAAAGCGGTCATATGCCCCGATCGGCGCACCATGGCTCGGTGCCTCGGCTAGGCGGACATTGCGCGGGATAGACTCCGCAAACACCTTCGCTGGAAAATGCTTCGCAATCTCAGCCAAGACCTGGCTCGAGAGCGATGTGCGACCATCTACCATGGTGGGCAGCACCCCAATAAGATCAAGTGTTGGATTCATATTTTTGCGCACCAGCTTCATTGTCTCGAGCAGCTGCCCGAGCCCTTCCAACGCATAGAATTCCGCCTGGACTGGCAATAGCACATAGCGTGCTGCAATGAGCCCATTGACAGTGAGGAGACTAAGGCTTGGTGGGCTGTCGATAATGATATAGTCGTAGCCAGTTAGTTCATCAATCGCCCCTTTGAGACGGCTAAAACGGTGCTGCGCCTTGGCCAGTTCTACTTCGGCATTAGCCAGCTGCGGCAGGGCGGGTGCGATGAAAAGATTCTTATGCTCGGTAGGCTGGATGATATCAACAAGCTTCTTCTCGCTCTTGACGACCTCTGTCATGGTAGCATCGAGCAGCTGCTTATCAATGCCAAGGCCACTCGTAGCATTACCCTGCGGGTCAAAATCGACGACGAGGGTTTTCTTGCCAGCCTTTGCCAAATAGTAGGCAACATTAATCGCTGTTGTCGTTTTGCCAACACCACCTTTTTGATTTGTTACACAAATTACTGCCGTCATGTCCCGTATTTCCGTTTATCCTCTCCATTATAGCATAACCCACATTGGTTAGTGAGGCGAGGTAACAGAGTTATACACAGGATAAGGATGCTTTTTCGCGTGATTACCTCTGTGGTGTTTACATTGGCTACCCAAGGCCTACCTCGCGCTACTTCACTATGCTACCCACTCGAGGGTTTTCTCAAGTCTGATCATATTATACCTTCGTGTTGAGAAGAAAATTCGCTACACTCCTCACACTTCTCTAGGGTAAGGTAACACAATAGCGACCTAAGAGAAATTAGCGTTACATATCTAACGCAAAGCAAAGAAGGTTGGGTCATCAAGCTCATCGTGCGTGTGCGCTGAGGTTGCACTATCAGGCTGCTTGGCTAGCGGCACCGGGCCATCTGACTGAGGCTGCACAGTATGCGGCTGGTGGTGTAAGAGCTGCGCCGGGATTGTAGTGCGCGGCTTGGCATGCTGAATGGAGAGAAGTGACGGGTCTTGTGGTGCGGCTGGCTTAGATGCGGTACTCGCTGGCTTTTTGCCTGGAGAAGGAGTGGCTGGCTTGGCAGCTTTGCTGGGAGCAGCGGGCTTTTTCGCCTGCTTGTCTGGCTTAGTGCTCGATGGCTCAGCAGTCGCCTGTTCATCGCGTGCTTCGCCACCAGCTGGCTTGCGTCGGCGACGTCGACGGCGCTTGGCTGTACCCTCACTCGTAGTGGCGGCTGACGATGCCGCTGAAGCCCCTGCTTGACCTGCCAACGCTACACTCACCCCTGTACTGCCCGGGTGGATCCGCTCATTGATGGTATCCTCTACTGTTTGGCGCGACTGACTATACAGTTCGCGGCTATGCTCAATAATGCGCGACAAATGGCTCCGCTTGGCCTCAGGTAGATTAAGCGTAGTAGCACTAAAGGCTGGTGCCTTCTCACCATTAATCACCATGTTGATGATGAAGTTGCGATTATGCATCTGGGTGAGGTCGTTCTCTTCAAACTGTGGCTCAAACTGCTTGGCAAGAATCGGACTGTCGTCTGGCGAGACGCGGAAGCTAATCATCGTCCCGACGTTGCCAAAGACCGCATCACGCACCGTTGGCTCCATCTGCGAGATATATTGATTAGCCACAGTAAGGTTGAGTCCATACTTGCGTGCCTCACTCAGGATAGTGGCAAAACTATCAGTTGCGAAGTTTTGGAACTCATCGACATAGAGATAAAATGGCCGCCGGTCATGGATATCGAGGATATCACTACGGCTCATCGCCGCCAGCTGGATCTTTGTGACCAAGAATGAACCAAGAATTCCCGCATTATCCTCGCCAATCAACCCCTTCGACAAATTTACCACCAAGATCTTGCCCTCGTCCATAATCTGGCGAATATTAAATGACGAGTGCGTCTGACCAATAATATTGCGGATAATGGGATTCGCCGTAAAAGCCCCCACCTTGTTGAGTACTGGCGCGATAGCCTCCGTCTGGAACTTCTCCGACCAGCTGGCAAACTCCACATTCCAGAACTGCCGCACCACCACATCGTTGCAGTAGCCGATCGTCTCTTTGCGGAATTTTTTATCCGTCAGCATGCGGGTGATATCGAGCATGGTAGGCTCGGGCCGATCGAGCAGTGCCAAAATAGTATAGCGCAAAATATATTCCAGCCGCGGCCCCCAACTGTCACCAAACATCCGCTTGAGCACACCAATCACCTCTGATGAGATTGTCGACTTCTGCGCTGGGTTGGTAACCTCCAGTGGGTTAAAGCCAATCGGGTGCTCGACGTCTGCAGGGTTAAAGTACACGACGTCATCTAGTCGTGCCTCGGGGATGAACTTCATATTCTCGATGGCAAAATCGCCATGCGGGTCGATAATGGCATAGCCTTGATTATGATAAATATCGCTCAAGGCAAAGAGCTCCAGCAGGCCACTCTTCCCCGCTCCTGTCTGGCCGATGATATAGACGTGGCGCGAGCGATCGCTCCGCAGCATACCAAACTGGTGATTGATTCCCCGAAAGTTGGTCAGACCAAAGGCCGAGATCTTCTCGTCGTCAGCTGCATGACCAGTGAGGACAGGTAGACGGTTGGGCGGTTCGGCGGTTTTGTTGCTTGCCCAAACGATATTGGGCGTCTCAACATTGGTGTGCGGCAGGTGAAAGACACTCGCCATCTCCTCAATATTAAGCAAAAAGCCGCGGTCGGCAAAGAGGCGCAGCTTATAGCGATTGAGGTCTTCCTTGCGGAAGCTATCGTGACTCATGGTAAAACCATTGAGGTTGGTGCTGTTATACTGCTTGAAGGTACCGATGATTGCCTGCATGCGCAGCCGCGCGTCAGTGGTACTATCGCCAAGATATGCAACGCGAATCTTAACCTGGTAACCCAGCTTGGCGGCCTTTTTCTCGGCCTCGGCGATGCGGGTTTTGTCGCGATCGGAGAGTTCCGTTACTGTCGTCATGTTGCCTTCGGGTGGTTGCCACAGCGCCATGAGGAACTGGCTAAACCACCGCGCCTTGGGGTGAAATGCGTCGCCAAACAGCCCACCACCGCGCACGCGCCTCACCCACGCATCGGATGCTTTGTGCCAGTCATCTGCCACAGGGCGCACCAAAATTTGGATCCAAATCTCATCATCCGTATCCTCCAACTTGGCTAATGTGCCTGTAATGCCCGCCAGCGGATCAACCTCAAAGCTCTGAAAGGTCTTGATCGGCAAAAACTCACTCTCTGCCAGCACAACCTCTGCTGTATAGACGACATTGTGCTGCTGCTCGTGTGCTGTATAGTCGGCTGTGGCGGTGCGGATCTGCACCGTGGGATACTGCGAATAAATCTGACTCTCAACAAAGTTGCGCAGTGCACGTGGCGTCCAGACATAAAACTGAATTTGCCCACCAACAGACGCAATCTCGAAACTGAGGTGTTCTTGGTAGCCATCATTAATCTTGAGCTCGCGCGCATCGCGCAAGATACCATGGAGGCTGGCAAACATTTGCTCAGCTGCGAGCTCAGACTTGTCATTAGCACGGGGAATCTCGAGGATAAGCAGCTCACTCTCCACCTCGCGCAGCACATCAACCTGCCGGTTGTTGCGCCACGTCAAATAACCGAGGAGGATCACCACTGGCACCCACACATACCACTGCAGAATAATCGTAAAAAACGTCGTAAAAAATGCCATAATGACGCGCTTTGATTATAGCATGGGACATGTGTTTTGACAAGGTATGTACGCAATTTGTTCAATAGATTTGCTGAGACGACGAGAATTAGCCCATTAGAGAGTACTCTGCCCTACCCTGCGGCTATAAATTCACCACACCCGTCTCGACTTGCTCGGCTACAAAGGCAGCGCCTAAGACACGTTCGAGGCTAGAGATCATCTCATTTTCAACTGGTTGGCAGGTTGTCATCGTCACGTATGCCAGACCGGTCTCGGGCCAAGTACGCGCTGCGATATGCGCTTCGGGCAAGAGAAGCGCCACACCAATGCCATACGGTACATAGTCGTGGCTCACCGAGCGCACCGCCGAGAGCCCCGCTCGCCAGGCAATCTCACGCAGCGCTTGCTGCACAACAATCCGGCTGTTGAGGCATACTGTGCTCCCACCGGTGATTTTAAATGTCATTGTTTGCAGCCGCTCTGCTTTCATGGAGATATTTTATCATATTTGCGGCTATTTCTGGGGATAATCATAGCAGGAGATAATAGCAAAGATCACTACCAAATATATATTTCAGAACCTCCCTTTATCCTTTTCAAAGCCTATGAGGTCATGCAGTAAAATTGACGATTTGTCCTGCAATGCTATACTAGCATTATGATTGATACACTCGCGAATACCCTCACCAAAATTTGCCAACCCCTCCCCCGCATGAGCGCTGCCATGAAGCAGTGGTTTCGTGATAACCTCTGGGTTATGATGCTGCTGGTTGCGGTTGTTAATGCTGGGTACGGAATATCCTTGCTTATCCAACTATATCAGGCTTTTACATCAAAGGTGAGTACTTGGCTGATGATGGTTGCACCACAAGCATCTTCGTCGCTGACTACGCGACGGGTTTATCTCGTGGTGGCATTGCTGTGTGTTATTACCCAGGCAGTCATGGCTGGTGTTGCGGTGCTCCCCTTGCGCGAACGGCGCAAACAGGGGTGGGTGCTTGCGGTATGCAGCGCGCTAGTGATTGGCCTCTTTGCGATTATTGGCCTTATTCTCAATATATTTATGATGCCAACGGCCGTACTAGTATCGCTCGTCTCGCTGCTGTTTGCACTGGCGGCGCTATATGTTGCACACGAAGTGAAGGATGAGTTTCAGCGCTTGTAGATTACACACCCGATACCTTGGCTACTGGCACCTGAGGGGTTTCACGCCCTTTAATTGCCTCACACTTCCCGCTCGTGCAATGAGAGAATGAATGTCTCTATTGAGTTATTCATTTCACGTACGAAATCAGAGAACTTGTTTGCCTGGCGACAAGCTACCATTTCTTCAAGTGAACGACAAGAAAGAAGGTTAGTGGGCAATACTATAAAGCCGATCAGTTCCGGTGCAAACAGCTTGAAAACCACCCCTGCCTGTGCTACAGTGTCTACAGCGATGGGGTGTCGCCAAGTGGTAAGGCAACGGGTTCTGGTCCCGTCATGCGGGGGTTCGAATCCCTCCACCCCAGCCAAGCTGTATAACAGAGTGAGTGACAAGGTTCCGTGATCTTTAGCTACCATGAATAACTACCTCTGTTGTAAAGCTTTGTCAAATAGGAATTATCGTCCAGTCCGGAGCGGCTGGACGGTTTGTTTTGTGATTTGGTTCTGTGACTTTCTGCTAGTATCCGCTATTTGACATATAATAAGTATCAATGAGTAAGAGCAGCGATAAAGAGCTATACATGCAGTGCCGTGACGCATATCGTGAATGGCTTGCAGATCAAAAAACAGATGATCGCCTTGTGGGCGTGAGATCTCCTGGATGGTTTTATGGCCCCTACAATATTCCCGCAGAGTTGCTGTTTCGAACACTGCACAAAAAAGTCAACGACAGAATCGCGATGCGTGCCGAATTTGACAGTAAGCTTCTTAATATGGTCTACAACAATGATGAATATGATAGACGGGCGCTAGCGGTAAAGCCGCAGCACCAACAGAACAAGACCTTTACAATTTACTTTCAGATATATTTTCTATCAAAAAGCACAAAAACAGATTTATTTAAAACACGGCTTACGCTTTCCGGCATTAAGTTTACCTGGTGTAGTGAGCGCGATTTTTGGAGGACAGTAAAGAAGACTGGTGATATAAGAGAGTATCGATGGCGTCGGAGTGAAGTATTTCCGAAGCTTGATAACGAGTCTAATACCTATACTGTTAAGGCTAAGGTCGCCAATCGCAATATGGAAGCGGCTGTTAATAAAGCCGCCGGAACCTTTCAGGGATTCATGGACTGTATTAATGTTGTACAAGTATTTAATTATCAGGAGCGCAATCTGTTGTATGGTCCGAGCAGCAATAAGACGGCTATAAGTAGTGTCGGCATATTTATAGCCGAGAGAGACGGCAGGGCTGAAATATTTTGGTCTACAACAAGGAGACATGCCCTGCCTTCAGAAAAGCTTAATGCTCTAGATACTGGCAAAAAGGGCTTTCTTAGGGTCTTGCTGAGGGCATTTCAGGATAATAATTTTGCCGCTGCTGAGCGGTTGAGGTGTGTTGTTATGGAATTTGCATCTGCACTGGACGCGGAAGATGTAAATCTTGGCTTGTTGGGGTTTTAGAGGTGTCTAGAAATTACCACCAGAAAAGCAAATGGCCAAACTCGCAGAGAGGCTGAGGTATTGGATATATTTAAAAATTATATCCCTGGAGAGAGATATTGGGAGCAGCAAGGATTCCTGATAAAGGAGACTCGTAATATCTATGTCCATCAGGGTGTCTCTAGCACGGGAGGCGCCCCTGACTACTACCTAAACTGGTCCAAGCAGTACGCTGAAGCTGCTATTAGAATATTAATCTGGCTTTATAATAATTGTGCAACATGGAGAAGTGACGATGATATAGATATATTTTTTGATCACTATAGCCAATCAAACCGCAAGCTTGAACTGGCTGAAAAGATATTAAGGAGCCGTAGCGTTCGTGTTGCACAGCCGTGACTTATGAGCTTCTGGGGCCTCTATTCTTTCGCTTCTCGTCTTTTGTTAAATAAATAGATAAATTGTTTTACCATAGCTTCCTTAAATTCGGGTGATTTCTCATTTCCTACCTTTGCGATAGTATGAATATCACGTACCCTCGGACGCTCGAACAGGACAAGGTCTGACTCCTTCGTATTTATTAGGTTGCCATATCGCGGATCAGACGTGATAATTTGGTGTATAGTATCAATGCTAATAATAGCATCTATACTGAGTATTGCGTCTAGTGTTAAATCTCTATATGTATGGTTACTTTTTCCTATAGTGTGCCAGACTCCTGCAAATTGCAGTACAAAGCTTATCGCGTCATCTGCTGACCGTATCTTCCTCCCTAGATATTGACCAGTTTCCTCTCTACTGGAAAGCTCGGCCCATCTTGCGTACAGTCGTATAGACGAGCCACCTTGACTAGGCGACGGCAACTTATCATTGTCGGCGAAGCGCCTGATAGATCGCAGCACGACAGCTTTGTATTGTTGCATCTGGGATCTTTCCAATTTAATTGAATGACTACCCCTTCCTGTACCATAATGGATCACGTGGTCCATAGTACGCGAGAACGTATCTATCCTGGCCCTGCTGGAAAGGTGCCGGAGGATAGCATACAATCATAGTACAATAGTAATTATGCTAGAAGAAAACATCATCCACAAAAAATCAGCCGGCGGAATAGTTTGCTGCTCAAAAGGCAAGATCCTCACACTAAATGTAACCAAATACGGTGAAATCGTATTTCCAAAGGGGGCCATTGAGCCTGGTGAAAGCCCAGAAGAGGCAGCAGTTCGCGAGGTTTTAGAAGAGACTGGCTATCATGTTAAGGTTAGAGCTCCGCTTGGTGAGGTGTCCTATGAATTTGACGAGGACGACGGCAAGCGATACCGAAAGACGGTTTATCATTATCTGCTGGAATTGGTGGACGAAAACGAAGCCCCAGAGCCCAACCGAGAAGAGCACGAAAATGATGAGGGTATAGAAAATTTGTGGCTTTCGATCGAGGACGCCAGAAAGCACTTGACGCATGAGGACAGTAGACAGAAACTCGAGGATGCGATTACTCTATTGAGGAGCTTTCATCCTTAGAGCGAGATATAGCGAGAGATATGCCACATAGGCCCAGTTCTCTTGCGAATATTTCGTCAAATTCTGGTATCTATAACTCTGGCCTTTTAATGTTACGGTATATGGATCTCTCCATCGAAATGGTGTTTCAGGATAATCGAAATCTGTTCTACTTACTATATACTCGATCGCCTCCAGGCGCGTCATTGGTGTAGGTGTCGGCTGCTGGTCATAGGTGTCAGCAATCGAGGGGGGGGTAGTTTCATAGTGTATTGTCATATATGTATGAAACCACACTACTTGTCATAAAACAATAGCAAGGGTGCAAAATGGCGCCTCACCGCCGTCGGCGCGAACGCACCGGGGCGTGCCCTTTGCCAAAGTAGGTGCGCCCGAGCCACTTATACCCTTCGATGATGGCAAGCGGGACGAAGAACGCCACAATCCAGACGAAGACGCCATCGCTCCACGAGATAGGTGTCACATGGAGCCACTGCTCGAGCGGCCCAAACAGCGCGACCAGCTGGAGCACAATCGACACTGCCAAGCCACCATAAAAGGCCGTACTCCACCGCCGGGCGCGCCGCCAGACGGGCTCGTAGTCGCTGCGGGCAGCGAGAGCGCTGGCCCACTGCATTACCACCAGCGCACAGAAGGCAATAGTGCGGGCATACCCTTCGCCATGCGAGTGATAATACATACTGTAGAGCCCCAATGTGATAACCGCCATCACTACTGCGATGAGCCCAACCCGGCTCAGCATAAAGCGGCTGAGCAGTGGCGCCTTGGGGTGGTACGGCGACCGCCGCATTGCCTGGGGCGAGCCTGGCTCGACGCCAAGCGGAATGACCATCGTTGTATCCGTCACCAAATTGACCCACAAGATCTGCACGGGCAAGAGTGGGATAGGCAGGCCCACCAGCAGCGAGCCAATCGACACGAGCACCTCACCAAGATTCGTCGCCAGTAAATACACCACCATGCGCTTGATATTAGCGTAGATCGTCCGCCCCTCATGTACGGCACTGATGATGGAGCGGAAGTTGTTATCGAGCAGGATAATATCACCAGCATCGCGTGCTATCTGCGCCCCCGAGCCCATCGCAATGCCAACGTTAGCATTGGTCAGCGCGGGGATATCATTAACACCATCGCCCGTCATGGCAGTGATGTCTGTTGCATTAAGTGCTGTGAGGATACGATGCTTGTGCTCTGGTATGACCCGTGAGAAAACACGTGCTCGGGCCACCACTGTAGCCAACTCACCGTCGCTCAATTGGTCAAGCCGTCGGCAATCATACACCTCATCGCGCCCCCGCACGAGGCCGAGTTGCCGCCCAATCTGATACGCCGTCTCGAAATGATCGCCAGTAATCATCCGCACTGTGATGCCCGCTTGGCGTGCCCGAGCAATCGACGGCCGAGCCTCTGGCCGCACACTGTCTGCCACACCAACCAGCCCCACAAACTGCAACCCCTGACGGGCTGGCAGCTGCTCCAGCGAATCAATCGGCGCGCGAAGTGCCGTATACGCCAAGGCAATCACTCGATGCCCCTGCCCCGTGAGCTGCTGCAAAGCCTGGAGCGTCGCGCGCTTATCTGTGCTGGAAAGCCGGGCATGGCGAATGATCGCCTCTGGCGCGCCCTTTACACACAAGCGATATTGCCCAGTGCCAACTGCCTGGAGTGTACCACTCATCGCCAGCTTGTGTTCAAAGGGAAAGAGCGTCAGACCTGCTCGGCGCTGCGGCCGCGAGACGCGCTGCTCGTTGCAATAGGCGGCAAAGGCTCGATCGAGTGGATCATACATCTTGCTTCGGCTATTAGGCAAAGTGCTGCCAGCTAGTGTTTGGAGTAGTGGCTCAGTACGGTTGCCTGGTGCCCAGACGGCCTGGACAGTGAGTTTGTTGCGCGTGAGGGTGCCCGTCTTGTCTGTAGCGATTGTCGTCACAACGCCAATTGTCTCAATTGCCGCCATCGTCCGCACTAGTGCTTTGCGCCGCGCCATCCGCTGCATACCAATAGCCAAAATCACCGAGATTGCCACTGGCAACCCCTCCGGCACTGCGCTAACGGCAAGCGCAATCACAAACTGCAGCGCTGCGGTAAATTCCATGCCACGCCACAGTGCCAACCCAAGCGCCACCACTGATGCCACCAACACAACGACGATGATTTGACTTACCAACTTATTGATCGTGCGCTCCACTGGGCTCGTCTCACGTGGGTGACTCGAGAGAGCCGCTAGCTTGCCATACTCAGTCGCATTTCCGGTTGCCGTCACAACAGCAAGCGCACTGCCACCAATCACAAATGACCCCTGATACAAACAATTCCGCCGCTCATAGAGCGCCGTTGCCATGGGGAGAACTGCACTATTTTTCTCGATCGGGAGCGACTCACCTGTCAGCTGTGATTCATCCACCCGGAGCGAGCGCGCCTCGAGCACCCGCGCATCGGCCGGAATCTTATCACCCTCTTCCACGATGATCACATCACCTGGCACCAACTGCTCCGCATCGAGCGATTGTTCACCTTCATGTCGACGGACGCGCACCTGCAAGGGAACGTGCTTTTGCAGTGAGCGGATGATGCGCTCGGTAGAGAGCTGCTGTGTGTAATCGATCAGTGCACTCACCAGAATAATCGCCAAAATAATTAGTCCATCCACCACCGCCTGGTGGAAGAAACTAATCGCCGCTGCCGCAAACAGCACCAGCATAAACACCGAGCAAAATGGCTTGATGAGCCGCCGCCACAGTGGCTCGTGCACAACGCGGATAATATTCGGGCCGTAGCGCTCCAGCCGCTCAGCCACAGCAGCATCATCGAGACCACGGACGCTAGACGATAGGTCAGCCATTGTCTGCTGAGGAGTCTTGGCATGGTATGTCATAATAGATCTATTATAGCACAAGAAGCATAAGCGTTCTGGACAAATTACCGTACATCAGCGTATACTAGAGCCATGACAAAAGCTCCACACACCACTGTAACCAAAACCAAGGCAGTAGCCAAAAAATCATCAAAGCGCACTAGCGCATCAGCCACTCACCCCTCATCACACTACGCCAAGCAACCCAAGACCATTGACTACTACCCCAACCGCATGACCATCGCCGTCTCAGTGCTGGCTGGCACAGGACTTGTCTTGCTGTGCTTGATGGTGCGGATGACGGTGATTGTAGAGTAAGCACACTAAAGTAACCAGGCCACCCGTAGTTATATTTCATTTTCAATGATAAATACCACACTTTTTACAGGCAAGAGTTGATAACCCGGCCGATTAGCACTCTCGGTTATGGCACAGTGTGTTATAGTGTGCTATAGTGTGTCATTATGACACATCGTTTTTCTATTTTTCAGGGGCGGCGGCGCCCGATGCTTTTTGTTGCACTTGGTGTGAGTATTACCCTGCTTGTAGGGAGTGTTATTGCTCTCTATTTAGTATCGCAGCCAAGTGCTCAGTCACCCAATGGCCGCAAAAAAACAATCGACCTTCTTACCAAGACAAATACCCAAACGCAGCAGCGTCGCATCACCTCACAGTTGGGTTTTAGTCTAGAGTACGACCCAGGAGTTATGACAGCAGAGGGGATTGTCCAAAATCCCAACAGTGAGCCAGGAACATTTCAGGGGCAAACATATAATGGCGATCAACTCCAAGAGGCACGCAACTACGGCATCATTACCCTACACCTCACTAACAAGACGTCTAGTACACCACAGCCAGCCGCTGCGCAGCAGTCACAACTTACTATTACCGCTAACCGTAACAAAAATTACTTCGGTAGCAAAGACAGCATCCCTGAGTACAAGGGGAAGTCTAACCTTGATATCATCACGCAAGAGAAACGCAAAAGCCTTGCTCATGCTGGACGTGATGATGAGATCAACGAACGCGCTATTACGATCGCAGGCAAAAAATATCGTGAGCTTCACGTCAAACATCGCCTCAAAGCTCTTAATGGTCAGCTCACTATTTGGCGACAATCCTACTACTACCTAACCGTCCAGCACGACCGACCATACTGGCTTGCCGTAACCAACCTACCTGCCAATGACCGCGATGCGCTCACTACCTGGCAAAATGTAATCTCTCGCGTCTCCTACACACAGCCACAGGACGGTGCGCTATCTTCTAGCCAGCCCGTGATCGCACGCCTAGCTGCAGCCAATACACCAACCGACACAGCTAACATCCACGGCACAGTCGGCGACGACATTATGCTCAGTGTGGTAGCAAAAAATCAGTTAGCAACAGTTAGAGTTGGTGCAATGCGCTGTGCTCGCCTCACCTTTCGTGTCCAGAGTAATACACTCACACTAGCAAAGGCTTGCAATGGTGGCATTGGGAGTGGGTCGATTGTGTCATCGGATGGCGTTGTTGTCACTAATGGTCACGTTGTCGAAACAACCGATACTGATCTCCTTGCCAACGCCTTCCCAACCTCCCAACAAGAGTGGGATAACTACGTCCAATTTGTCACTGGAGCGGGTTATGCAACTGAGACGCAGATACGCGAGCTTATCAGCCAAGTCGAAAACGATGATATGGCTGCCGCCCAAAAGCTTATAGCCTATCTGCAGCTTGTGCCAAAATCTAACATTACAGTAAGTAACAGTCGCACCGACTACGTTATCCAGACATCTGATGATCCAATCCGCCTTACAGAAGAAAATACCTGGCAAAAATCTGCCACCAACAAAACTGCGACACTCATTGACAAAGAAGTTGATACAGGTGATGTCGATCTCTCGTCTCGATATACCGACGTTGCACTCCTCAAGATGAGCGGTACATTCCCAACGATCCAGCAGCTGTCGTCGCTCAGCTCAGTCCAAAACGGCGACCGCATTACTGCAGTAGGGTACCCAGCGCTTGTTGATGGTGGCATTAGCACTAAGCAGTCTCGCACCATACCCACCGTTTCTACTGGTACGACAAGCAGGACACTGCGTGATGGCGGCGGGCACTCGCTTATTTTGACTACTACCGAGATCTCTTCTGGCAGTAGTGGTGGCCCTGCTTTTAATGCGAAGGGTGAGCAAGTTGGTATCACAACATATGCGCGAGAATCATGCACGAAAGAAGAATCGTGCTTTGGTAGCGGTATTGCCCGAGATGCACAAGACGCACAAACTATGGCAACCAAGCAGCGTGTCTCCATTACCACCAATGGTGAACTCACTAAACTATGGCAGACGGGTATCGATGAATTTGTTGCTGGGCGCTACAGCGCTGCAGCACGGTCATTTAGTAGCCTCAACAGCAAATACCCAGGTAATTATCTTGTAACAAAATTCCTATCAACCGCCCAGAATCAACCACGAGATGAAACCGACCAGACTACAACACCTAGCCCAGATGCTCGCAATGCAGACCCAAGTACAAATCCTGATACTAGCATCGATTACTCCTACACTCCGCTCACATCAAGCGAACGTAGTACGGTTGTCATACTTATCATCTGCTTTATGGTAATTATCGTGGTCGCGATTGCAGTAATTGGCTTCGCTATCTGGGCTGGCACCCGCAAGAAGAACTCTACTCAGCCGCGTTATCCCTACCCATTAGGGCCAACAGCGCAGCCTGGGCAACCACCCGTTGGCTACACAAGTCAGCCACAACCACCCGTCCAGCAACCATATTATCCGCCCCAGTCTCAACCTCAGTCATATCCACCAGCTCAGCAAGTTACACCAGCGCAGGCGCCTATGGCGCAGCCAGCAACACAGTCTTCATCACCAACTGATCCACTACCGCCACAGCAGCCGCAGGCTACTCAACCCTCAGCACCGACTGAGTCATCTACTCCCGCTCCATTCGAGTAATGATAGCGTCGGCCACCAGCAAATTGTGGTATACTAAAGACCATGAGAGTACGAATAGAGATAGACACAAAGACCTTTGTGCGGTTTTGGCTGGTAGTAATTGGTTTTGCCTTTGCAATCCTCGCGATTTATCTGGCGCAGACTGCCTTGATTATGATTGGCACGGCGGGGTTCCTCGCGCTGGCACTCAATGGGCCAGTCAATGCCATCGTCGAGCGCTTGCCTAACCGCAGCCGCACACTCAGCACCGCACTCGCTTTCATTAGTATTGTGGCACTACTTGGAGTGGTTCTCGTGCTCGTGGTACCACCTATCGTCCAGCAGACAAGCAAGTTTATCGATGCCCTGCCAGGGATGATCCATACAGCAGGCGAGCAGTGGCACAGCTTTGGTACTTTTGCCGAGCAGTATCATATTCAGGCACAAGTCAATCAAGTAGTCGAGAGCGCACGCGGCAGCGTCGAGTCCTGGACGCGTGGCCTCAGTGGAAACCTCCTTGCCGGCATTAGCTCCGTCTTCTCTGCAGTCGGCTCAGGGTTCTTAGTGCTCGTCCTCACCTTCTTGATGCTGACAGAAGGGCCAGCCTGGGCTGAGCGCTTTTGGGGGCTCTACCGCGACCAAGCTACGATGGAGCGCCACCAAAAGGTCGCTCACCGCATGCACGCTGTGGTAGCAGGCTATGTGACAGGGCAGCTCACGATCTCAGGCATTGGTGCTCTCTTTGCTGGTGCGGCGGTCTTTGTACTCAGCCTCTTTTTCTCGGCTATTCCAGGCAACCTTGCACTTGTCACCATTGCCGTCACCTTTGTCCTAGCCCTCATCCCTATGTTTGGCGCTACGATTGCCGGGGTGATGATCTCCCTTTTGCTTGGCTTTAATGCTTTGCCAGGCGGCCTCATCTTTGCAGCATTTTTCATCATCTACCAGCAGATCGAGAATAACTTCATCTCGCCCACTATTCAATCGCGCAAGATTGAGCTCACACCACTGATTGTCCTTGTTGCCATCACCATCGGCCTCTACGTCTTTGGTATCATCGGCGGTCTCATCTCCATCCCCATCGCTGGCTGTTGCAAAGTCCTACTAGACGACTATCTCGAGCATAATGCCCACGCCCGTGAAGACTCCACCAAGCCACTGGCTAAATTGGTGGAGAAGATTAAGGGCGAGAGTTAAGGTTGTAGTTTTCTCTATACACCATCACCATTTTGTGCTACCGTACTCCTGTCGTATGCGGGATTCATCACATCATAATACTCTCGGTACGCAGCGGTGCACCACCTTTTGGCCTCGCATGCATAGCTGCACAACTGGTGCAATGACCCCTGTTTTCTTGAGTGTATCGGGCGATGACCAATCGTAGCATGGTCTCCCTTTATTACCATATTCAATTGGCGCAACGACTAGATTGTAATAATGATGCATCAGCACTAGCGCACGTAGCGGATCGACAAGCGGCGCTGCTGCCATCGGCTCATCAGACGTATCAAGCTCTAGTGCCTGCCATGCTTCGTCAGGTATCTCCTCAGCCTTCTCGGGTACATTATACTCATCGTAACCCACAGCCAACCCATTGCCGTCGTAGCCAAGGTCTGGCAGCTTCTTGGCATAGTCTGGCAGGTACGCCGCGATGGCAAGGTTAATATTCTCGGGTAGGGTTTTGCCTATGTCATAGCCTGTTCGCTCAGTCAGCGGCAAATCCTCAGGTGGCAGCCCAGCACTGAGGTACGCTTCACACACGATGAGGTCACCTAGTATAATAGTCGCTTCGTTGATATCATGATTACTATATTCGCTATTCTCATATGCTCTGCACCGCACTGCATCATACACCGCGTTTAAAGCGGCAATCTTCTGGTCTGATTGTGATGGTTCTTGCTCTGCCTGTGGGATGGCAGCCTCTCCTGATAGAGTTTCGTGATTCATATCGACTATGATGGGGCATCCCTTGGTGCTTGTCAAGCAATGCATGTGAATATACTTGCGTCTATTTGTACAATATATTATTCTAATAGTGTAATCTGCGTTATATCTAATACATACGAAGGAGATGAAATGCTTGAGAGGTTTAAGTTATTCAGAGAAAAAGACCCTACTAAACCATCTTTGAGAGGGTCAGAAGTTTATGTTCACTCGGGCCTGTGGGATCCATGGGGAGCACTTGAAGGTGATGGGATTGACGACCCGGATGAAGTACGGTATCTCGTTGAAATTATAGAAGCATATAATGCTACCGACGACACAACACCGGAGGGCGCTGCTGAGCGAGAAAGACTTGCAAATGAATTTACTAGAGCGGTAGAACTCGGGCACGCTGCTGTGCTAGAAAGCAACACAGACACAGTATCAGAGCTTCGTAATCCAGAGGATCGTACTGACACTAGCAATGTGTAAGGATTTCTAAACATTACCTATCGTCACACCAAGCCTCAAATGACGACCCTCCAGTAGGGTCGTCATTCTATCATCTCTCGTACTTTACCAGGCGTCACTATGGTTTATCAGAGATTATTGAGCGATTTTCTATTTTCTCTTCCGCCCACCACCACACCGGCCCTTGCGGTGTATCACGCACGGCGATGTGTTGCGCGATGAGATCAGCACGCAGGCGGTCGGCTGTGGGCCAATCGCGGGCTTCGCGAGCACGCTGGCGCTGGAGGATGAGCTGCTTTGCCTCATCGGTAATGTCTGGCGTCGACTCACGGAGGTCGAGACCAAGTAGCTGATCGATCGCCACCAGCAACTCCTCCAATCCACGATGGTACACTGCTGCCAGTGGCCGCGCTAGCACCCGATCAAATGCTTCATCGATGAGCCGCAGCGCCTCGGGGGTATTCAGGTCATTTGCGAGCGCCTCGCGCACTGCCCCACTTGCTGCCAGGAGCGATACATGACCCGATTGTTCGTCACTCTTGCGCTGGTCATCATCCAGACTCTCATACGTCTGGTGACGCAGACACGCCACTTCATACCACTTGCGCAGGCGGTTGCGCGCTGCACTGAGATTTTCCCAGCTAAAGTTCCCCTCGTGCGAGTAGTGGCTCTGTAAGACGAATAACTTGTACTCCATGGGGGTGTAGCCCCGCTCAGCGAGGTCCGTCAAGGTGTAACCATTGCCCAGGCTCTTGCTGATCTTCGTGCCATTAACCTTGAGGTGGTTACAGTGCAGCCAGTAGTGGGCAAAGGGTTGGCCCGTCGCAGCCTCGCTTTGAGCAATCTCGTTGCTGTGGTGTACAGGAATATGATCAATCCCACCAGTGTGGATGTCGAGCGTCGCGCCAAGGAAGTGCATTGCAATCGCCGAGCATTCCAAGTGCCACCCCGGGAAGCCCATCACTGGCGCGCCATCTGTTGGTGGTTGGTCGAGCAGCTCCGGTGGCGTGGGCCACTCCATGTCGCGCTTGACGCCAGCTGGCGAAAACTTCCATAGAGCAAAATCGCTCGCGTGGCGCTTCTCGCTATTGGGGCCAATCCGTGCCCCCGCCCGCAAGGCTCGCAGATCGAGCCGGGCAAAGTCTGCATAGGCCGGGAAAGTACTGGTATCAAAATAAATCCCATCACTCGTCTGGTAGGTGTGCCCCTTACGTTTGAGAGTAATGGCAAGCTGGATTTGCTCGTCAATATAGTCGGTGGCACGGGCCAGCTGACTCGGCTGTGTTAAGTGCAACGCGTTCATCCCGCGAATGAAGTCATCGGCGTAGAATTTAGCAATCTGCCAAGCAGTCTTACCCTCGCGGCGTGCACCCTTCTCGAGCTTGTCTTCGCCTTCATCAGCATCGCTTGTCAGGTGGCCGACATCGGTGATATTCATCACACGCTCCACCTCATAGCCCTCCGCCTGAAGCATGCGCACCAGGATATCCCAGTAGATATACGCTGCCCAGTTGCCAACATGTAAATAGCTATACACTGTTGGCCCACAGGTGTAGAGCGACACCTTGCCAGGATGGAGCGGTACAAATGTATCGAGGTGACGGGTCAGTGTATTGGCAAACTTAATCGCCATGGGCTGCCTCGCTCTCATCATACTCAACGAAGGCCCGGCTGGCTGCCTCGACGATCTCACGCATCGCCAGCTGGTAGTCTTCATACATCCGCCAACCCGCTGCATAGGCATGGCCACCACCACCAAAGTAGCCAGCAATCATTGCCGCTACTGGCACATTGCTGCGGATCTTGCCGGTCAGCTTGCCATCAGGGTAGGTCTTGATAGCAATCGCCACATCCACTCCCTCCACCAGACGCATCTCGTCTAGCACAAGCATACTGGGGTTATATTGGTCGCTATATTCCTGGATCTCCTCCCACGGGATATGGATGAGTGCCAAGCGGCCATCTAGCATATACTCGATCCGCTCGATCAAGCGCCCTTTGTAGCTAAGGATCTCTGGCGCTTTTTTCATAAAGTCACGGCGACGTACCTCAATGGCGGCATTGCTTGCGCCCAGCCGGGTTAGCTCTGCGACGGTCTGGATGGAGTCGGCTGTGGTGTTTTGCGTCGTCAAGCCTAGGCTATCGCTCATGATCGCGATGAGGAGATTCTCTGCCGCTTGTGGGTTGATCGCCCACTGAGCATGCTGCGCAAGATTGTAGATGAGCTCGCCAGTCGCCACTACATCTTGATTGATAAGTGTATGGTCAAAGCTTAGGGTACTCTCCGTCGCGTGGTGGTCCAGCACGAGCACTGGGTGCGTTGTAAGGAAGGCGCGAGCACTTGGTGCTTCGAGCACCTTACTGAGCAAGATATCTGCACTGGTATCAACAATAATCGCCAGCTCAGCACTGCTGTCAAACTCATCAGTAATGCGATCCCAGCCGCGGATATACCGCAAATATTTGGGCACTGCCACCGGGCAATAGAGCGTCACCTGCTTGCCAAAATCACCCAGGATTTCCTCCAGCGCGAGGCTACTGCCAACACTGTCTCCATCGGGGTTTTCAGCTTGGATAATAATAATTTTGTCTGCGCGTTGAACCGCGCGTATCACTTCGTCAAACATCCTCTTTAGTGTAGCAGAATTTGCTAATAGGCGCGAGGTATGGCGCAGTGGATTTATGGCTTGGTATGCGAGCTGCAGGGTCGTAGTTAAGCAAGGACGAATTGTGATGAATATAGTGGGCGGAGTCTATTATTATTTGCATAGCATCATAGAGATATGGTACGGTAGTTTTAGAAGTACTAGTGTGGAGGATTCTATGACAGACCACAAAAACAGACCAAGCGCGAGTGAGATTAGTCAAGCACACGAGAGTGATAAGACAGCAACCTTGCGGCAAAAATTCGGCGCGAAATTTCTAGAGCTAGCCGAAAGAACAAAAGGTCTCATAGACACTGCACGAACGATATACTGGCACGGCTTCCCGCTCCCTCCATATGAAAAGGATAAACCGGCAACTCCTAGAGAAATGAATTCAGAGAAATAACCAAGCAAAATACTAAAGACTATACTAGCACTAATACTCCTTAGTTGCCTGCCTGCGCCTTCTCTACCAGCTTCTTGCCGCCACGCTCAAACCAGCGTGTATAGGTGGGGCTACTGCCACTTACCCGCTCGCGCCACAGGTTCATGGCGTCGCGGCTATAGCTGAGAGTCTCGATCGCTTCCAGTCCACGGCCACGATATAAATTACCCGCTGCACCCGGGCCACCATTGTAGCCAGCAGCAACAAGCTCAACGCACTCATTCTCGGATAGATTACCGAGCGGCACACACAGCTGATCGCGTAAATGCGCTAGGTAGGCCGCACCAAAGGCGATGCTCGTTTCAGGATCAAATAAATCATAGTTCGTGCGCGCTGGCTTCACGAATTTAGCGGCAATCTCCTTGCCCGTGCCATCCGTCACCTGCATCAAACCGCTCGCCACACCGCTGTGCGCCTTGGGGTAACCACCGGATTCCAGCGTCATGATAATCGCCACCAGCTGCGGCGAAATACTGTACTGCCGGGCTTGCTTGGTAATCTCGCCCTGCCAGCGCTTGACGGTATCTGGCATCCAGGCAGGTAGGGTGTTATCTTGGCTCGTGAGCGCTACATTTGCAGTGTCCTGTGGCGTTTTGACAAGCCGTGCCAACATACCATGCTGCCACGCGAGATACGCACCACCTACGAGCACAAGTACCAGCGCTGTACTCATCAGTCCCCAGCGATTGCTCTGCGCCCAACGTGTTAGCTTTTTCGTCCATTTCTTTGATTTTGCCATTGTTTTAGTATAGCAAATAAACACATATTGTTTCTCCTTTCGATGCGCCACAACTTTGAATAATTCTTTAACCTCCCTCCAGAATGCTAATAAGGATGAGTTCTGAAAGGATTAATCTTCTGGGAGTCTGTCTGTTCTGGTGGCAGAGCGTTGCACTCCACTCAAATACACTGGTAAGTGGAGAAACTAACGGATAATGCAGAGGTCTTGATATTTAAGGTCCTTTTGATTGACAGTTTTCCCTTTCCTCGCTATGGTATATATCATGACAAATCCTTCAGATGATACCACTGCTACCCAGCGACAAAGGCTACAGGCAAGCCAGCTCCCAATCGACCCAGTTAAGATAAAAACAATGATCGACTACTATATTGCAGAGTATCGCGAGCAGCTGCTTGATCGTGATTTGCTCGAGCAGGCGATAGCAGATGATGAATTATTCTGGCGTAGCAGTGTGTGGCGGGTAGTTACTAGCCTGATCCACATTATGCGATTCTCTGATTGCGATCCCTACGCTGATAATTATTTTGATAGACAGGCCATTGCCGAGTGTAGACGCTTCGCAACCGATCTCCTGCGCGACCTACAGAAGATCAGCAAGGGTATCCCCGATCTTGCCGCAGAGCTCCCCAAGATTAAGCAGGATGTCTGGGAGTTTCTAGATGTCATTATGCCAAATTCGCAGCCAACACAAGCAATGCGGTCGAGCACTCTCGAGCTCCAGCGCGATGAGTCTGGCACTGTCTCGCTCCAGACCATCCCTGCCGATCTTGAGCCACATGAGCTCTTTCATCAGCAATATTGTGAGTATATTAGAATGAGCGATACACCAGATGGAGCAGCCCGCTTGCAGGAGCTACGCGAATCGCTCGATGCTCGTATTGCTGCTGCCAGAGATATGCAGCGCGATGATATCGATTGGCCTTTTTATCACCTTCTCGGCGATGCCGATACTCTCCATTTGCGCACTCAAGATGCTCATGACTTTACTCGCATTTGCACGATTGCGAGCCTATGCCAAGAAATGGCCTATCGGCACTTTGGATATAACCCTGCGACAACAACACCCTCGCAAGATCGAGAAGTCAGTCAATATATTTCATCAGCTCAGCAAGAACTGGGCACGATCATCGAGCTCCTTCTCAAATTCGATGATGATGGCGTAGCGAAAGCACAGCAACTCGAGCAGTATGCCATCAGCCCCTACATCAAGGCAGAAATCGATGCCGAGTATGTCATACATGGTAAGGATCCAGACGGCACACGCCAAGCCCGGGCTTCTGCTTATGCTATTGTGCCCGAGGATGAAGAGTATACACTCCACCCTGTTGTTAATTCCTTGAACGACCGGCGCTTTATCTTCGATCAGCGGATTCGTGATACTTACATTACCATCATCACCAAGCATCCAGCAGAGCAATCTTCTTCACAATTGTTTGACGACTACTATATTGTAAATCTCTGCGCAAAACATGGCGAGCAAGCGATCGCTCGGAAGGCTGCCTGGGATAGGGTGAATTATTATTTCTACCAAACAGATGAGATAGAGGAAATCCATTTCTATGTGCTTTTGCTCAAGGACGAGCTAGGAGAAGCTGAGCGAGTCAAACAGTGGGTTACGCAGCAATTTCGCGACAGCCCAAACAGCGAGCTTGCAACGCTTTACTTCGAATGCATTGGTTATGATCATGATGTATTTCGCTTTTTGCAAGAAGCGACTACGCGCGAGGCAGCATCACCTATAGAGGCGCTCGATCGGCAAGTTGAGAATCTCAATACACTCGAAAGTACTGTCAGTGACTGCCTCTATAACTTCGTCGAGAAACAAGAAGCCGCCGAAGAGCAGCGGCGTCTCCACTCAGAATCAGCACAATAGCCTCTTCACTATACCGCACGCCGCCCCTCCAGCGCGTGGCCGAGGGTTATTTGGTCGGCATATTCAAGGTCAACGCCAACGGGAATACCGCGGGCCAAGCGTGTCATCCGCACCGTTAGGCCTGCCTCGGTAATGTGCCGCTGCAAGAAAAGCGCGGTCGACTCACCCTCTACACTTGCATTAGTGGCAATAATTACCTCTTCTACTGCGTCATGAGTAATCCGCTCCAGCAACTCGGGGATGTGTAATTGCTCTGGCCCCACCCCATCAATCGGTGAAATCACGCCGCCCAGTACGTGATACGTCCCCTTGTAGTGGCCTGTGCGCTCCAGCGCCACGATGTCGAGCGGCTCCTCCACCACAGCAATCTGCTTACGATTGCGCTCTGGGCTACTATAGAGCGGCGAAACGTCTTGGTCGGGATCCATCAGAGCAAAAGTGACGGGGCAGGTCGCAACAGCAGTGTGAAGCTGTGTGATGGCCTGGGCAATCCCCTGGCTTGTCCGTCCATCGGCCCGTAGCAAAAAATACGCATAGCGCTCTGCCGTGCGTGCACCTACTCCTGGCAGGTGCCCTAGCTCGTCTATCGCCCGTTGCAGGGCCTGAGGCAGAATATCTGCCATACTAGCTAGAACCCGAGGTTGCCAAGCCCACCCATCAGTGGCTGCATTTTCTTGGCAGCAATCTCTTGCGCCTTGGCCATACCGTCGCGGATTGCAATCTCGATCCAGTGCTCCAGCTGGTGGATGTTATCTAGGTCTACCTTAGTTGGGTCGATCTTCACACTCTTAATTTTCAGCTCGCCAGTGATCTGCACAATCACCGCACCATCACCTGCCTCGACCTCCACGATCTCCTTCGCTAGTGCCTTCTGCGCCTTGCGCAAATCATTAAGCATCTTCATTTGGTTCATGCCCATTGCCATACTTCTTCATTTCCTCCGTTTCTTGGCTGTCGTACTCGATTTATTATACATGATTTGGCGGATAGCTGGAAGAGATACTCGCTCACCCATCACCTCTTATCCTTATTATTAATTAATTGCTATCAAACGAAAAACCAACAACTGCAGGATGATATCCATTTCCAGGCGAGATTACTCACCCAGGAACCTCAGCCTAGTTCCTATGGCATAATACCCTGCTCTACCAGCCAACGGTAGTTCCAGCCATCGTTTGATTCGGTTTTATAACTCCAGAAAAAGTGAGCGTCGGCGTTGGCAAAAGCCGTTTGCTGCGCTAGTATGTAGGCGGTGATGGTCGGCGGAGTCATGGTAATAGCGGGCGGCAAAATCGCGCTCCACTCACCAATGATGGTTGGGCGTTGCAACGACTGGTGCATATGGGTAAATTCATCCACAATACTCGCGTGCTGATCATAATCCACCAGCGCTAAGTTGGCCGCCCCAAAGCACTGGTAGTGGTGAATATCGAGCCAATCACGGGGCTGCGCCCGGCGCCACCGCGGCAGCTGGTAGGCGTCACTGATAATAATGCGCGTTGTGGCTAGCACATTGCGGCGCAACCGGCCAGTTGTGCGGCGCGACCACAGCCGTAGCAGCCAGTGCTGCAGCCAGTTTTTGGTAAAGGGCTCATTCAGCAGCTCAATCCCCCAGAGCTGCGGGCTTGTATTATAGCGCTCGGCAAGCTGCACAAGAATACGGTGGGTTGCACGGCGGTTTTTGGCCTGGTACCACCCCGTTTGCGGCATGCGGTTACCACTCCCACTGTGGTCGCCCAAGTTCTGTGCGCCAGGCGCCGCGTGTAAATCAAGCAAGACACGCATATGGTATTTTTTTGCCATTGCAAAGCACCAGTCCAGCTGCTTGGTAGCCTCGAGGTAGCCATCCTGACTTTCCAGCACCCAGTAGCCAACCGGCACACGCAGCGCCTCGATACCGTGCGCATGCAGCCAGGCAAAGTCCGCTTCGGTCATAAATTCCTGCCGGTGCTTGGTAATGCGCTCTGGGCCGTCTGGTTGCATCATCAGCTGATGCTCGTTGCTCGCATCCGTGCCCGCAAAGACCGATGGTGTCATCCAGCGCTCAAGCACCAGCCACCCACCCAAGTTAACACCACGTAATGGTTTATGCATATGCTTTATTATAGCAGGATGGGAGCTAGATCATAGGTGAAAGGATGTACGTCTGTATCATATAAAAATGGCTCCAACAAGCCATCATAATAAATCCGTGGTGACCTCACCGGGAATCGAACCCGGGTTGCTGGGATGAGAACCCAGTGTCCTAACCGCTAGACGATGAGGCCGCCTAGTCACTATAGCAAAAAAATCGACACTTGTCTAGCAATAATGTTGTAAAAAAGGCTTGACATGCCATAATCATGATGCTAAACTGATCGTGTCATGCACTTGCATGGTGGAGACAACTAACACAAACAGCACTCGATACAGCCATCGCAAGCCACGAGATGCAGGAGAACCCATACTGCGTTTTCTGGTTTGCTCGCGCTATAACTGTGCAAATTCACACTTGGCACCCGTGCGAGAGGTGCCAAGCAAAGGAGGACTCCTCGGGTATCTTACCCAGCCCAGGAGATGTGCGATTTTCACTTCCCACGCGGGGAGTGATTTTCGTTTGGCGAAATATTCTGATGTGGTGTGAGGCGATCGATCGGCAGACGGAAGCCAAAGGTGCTACCCTGCCCCTCCCGCGAATGAAAGATCAGCTCGCCATGATGCCCCAGCACGATCTTCTTTGCCAAGAATAGTCCAATCCCTGTACCATCGGGCCGCTGCAGCTGGGCATTGTGCGCCCGGAAGAACTTCGTAAAGATCTTGCGCTGCTCACCCTGCGGCACTCCAATGCCATGGTCTTGCACGGTGCACACCACCCAGCCATCCTTGGGGTAGAGCCGCACCGTAATAACATCAGCACCAGGCGAGTAGTAAATAGCATTATCGATATAATTAACGATGACTTGCCGGAGCTTATTTTCGTCGATTAACAGAGGCGGGATAACCCCACGCGGTCGATAATCCACTCGCAAATGGTGGCGCTCGGCGATGAGCTGGATAGACTCAATGCTCTCTGCCACCAGCGCAGCAACATCGCCTTGATGGAAGTCGATTGTGAAGTTGCCAGTGCGGATGCGCGACACATTAAGGAAGTTGCCAATCAGCTGCACCATTCGCTCGCTACTCGTAAAAGCCTCCGTAAGGAAGGTGCGCTGCATGGCATTAATCTCACCAGCATCACCCTCCAGCACCATTGATATATAACCCTTCACACTAGTGAGCGGTGTACGCAGCTGGTGGCTCGCCATACTGACAAACTCATCCTTCGCTGCATCGAGCTCACGCAGGCGGCGGTTAGAGGCGCGCAGTTGGCGCGTTGCGTGGTCTACTGCTTGGGTGAGCTGCTGCTGGAACTGCTGCGTGGTATTGTGGCACTGCTGCGCCATCAGCGTCACTGCACATTGCTGGGCTATCATTGCAAGAGTGGCTCGCTGCGCAGTAGTATACGTGGCTCGCTCAGCTGGCGGGCCTAGCACGATATATCCACAGTGGTTGCCCTGCCACACCAGCCGCAACACTACAGCAATGTTGTAGCGACGGAGTGCGTGGCGCTTGGGTAGCATGGTGGTCATTGTGCGCATCGTTGCTTCTTTACATAGCGGCAAGAGTGTATTAACAGAGGCAGCGCATTCATCTGGCAAGTCAATTAGCGGCGGCGCTCCATCCACTGTCACCATCACCCCGCACCAAGTTGACTGGGCGACTGCTTCCACTGCTGTGCGCATCGCTGCTACCACTTCTGCAAAGTCAGTCGCACGAGCTAGCGCGCTACCCAGTGCTACCAGTGACTCTGCTGGTGTAGGCGTCATGCTCGATTTTGGGTGATTTTGTTCCATTTTCATGCTACACCTGCTATTATAAAGCAAATGGTTAAAATTGCCATCATCGAAGACGACCAAACCATCAGCCAAATGTACCGCATGAAGTTCGAAGCGGCTGGCTTTGCGGTGGAAGTTGCAGGCGATGGCAAAGCCGGCATCATGCTCGTGCAGCGAACTCACCCCGACATCATCCTGCTCGACCTCCAGATGCCCCACCTCAATGGCGCAGACACGCTCGAGCACATTCGCGCTTACTCATGGGGTAAGGTCATCCCAGTTATCGTCCTCACTAACCTTGGTCACGAAGAAGCCCCCAAAAAACTCCAACACCTCGGTGTCCATAGCTACATCGTCAAAGCCGAGCTCACCCCCAGCCAAGTCGTCAAGCGAGTAGAGGAGGCTTTGGCGGAGCGTGGGGTGATAACGGAACAGTAACAAACTAAACTACTAGTGAAGCCACCAACACCGCTCGGCGGCCAACTCGTCAAGTTGAAAACCATCAAATTGCAAGCCCCGGAGTCGTGGCAGTAAAGGACGTATCTGTCCATCAAAAGCCGCGAGCTGTGTGCGGTAGTCTTGCAGCTGCTGTATTTGCTCCGCGTCTGTTAGCAGTCCTTTGTCGACAAACCACTCGAGTGTTGCAAGCACGTTATGTACACGATCGAACTCATCAGAGTAGCTATTGTAATGGAACCACTCGTAGTCTTCACGAAGCCATTCGACTGAATCTTGACTCATGTCCTTGGCAAGGCGAGGAAGTGCTGTTTCGGTGGCATACTCCATCGTATGACAAACAGCATCTCGGCAGAATTCTGTATTGATTGTAGGTTTCAGAATTTCGACAATGATGTCTGCGCCGTCGCGCAAGGACTGTGCATCGAAGGTGTCGGGAGCTTGGGGTGCTACATCGTCATTTAGGCGTTCAGTCCGTTCTTTATACTCCAGGCAGTACGATAGTGCATCGATATAATGTTCACGCGCCATCGGCTCACCTTCTTCGTACTCAAGTACTGAAAAGTAACTTGCTCCATAGGCTAAGGTGAACAGTCGTAGCACTTCTTGATAGACAGGGTCGTCGCACGAGTCCTTAGATTTGACGACAGTGTTTTTGAACCATTCATCGGGAACAAGTCCAGATTCACTTGTCCATTTTTGATATAGTATGCTTGGCATTTTTACCTCCATTGTTTTCACAGATCTTTTATTATTTTACTTAATTCTACCACATCATTTTCCTTGTGCAATTGCAAAAAACTTCAGCTCAACCAACAATAACCAGTCCGCGCATTCTTCAACAATCAACAAATTAATGACTACACTTGGCGTATGTGCTATCTTTGTGAATCATCTCACCAGTAATTCCTCATCATCCCCTATTCTCATCTCTATATACGTGACATGTATGTTACTGTTGAGTCTCTTATTCACTTTTCTACATTACATATCATATAAACCTTATGCTATCAGTCTCACAAATTGGAGGCAGTTTGGATTCTCACGTCAGTGGTGGTACAATAAGGCTAGTAAGCACCCGTAGCTCAGCGGATTAGAGTACTTGGCTTCGAACCAAGTGGTCGCAGGTTCGAATCCTGCCGGGTGTACCAGTATTGTTCTATATTACCCAGCTTGTCTGGGTTTCTTTATACAGTACTATTTGCTATTCATTTTGTGGCCGCACCATACAAAAAGGGGTTAGCGCACTGCCAACCCTTTTTGTTACACTACTGCCACAATCGCCACTAACGAGGATAATAAATCTTCGATGACTGCAAGGATTCTGTTGTGGTCATTGTATTATGCCACGCAACCACCCCAGCTGCTAGCAAGATCAAGAAGACAACAATCGCCACTGCCGCCAAGATAAGGCCAACAATGTAGGCGATTTTAAGCCCCTGCGCCCACATCTTGTCGCGCTCGGTCGCAACATATGGCGTACCGTTTGCATCTGCTGTGGTGCTCGTTAGCAAGAAGAAGTCGATAATGCCCCAAACAGACAGGATAAGCATCCCCAGCGCCGACAAAACATTGAGGTAAATGATTGGCATCGTTACCGTACAGCCCACCGCAATCCAAAAGCGGATTTTACCCAGCTCGTCGCCACGATACCAACGGGCCAAGCCGTACTGACCCATAAACGCAGCGAGAGCAACGACTGCTAAATAGTTGCGCGGCGAAGTATCGACTGGTGCAGCTGTGGCGGCTGGCACGACTGGTTGGCTGGCAGCTGGAGCTGTGTGCGGTGCTGTCTCAGCTGGTGGTGTTGGTTGTGCTGAAGGTTGTTGGTTTGCCATTGCTATTCTCCCGATTAAACTCTCTTGCTCCATGGTAATGCGTTTTTGGCAAAAAGACAAGCAAGCGCACGCGCTGCAGCAAGAAAGCTTTTTTAATTCGCTCCACCACCTCTTGACAGAACCCCAGGCTATCCGCTATAGTAAAAGGGCTTTGCACGGGTAGTGCAAACACGACATGGGCCAGTAGCTCAGCTGGTTAGAGCACCTGCCTCTTAAGCAGGGTGTCGAGGGTTCGAGCCCCTCCTGGCCCTCCATAGTATGTAGTCCTCGGTATTGCCAGAGGACTGTTTGCTATAGAGACACCTATTACAAGTATTAACCATTGTATTTACGAAAGGACTACACCTTATGCCCACTCCATCGCTCAACGGCCGCGAGCTCGCAAGCTTCATCAAGCAGCGCCAAGCCCGCCAAGTGCGCCACCTGCGCCAAGCCCATGGTATCACCCCCAAACTGCTCATTATCACTCCGCTTAACGCATCGGGACCAATCAATGCCTACGTGCGCTACAAGCAAGCCTATGCTGCTGATATCCTCGTTGAGACAGAAGTAGCGCCAACCGCCGAGACAGATATGCCGGGCGTGATCGATCGAGCAAACAACGACCCCCACATCCATGGTATCATCGTCCAGTTGCCGCTCAACGATCCGTCACAAACAGACGCCATCGTTCAGCGCATCTCTCCTGCCAAGGATGTCGATGGCTTGAGTGGCCCGCACGCTACCTATACACCAGCAACGGCGCAAGCAATCGATTGGCTACTGGCAGGTTACAACATTAGCCTCGATGATAAGCAGCTCGCCATCATCGGGCGAGGGCGGTTAGTGGGCGCACCACTGGAGCGGCTGTGGCGCGACCGCGGCTTGACGGTAACAGTGTGCGACCGCCAAACGCCTAATACCACAGAGGTCATCGCTGCAAGCGACGTCATCGTCACCGCCACTGGCCAGCCCCATCTCATTACAGCGGATATGGTCAAAGCAGGTGCAGTGGTCGTCGATGCTGGCACAGCAAGCGAAGGCGGCGTTATCGTTGGCGACGTCGACCCAAGCCTGCGCCAGCGCAGTGATGTCACTCTCACCCCAGAGAAAGGCGGCGTCGGCCCTCTCACCATCGCCGTAATGATCGACCACGTTATTCAAGCGGCGCAGGCAACAGTCGAGTCTAGTAAGAACTAACCGTTACTTAATCTCTGTAACTCAGCAGAATTTACATCATTGCTCTCTCGTGTTGCTGTTATCGGCGCACAATCTCTTTGCTTGTTTGTGTGCTTCCTAGCACTGAGCTCTATGAGGATCGATGCTGCTCTCGGGTATACTCCTTTGGCGCTTCAAATCTATAGGCGTTTGTGGCATACTTACTCACGATATATTACAGACATCGTATCCTATCGTCTTATTATCCAGATTCAGGCTGGATCACCTTGCAGATATATATCATGGGTGATATATTATACCTATGGATATTCGTACTGACGTTTCACTCAAACCATATTTGACGATGCAGCTTGGCGGCAACACCCATACTATGGTTGACCTCTATACCAACGATGACGTTGTGGCGGTGTGCACGATGGCCCGCCAGCAGCAGGCTGAGCTCTTTGTCCTTGGTGGCGGGAGCAACACTCTAGCCCAAGACAGCGGCTTTGCTGGCATTGTGGCGCGCAACCGTATTCCAGGCTTTTCGGTCATTGCTGAGGATGATGAGTCGACGACGATTACCATTGGCGCAGGAGAAGTTCTCGATACTATTGCGGCTAAGACAGTAGCTAGTGGTCTGAGTGGCATTGAGGCGCTATCGGCTATCCCAGGTACAGCAGGCGCTGCGCCAGTGCAGAACGTTGGTGCGTATGGGCAGGAGATTGCCGACACACTCGTCTCGCTCGAGGCATATGATCGCCAGCAAGAGCGGTTTGTGTCGCTGAGCGCCGCCGACTGCGAGTTTTCGTACCGGCACAGCATTTTCCGGGGCCGCGAGATGGGGCGATATATCATCACAAGCATAACGCTCCGCCTGCGCAAGGGTTTGCCGCAGCCACCCTTCTACCAAGCCGTTCAAGATTATCTCACCTCCCACGCTATAGCAGAGCCTACCCCGCAAGACATTCGCCAAGCCGTCATGACGATCCGCGCAGGCAAGCTGCCTGACCCAGCCAAGCTCCCCAATACTGGCTCGTTCTTCAAAAATGCGATTATTTCCAGCGAGGCATTTGCTCAGCTCCAGCAGCACTACCCCACAGTGCCGCACTATGCGCTGCCCGATGGGCGCGTCAAGGTACCATCAGGCTGGCTCATCGAGCAAGCGGGGCTCAGAGGCAGCGTTCTCCACGGCATGAAAGTACACGATAAGAATGCAGTCGTGCTCATCAATCAATCGGCCACCAGCTACCGCGATCTTGCCGCCGCTCGTGAGGAGATTATTCGCACGGTAGAGGAAAAATTCGGCATTACCATTGTGCAAGAACCACTCGAGATGCCAGCGGCGTGATGAGTCAAATAGCGCATCGTACCTATAGATACCTTTGTCTTTTTACCCTTGTTCATCAATAATTTTTGCGATACATATATAGTCAAGAAAGTAAAATTGACTATATGTTCTTGAGCATTTAGTGTCTCACTACTTTTTGCTTATTCTCGGCCGGCTTTATATCTTCTTTCCTATCGGACGAGCACGAAGTTCATTTCGTCCTACTAGAGAATTCTTTTCTTATTGCTCCCCTATTTGATAACCTATGGAGCGCATATGGGGCGTAGCCGAGGCAAAGCAAGCCATAATCACCTCGATTCGACTTCTCACCTCTTGCACTTTTACCTCAAAACCCTTATGCTAATTGCATGAGGGTACGACGCGGGTATACAATCGTGGAAATTATTATTGTGCTGGCAATCATGCTGGTGCTGCTAGTGCTGGGCGTGGTGACGCTCAATAATGCGCAGCGCTCCTCGCGTGATACCGCCCGCACCACCACTGTTGAGACAGTAGCGCGCAGTCTTGAATCTTTCTATAACGGGGATGCGACTGGCACGTCGGGCGAGCAAGGGCACCGCTATCCGTCGGCCGAGCAGTTTTTGACTTCGCTTAATGGCACGGCAATTCGCCATATCCTCCCTGGACTATCTGAGGATAGCTACCAGTACCCATCACGCAGTGGTCAGCAAGCGCTCTTCGTCCAGTCGCCAAGCAATGGTATTAGCAAAGATAGTGCATCAATTGACCGCTTCGTCTACGAGCCACGCGCCCGCGATGGTTCGCTCTGCGTCACCACCAGCCAAGAGTGCAGCCGCTTCTTCCTCTACTACCGACTAGAACGCGCACCAACAGTAACGATAACCATCACGAGTAACCACCAATGAAGCAAAGTCCAGACGCTGGCTTTACTCTGGTAGAGATGTTGGTGACGATGGTACTGGGCGTGCTCTTTGTTGGGACGCTCTATCAGCTGTATATTGTGACGATCCAGAGCGCAACGGAGGCCAATCGTGATGCCAAGGCGAGTATTGTCGGGTATGAGCTGCTCCGCCGCGAAGTTGGCGATGGCACACCAACGCCGTGCACAAACCACGCGGCTAATCGCAACCTCACGACCGACCACTCACTCGATACCGATGGCTTGCCTCAGCCTGTTAGTGCTACTATTGTTGTTGATTGCCCCTATAGCACTACCGCACCACAGATAAGCCGTGTATCGGTAACGGTACGCTACGGGCAAGGCTCTAGCCAATCGGAGGTTCGCCATGCGATTCTTAGCAGCCACTAACATCCGAGAGCGGATGCAGCAGCTCATCCGCCTTATCTACCCTGCGCGGCACCAACAGCGTGGCTTTACTGTAGTAGAAATGCTAGTAGTGATCCCTATTATTGTAGTGGTGGTTGGCGTATTGGTTGCTGCCCTGGTGGGGTTGCTGAGCTCGATTGTTATTTCCAACCAGCGCGGTGCACTGACGTATGCTATGGAAGATGCACTTGACCAAATCGAGCAGGACGTCCGCCTGGCAACAAAAGTCGAGAGCAAAGCCGTCGCAGCCAACTGGGCGCAGCACTTCGCGGGCGATAACGTCTTGATCCTTACCCAATATGCCACCGATCGCAATCCCTCCGACACCCAACGTGAGCTCATCTATCTCAATAGCCAAGCCAACCCCTGTCGCAGCCAAGCCGAGCTTGCCGCCAAGCTCTACCGCACAAATAACCCACTTACCGTCAAGGTTGTTTACTTTGTGCAAGGTACCACCCTTTGGCGGCGAACTATCGTGCCAAGCCAGTACGAATTCAATACTACCAACCCCAGCAACAACACGATGTGCGGCCAGCCTTGGCAGCAGAGCACTTGCAATTACATTGGCGGTGATTGCAAAGCGCTCGACACGCGCGTCGCGAATAATGTATCGAGCATTCGCTTTGGCTATGCAACAGGCTTTAATCAAGCGGCCAGCACCACACCAAACGATAGCACCACCGTCGTCTCTGCCACAGTGGATATTGCCGCCCTCAGCACTGGCCAGACCATTCACGCCCGGGGGTCGATGCAAGCTCGGCGGATTAATAATTAGCCACAATCGAGAGATAGGTATTGCACTGCCCGGTTATTCTCACCATATTACACGATCAACCGAGGTGGTGGTGCGCAGTATATTGTTATTTTGGCAAATACCCTAGCTCTTTTGCCCGTATCACCACCATCATACTATCTAAAAATTTCGTTATACATCTGTGCTCAAAAAGCTTGTGTTTAATGAATGTTCGTAGTATGATCGTAATATAATCAGTAACAAGGAGGGGTAACTCTGTATGACAACAAAAACTCAACGTAACCTGCGCGGTTTCACAATTGTCGAGCTTCTCATCGTGATTGTGATCATCGCCATCCTGGCGGCTATTACCATCGTCGCTTACAACGGCATCCAGCAACGCGCTCGCGACTCAGCAGCCGCTGGCGCTGCATCGCAGCTCTCGACCAAGGTAGAGGCATGGAACAGCCAGAAGGGTGAATACCCAACAGCCGCACAGGTTAGCGGTAACCTTGTCGATGAGAAGGTGACTGAGGCCAAGATCGATCCAGACCTCAAGAAGAAGATCATCACATCTGGTACACCAAACAACGACACTCCTGTCTTGTATACCCAGTGTGGTAGCGGTAAGGGTGCGAAAATCACCTACAAGAAGGGCGACAAAACCGAGGATATCGTCCGAGGCAGCTGCTAAGCTTATCCTCTCAATCAACAAAAACACCCGCTCTCTGGCGGGTGTTTTAGATATGCAAATGTATTACTACTGCACCTAGCGAGACACAATTATCAATGACAGCGACAAACCTCTGACTTTTTGCCTATTCCGTCGGCACTGGGAAATCCGCCAAGAAGTCTGCAACATCGGTGCGGAGCTTAGCTAGCTCTGCCTCATCATCACGGTGGTCGATGGCTTGGCGCATCCACTCAGCAATCTGCGGCATATGCTGCGGCTCTAGGCCGCGCGTTGTTGCCGCTGGCGTGCCAAGGCGAATGCCACTAGGGCGAAATGGCGGCAGTGGATCATCAGGGATGGCATTAGCGTTAAGTGTCAAGCCGATCTTATCCATCGCAATCTCCGCTGTCTTGCCATCAATCCCAAAGCTTGTGTGGACGTCGGCCAAGATGAGGTGGTTGCTTGTGCCGCCCGTCACGAGTACAAAGCCGCGCTGCTGCAACTCCTGCGCCAAAGCAGCGGCATTAGCCACCACCTGCTGGGCATAGTCACGAAAGGCTGGCTGGAGCGCCTCGCCAAAAGCCACCGCCTTGGCGGCAATCGTATGCATATGCGGCCCGCCTTGGATGCCAGGAAAGACCGCCCGATCGATGAGTGTCGGAATATTCTCGAGAGTCTTGGCTGGGCGCTTGAGTGGGTTGCTCACCACTCCTTTGCTAACGATCAGCCCACCACGCGGCCCACGCAGCGTCTTGTGCGTCGTCGTCGTCATAACATGAAAACCATAGTCAAGTGGATTCTCCGCCACTCCACCAGCAATCAGCCCCGCGACATGCGCCATATCGGCCATGAGCAAAGCACCAACCTCGTGGCCAATCGCCGCAAAGCGTGCAAAATCCAGCTGGCGCGGATAGGCACTAAAGCCCGCCAGGATGATCTTCGGCTGATGTTCTTGCGCCATCCGATGTAGCTCATCGTAGTCAATCTCACCCGTCGCTACATCCTTCATCTTGTAGCGGACGAAATTATACTCACGAGCACTATGTGTCACAGGCGCACCATGCGTCAGGTGGCCACCATGACCCAGATCCATCGCGAGGATGGTATCGCCTGGCTCGCACCATGCAAAATACACTGCTTCATTAGCCTGAGCACCACTGTGCGGCTGGACATTAGCGTGGTCAGCCCGGAAGAGCTGCTTGGCACGGTCGATTGCCAGCTGCTCTACTTGGTCGGTATACTGCTGCCCGCCATAGTAACGCCGGCCTGGGTAACCCTCGCTATATTTATTAGTAAAGATACTCCCAAGCGCTCGTAGTACATCACCAGAGACATAATTCTCGCTAGGGATGAGCTCCAAGCCTTCGCGTTGGCGTTGCTGCTCACGGGTGATAAGGGTAGCAATAGTTGTTTCGTGCATGGGTAATACTCCTTGTTTGTTGGTTATATCTTAGGATTCGCTATGCACTTTTCATCAGATCATATGTGTAGTATAGCACAGCTACCTAATGTGGGGAGTTACAGTACTTGACTACGTGCGTCTTGAGCTTGCGATAGCTCTCTTTTTCTCTAGTAGTATTGATGTGCTATCGCATCTCTTTTGATATTGCTCTCTGGTGTGAAGACGAGGCACTTGCTCGTGTAGTAAATATAGAAATATAGGCCTTGCGCATGGCTAGTTGAAATAACAGAGAGGAGCTGATGGAGTTATTAGAAAAACTTCGCAACCTAACCTCCGCATTTCTTTCCGCAACACGAGATGCTTGTGTTTGACAATATATCACCGATGATATATTGTACAGACATGGGAACAGCAAAATATCTCCGTAATATCGGAACACTCATCCAAGAAACCCGCCAAGCACGCGGTATGACGCAAGCCGAGCTCGCTGCAGCACTTGGCACGAGCCAGTCGGCCATTAACCGCATCGAAAAGGGTGGCCAAAACATCAGCCTAGAAATGATCGCTCGCATTGGCGAAGTGCTGAGCAGTGAGATTGTCCGCATCAACAAAGCTGGCAAAACAAACTTCGTCATCAATGGTGGTGGCTCGCTCCATGGCGAGATTGAGGTAAAGACGAGCAAAAATGCCGCTGTCGCTCTGCTCTGCGCAAGCCTCCTTAATAAAGGCAAAACGACACTACGCCGAGTGGCACGGATCGAGGAAGTTAATCGCATCATCGAGGTGCTCGAAAGCATTGGCGTGCGCTGCCGCTGGCTTGAACACAATGACCTCGAGATCACCCCACCACGCACCCTCCATCTAGACGAGATGGATATCGCCGCAGCCAAGCGCACCCGCAGCATTATTATGTTCCTGGGGCCATTGCTCCATCAATATGAGTCATTCCAAATTCCCTTCGCGGGTGGATGCAACCTTGGCACACGGACGGTGGGGCCACACATGGCGGGCCTCGCACCCTTTGGCCTGACTGTCGAGGCAACGACCGATTACTACCAAGCAACAACCAACCCGCATATGGTTGAGCACGCCATCGTCCTTACCGAGCGCGGCGACACCGTCACTGAGAATGTTATCATGGCGGCAGCGCTCCACCCAGGCGTCGTGACGATTCGCAACGCCAGCCCCAACTACATGGTGCAAGACCTCTGTTTCTTCTTGCAAAAGCTTGGGGTACAGATCGATGGCATCGGCACAACGACCCTCACCATCCATGGCGTCAGCGAGATCAACCAAACAGTCGAATATTGTCCGAGCGAAGACCCTATCGAGGCAATGAGCTTCATCGCAGCAGGTGTAGTGACGGACTCTGCTATTACCATCCGCCGGGCACCAATCGAATTCCTCGAGCTCGAGCTGGCAGTGCTGCGCGGTATGGGCTTACAATATGAGCTCTCCAGCGAGTACCCAGCGCGCAATGGTCAGACTCGCCTGGTCGATATTAGCCTGCACAAATCGACTCTCACCGCTCCACAAGACAAGCTCCACAGTATGCCCTTCCCGGGTATCAACATGGATAATCTCCCCTTCCTTGGTCTCATCGCCACGGTAGCAACGGGCCGCACTCTAGTGCACGACTGGAGCTACGACAACCGCGCCATTTACTTCACCGACCTCACTCGCCTTGGCGCACAAGTAGAGATGGTCGATCCACACCGCGTTTACATCAGTGGCCCCACCCGCTGGAAGCCTGCCGATGTCGTCGCACCACCAGCCTTGCGCCCCAGCGTCGTCGTGATGCTAGCTATGCTCGCAGCTCCTGGGCGCTCCATCCTGCGTGATGTATACAATATCAACCGAGGCTACGAAGACTTTGCTAACCGACTCAACACTCTCGGGGCGGATATCGAGACAACATGGGAATATTAGCCGTTTCTTAGCTTGTCTTACCACGCCAATAGAGAGACCTCTCACAACGTAGAGGTTCTCTTGTTATATGTCGCATTGTGCGCAGACTTTGCATACATAGAGCCTAAATCTTAGAAGGTCTACTTTTTCACCGTCAACCCCCCGTTCGCTAGTATTTTGTCTGATGAACTGCGAAGATCGATTGTTACCTCGCATAGCACGAGAAAATAAATGCAAAAAAGTAAGAGCGCACGAACAAACACATCAGGCATATGCTTTGATCTTCTAGTGATAACCAAGTGAAGTCACCGCTGAGCAGAATGAAGTGATAATTGCCAAACATCAACCTCTTACGCTAAGCTAATAGCCTATCGAGTCTGGCAGCAAGCTTTCCCTCCATAAGACGAAGCGGCAAAGATAAAGATAGTGATCGAGCGCAGAAAAAGTAGCTGTGCGCTTCATATTTTCTCATAATAAACTTACTACAGTTACAGTAGTAAGTAGCAAAACGACATCAAACCAAAATAAAACCCCGGAATCATCCGGGAATTTATTTTGGGGTGGATAATGAGACTTGAACTCACGGCCTCCGGTGCCACAAACCAGCGCTCTAACCAAACTGAGCTATATCCACCAGACAATTGCACAGCAAACCTGCTGCGCTGCTGACATGCTGTATTGTAGCAGAGATAGCGCAGTTTGTCTATTACCTGCGGCTGTTCATCCTCAATCTCAAAACTTTACTACCTTATACCTCTCTCCTCTCACCAGGTTGCTTGCTTCTCCTCAGGCTTATCACCGCTTCTATAGTGAGTCTTCCTATCTATAATAGGGGTCATCACTATATTTCATTGGGTAGAGCAGATGATTAAAAATGACGAATGGATAGGGTAGGTAAATACTGAAGTTAACTAATTTAGCGCGCCTTCTTGCGACGCCACAGTGCCTCAACGCACATCACCAGCCACAGACCAAGCGCAATCACCCCAACTGCCCCACCAAACCACACATGCCCCGCACTATAGCCATACTGATTGACCATCCGGGTGAGCAAGCTAATCGCCACAACGTCACCAAGCAACGTAAACATATTCAGCGCAGAGAGGAGCGTTGCTTTGTATGTATGCTGCAGCTCGCTGAGAATCTTTGACTGCAAAACAATCGGTCGGACTCGCGTATATGCAGTAAATAGCACAACAGCAATGACCGCGATAATCGGGCTTGACGTTACGCCCATCAAGACAATACACAGCGCCATAATCCACGCATCGACCCAATAAAATGCCAGTGGCCGCAGGCGGTCAAACCAATGCACATACCAGCCCAGTAACGCTCCACCCAGGCTCCCGACCGCTGCAATCACCCCAAACCACTCTACCGCAATACCAACATGCTGGAAGAGCAGCTCGCGATATTCTAGCCCCTTATTGGACACACCAGCTAAGAAACCAGCGAAGATGAAGAGAGCAAGATTTTTTGCAGTAATGATTACGCGAGCAGCCTGCCGTGGCCGCTGAGTCTGGGCAGTTGTGCGGCGCGGTGGATGAGCAAAACTCAGCGCCAACCACACCGTCGCAGCAAGCGACAAAAAGCCAATCAAAAATGGGAGTGTATGATGAATGCTGTACGTGAGTGGCACTACAATAATGAGCACAGTATTACCAATCAATCCATACGTCTGGGCGCGGCCCATCACCTTGGTATAGTCGCGTGCTCGCCCCAGCGCCGTCAAGGAATCGTGCATAAAGGCCTCGACCGCACCAGACTGAAACGCATAGCCACCAAAGAACAAAACTGAGGCAATCAGCCCACCCCAAAAGCTCGGCCACACAGCATACAACAGTGGCGACACCACAGCGATACTCGCACCAAGGATAATCGCTCGCCGGTTGCCAAACTTATCGGCCACATAACCCGCTGGCATCTGCAGCGCCGCCTGGACGATAGACGAGATAACGACCATCAGTGCCAGCTCATCCAAACTCACCTTACCAACATTCACCAGCTGCACCGTAATGAGCGGCAAGTAGACACGCTTGGTAAAAATCCGAAACCACGAATATTTGATAATGTTGCGCTTGAGGAGGTCGTGGTTGGTCACATCTTGCATAAATCTCGCTGTACTATAGCACAGCCTCGCGCAGCATGTAAATGTATTTTGTATGTAATAAAAACAACCCCATCGAGATGGGGATATGACAATAAAATGGCGCCCCGAGTAGGATTCGAACCTACGGCCTTAGGCTTAGAAGTCCTCTGCTCTATCCAGCTGAGCTATCGGGGCATGGGTTTATTATAGCAGGTTTCTTGGTAGGTGTGGTATGATAAACGAAGCATGAAACACACGAACGAAAATTATCGATACTTTAGCGTCATACTCGCAGTATATGTTGCGGCGCTACTCATCTCCAATATTGCAGCCACCAAGCTGGTGGCGCTCGGCCCACTCATCCTCGATGGTGGTGCAGTACTCTTCCCACTCGTGTATATCTTTGATGATGTCATGACAGAGGTCTATGGCTATCGCCGGGCACGCCGCGCTATTTGGACAGCCTTTGGGGTCATGCTGTTGGCGATCGGCTGCTTCACGCTGGTGCGCTATCTGCCTGCGGCGGCAGAGTACCACGACCAGGCTGCCTACGAGGCAGTGCTGGGCTTCTTCCCACAGATCGTCGTGGCAAGCTTGCTCGCATTCCTGACGGGGAGCTTCCTTAATTCATACATCGTTGCCAAACTCAAGGTCGCCACGAAGGGTCGGCAGCTATGGCTGCGTTTGCTCGGATCGACAGTAGTGGGGAGCTTGTTTGACACCGTTATATTCTGCGTTGTTGCTTTTGGCGGGCAGCTCACGGGGGGGGCATTGCTCAACTATATCGCCGTCGGGCTTGGCTTCAAGCTCGCCGTTGAGATCGTCTGCTTACCACTTACCTATCGCGTCATCGCCGTGCTCAAGCGGCGCGAATCCGTCGACACCTACGACACCACCACCAACTTCACACCATTTCGTTTGCGTGTCTAGCGGGCGAGTTGTTCGCTGCCACAGATTTATGCCTCTCTCAGGGTGTGAAGAATGCAGTGCTTACATCCTGCTAGAATAAAAAGTTGCTTGTGGAGATTATTGCAGCGTGAGCGCGGAAAAGCTCGGCGTTCTAGGAAAAATGGTAAACCTTTTTAGCGTTTTTAAAGAGACGGTGGCGAGAGAAAGTTTACTACGCAAACCCTCTTCCTTAGTTGTCATGTGAATGCATACTATTAACCTACGGAGCTCTCATCAGTCGCTACCGACGATAATACTGTGCCAAGAAATGATCTCGAAAGGTGTAGAATGTGCCATCCTCGAGGCTGTGGCGAATGTCGTCGACGAGCTTGATGATAAAGCGCTCGTTGTGAATCGACAGCAACGTCCCCGCCAAGCTCTCCTTGGCCCGGAGCAGGTGACAGATGTAGGCCGCAGTGTAGTGCTGGCAGGTGTAGCAGTCGCACTCCGCCATAATAGGCGCAAACAGCTCGCGATATTTCGTCCCACGCATATTCACCCGCCCATGTGGTGTGTAGGCTGCGCCATTGCGTGCTACGCGAGTTGGGCTTACGCAATCGAAGGTATCAATACCCTGCTCGATCGCCGCAAAGATGTCATCTGGCTCTGATATGCCAAGCAAATGCCGTGGGCGGTTCTCGGGCAAGATCTCGTTTACCCACTGGATAGTCTGAGCCATCGTCTCTTTCTCCAGTGCCCCGCCAATACCATAGCCATCAAAATCCATTGCGCCAAGGCGTGCTGCGGTTTGCTTACGCAGATCCTCATAATTCGCCCCTTGCAAAACGCCAAAGAGCGCTTGATACGGCTTATCTGGCCGAGCAGCCCGAAGACGCTTGACCTCTGCTAGGCTGCGCTCCGCCCACGCATGGGTACGCGCTAGTGCCTCCACTTGGTATTCATACGGGTCAATCAGCGACGTCAGCTCATCAAAAGCAAAGGTAATATCCGCCCCAATTCCTGCCTGGATTTGCATCGACAGCTCTGGCGTAAACTTATGCAATGAGCCATCGAGGTGCGACTTAAACATCACGCCATTATCATCCACCCAGGCGTGCCGGCTCGACTTCTTAGCAATCGCAATCTCTTCATCCACATCAGTGCTCATCGCTAATACCTTCTTAAAGCCCGAGCCGAGGCTCAGCACCTGGAAGCCACCACTGTCGGTAAAGGTTGGACCACTCCAGTGCATAAACTTACCCAAGTATCCGGCCTTCTCTATTAGCTTGTGTCCCGGCTGTAGGTAGAGGTGATAGGCATTAGCCAAGACAGCTTGTGCGCCCACGCTAGCTACCATCTCGGGCACCATTGCCTTCACATTCGCCTTTGTGCCCACCACAATGAAGGCTGGCGTCTTGATATCACCATGTGGAGTATGAATCACGCCCGTCCGCGCCAACGTCTGCGGCATGCGGTGAGTAATGGTAAATGAGAATGGTGCTGGCATAGTAAGATTGCGTTCCTTATACCCCTTGGGGTATTTTACACTGAAATAATTATGCTTTGTGCGAGCAAAAGAGGTTCATCTCGCAAAAATCTCCCTCTATTGTACCACAAGGGCTCAATGGTATGATGCGCATTCTCTCCCCTTCCATCACTCTAATACATAGAGCATACGCATCTGCTACGGTCACTGCTCCACCGTTATTTCGGGAGACCACTACTTGAGAAAATGGAGAACTTTATACATAACATAAACAGAACTATCTCCAAAGTACCTACTATAATACCAGCAATACATCGCTGCTTATCCAGGTAGAATAGCGAGCAGATGATAGGCAATCTAACAGAGAAATGAAGACTAGGTTCACACTATGCAGCGCGCCGTGTAGGCTGAGTATGCGCTTGCTGCAGCGCCACCACAACATCACTCTCCGCACGCTCTTGGCCTGCTGGATGCGGCGCTAAGCCTGTCTTAGCCTGCAACCATTCACTGGCAGACCGCGGCATAAGCTTTTGTACAAGGTCTGTTGCCACCATACCGAGCGTTGCAGCAACTACTTTAGCATCCTTCTTTAGCGAGGCTCTCTCAGCGTATACAACATCCTGCTCCATCATATGAATTGTATCTAGCTCGTAGCCAGGCTCATGCTGTTCTTTGCTATAAGGTGCCATAATGCCTGGGCGAGCCGTCTTGCGCGCCTCAATCCACTGCTGTTTGAGGCCTTCAGGGATATCGGGGTTAGCAAGAATGTCATTATATACTTCGCCTGTGGCTAGTGGCCTTGGCCCGACGATCGCCATCTTGCCACGCAATACTTGCAATAGCTGCGGTGCTTCGTCTACATGTGCTTTGCGCACAAGCTTACCAACTGGCCCCGCGCTACTGTGGTTATAGCCATTAGCCGAGGCAGTGTTGCGCACTGCACCACGGAGTGTCCGCAACTTTGGCACCTTAACGAGGTTATCAAGATCACTGCCATAGCGCTCCTGCACGAAGAGCGTTGGGCCATCGCCAAGCTCTTTATGCATTGCCGCAGCGGCAACGAGAGCAGCCGAGCCCATACAAACCAGCAAAGGAACCGCCACTACTCGGTCAAACCAGCGCTTCTCAGGACTTTCGTTATAGTCTTTGCCGTGTTTTGTTCTTGTTTTTTGCGACATCCGTTCGATGGTAGCACAATGTTGCATATATGTCAACAGTATCGTGCCTAATCCTTCCTTTTTCACTTGATTTAGTGTAATTGTTATAAAGTATTGCACCCTTTAGGGCCACGCCAAACCAAAGAAGAGGCTACGACCTCTCTTCATCAAGTCTGGCTCGCTATACTCTCAACAAAAACATCGCACCCTTGGCGGAGCAATGCTCATTTCTTGCATCTGTGGTGGCAATATGCACCAAAGCTCGAACCTATTTCGAACGTAAAAGCTGAACCCGTGCAGGCTCAGCCCTCGACCCAAAGCTAGCCTTATAAACCATATTTCACAGAAAGCTCTAGATCAAATAGTTTCAACATTCCGCCTATAAGCTTTGCTAAGTTCACTTACTAGAGCTTCATCCAGTAGCTCACCAGATAGCTCCATAAAATATACAAACTTATCACGGAGTCGCTTTTGCATATCAGTCGAAGCCAAGTGATAGTAGTAACTATTCTGAATGAGGTCTGCTGCGCGGATTGATAGAGCCTCGCTACCGAGCTCAGCCGTACGGGCAAAAGACTGCATGATGTCTTGAGTATCTGAAACTGTGAGAGCATCGACATACACTGCAACCTGATGTCCAAAGCTTTGCTCGACATCGTCGATAGTAATATCTGTATCTTCAACAACATCATGAAGAACCGCAGCAATCACTACATCTTGCGGGAAACCTCTCTCCCAGAGCATCTCTGCAACTTGAATCGAATGAAGCAATACTGGTTTGGTGTTATGTCCAGAGTCTTGCAAAGCATTCGACAGGAAGAATAAGGCTCGCTCTATCTCGTGCTTATCATATTCAAATTCTGCGATATGCGCCTTTTCCATCTTGTTTTACTCCTTGTTGCCAATAGGATTGGCTAATTTTCTATCAACTTGCAGCTCAACTATCTCTTCGTTCCCAATCTTGTCATCTAACATCGCCTGTAAGTCCCTACCATAATAGCTCGCTAGAATTACAGCGATCGGACCCGAGTGCGTTACGATTAATACGCATGCATCCTTGCCGGCTTCGTATATACGATTTACCGCATTGATAACTCGTGTGACCATTATCTCGCTTGATTCTCCATCAGGAAATCGCACTTGCATATAACCACCCTCTATATGCGGAATGGCATCGTAGGGCAACCCCTCGTATTTTCCAAAACTAATTTCTCGTAGATCCTTGTCAGAAGTAGCCTTCTGTAGACCAAGTATGTCCGAGATGATCTGCGCAGTCTGCACGGACCTTCCAAGATCAGATGTGTAGACACGATCAATTTTCTGAGATAGCTTCTTAATTTTTAGAGCCTTACGCTCCGCATGCCGAACGCCAAGAACGGTCAGCTTGCTATCGCGTTGACCCATGGTAATGCCGCAGGCATTATCTTCAGCTTGGCCATGCCTAGTGATGAGAAGCTTCATAGTTCCATTGTCTCATGGCTAACGTAAATTGTTGCTGTACTTCGTCGGTAGCTTCATCTGCGTTACTATTATCCTCCAGGTATGTAACAACCCGCATAAGATACCAAGGTAGTATAGACTCAGCGATTCGACGTGGGTCTACTTGACCAGCAGCTGAGCCTGCACAGGTTCAGCTTTTACGCTCGAAATAGGTTCGAGCTTTGGCTCCGCCAAAGTCTAGAAAAAGCCGCCCTACAGGGCGACTGTTTCCAATTTTGTTCCGAAATGGTGCGGGTGCGGAGAATCGAACTCCGATCCCAAGTTTGGAAAACTTGTATACTAGCCGCTGTACGACACCCGCATGCGCTATCCATTATATCACTTTTTTATGTATAATAAAGGTATGACCCGAGGACTCCATCGCTTGCGCGGATCGAGCATACACACCAATGGCGTCGCGCGCAATACCCGAACCATCGTCAATGGTGCTAAAACGTCGTCACTACGCGTCGACCAGCGCCAGCATCAATCCATCCAAGAGCGCCGCGCCAACCACTTGCGCTACCAAAGCTCACACACTATGATGGGCTGCCGACCAATTGCGGCCGATAGTAGCCGTATTGATGACGAAGCACCTTATATGAACAACGAGCGCCTCCGAGGTACTTGCGGTGGGCCACGCGACCCATCAGGATCGCGACCAGGCACTGCCACCTATGCCCGCCGGCGCGACAACACCGTGCACACACCGCGCCAACCACAGCCAGCCTACAGCAAACCAGCCATGAAGCCAAGCTTCCGCCCAGGATTTATGCAACCAAACCAAGGCCAATAATCACGCGGCTTTGGCCCGCATTGCTAGAGGTTATATACTGCAAAATACTTCTAGCACTGTAAGAGTGCCACTTCTTGCTCTTAAATTTTCTCCTAAGGATGGCGAGCCTGCGCTTTCAAGCGTCCTCGAGAACCCCTTCATATCTTCGCTCTTCTTATTCCAATGCGTGGCCCATGATAGAATGGGCACTTTCTCAATATTATTGCTTTATAGAGCTAAGGCTGATTGCTCAAAAGTGCTATACTCTTACCGCTTATACTCTGGTGGGATGATTTCATCTGCTGTTACAACCTCTGGTGCACCATCGGTCTGGAAGGCTTGGCGAGCCTGCTCAAGCGTAACGGTAATGGTGTTGCCAGGTGCCACACTGCCGCTGAGCATCTGGCGCGCCACAGTATTCTCCACCGCTTTTTGCACCACGCGGCGCATTGGGCGAGCACCAAGCCGTGGGTCGTAGCCACGTTCGACGAGAAAGAGCTTCGCATCATACTCTACCGCGACCGAGACCTTTTGCTGGGCGAGTGTGGCATTAACCCCCTCGAGGATGAGGTCGAGCACTTGCACCAGTTCTTCCTTGGTAAATGGCCGGAAGAGGACGATTTCGTCAAAGCGGTTGAGAAATTCGGGACGGAACTGACCACTGTTGATGAGCTCGTCGGTAAACTGCTGTTCGAATTGCTCAAGCTTATAGCCATGCTCGATATATTCGCGGATGCGGTCGGCCCCAGCGTTGCTCGTAGCAATGACAATTGCATCACGGAAGCTCACCTCACGGTTCTTGATATCGCGCAGGATCCCCTCATCCAGCAGCTGTAGCAAGGTTGCTAATACCTCTGGTGCGGCCTTCTCAATTTCATCCAGCAGCACCACGCTAAAGGGCTGCTTCATCACCTGGGCGGTTAGGCTGGCTGGGTCATCAGCGCCATCGGCAATTAGGCGCGACACATCCTCGGGCCGGACGTATTCGTTGAGGTCAATCCGGACAATCTTGCCCTCACCACCAAAGTACACGTCAGCCAAAGCCTTGCTCAGCTCTGTCTTACCCACCCCTGTTGGCCCAAGAAAGAGAAAGGTGCCAATTGGCCGATTTTGGTTGCGTACACCGGCTCGTGCCCGGCGCAAGGCGTCGCTTACCACACTAACCGCTCGCGTTTGGTTGACCATTCGCTGGTGGATGAGCGCCTCCATATTGAGCAGTCGCTCGCGATCATCGGCAGTACTCGCTACACTTATTTTCACATCCATCGTTTGCTCGATGGCTTGCTGCACCGATTGCTTTGTCACAATACCATCCTCGTGGTAGCTCGCGGCCGACTCGAGCAGCTTGATGGCTTGACCCGGCATAGCAAGGTCATGAATATAGCGCGCGCTTAGCCGATACGCCTCGCGCAGCGCTTGATAGCGGTAGGCCACATGGCGCTGCCCCTCAGTAATGACGGCTTGCTCTTGCAGGACGCGCAGTGTCTCAGCTTCGTTTGTGGGCGCGATGGAAATGCGATTAAGCGCATTGGCAAGCGATGGGTTGCGCCGGCCAATCTGCAAAAACCGCTGCTCGTCCATACTCAGAATAACCCTCAGGCGCCCTGCCTCGAGAATAGGCAGCAGTACATTAGTGAGATCCACCGCGCCAATCCCTTCCTCAAAGAATAGTTGAGCATTATCCAGGCAAATGATGATATTCTTGGCAGTATACGCCTCACCAAGGACGCGCATAACAAGGTTCTCGAGCTCACCTCGGCCTGGCGCTGCGGCGATGAGCGATGATGAGTCGAGAATAAACACCTGCCGAAACTTGAGGCCGCTAGGCAAATGCGCCGAGGCATCGAGGAGCCGCTCGGCAAAGGCGTGGATGATGGTCGTCTTGCCCGTGCCAGCCTGCCCCACCAGCACGGCATTCTGCCGCCCACGAGTGCCAAAGATGTCGATGAGCTGATCGATTGCCTTGGTGTGCGACGCAACATCAACAGAGAACATCCCGCCACCACGACTAATTTGCTCACTAATATTCTGTCCAAAGCGGCGTAACAGTGGAATATAACCAAACGACCAATCGCGTGCCACCCCGCCAGTGCGCCGCGGCTGATGAATCTGTGCCACCAATTGACGTAAGTGGTACTGCCACTGCACAGCGCCATCGAGATCTTCGTCGTCAAGCTGGAGTTCCGCCAAGATATTTTGGTAGCCAGGCACACTACGCACCAAAGCCACCATAAGCACACTACCCGTGATTTGTTCGAGCTGATTGTACTGACGGATACGGTCAGCAAATTGCCAAAACTCGGGCATAATGCTCGGGTCGTCACTCACGAGATCCTGCATAAGCGCCGGGCTGAGGCCAAGTCGCAATGCCATAAATAGCCCATCATTAACTGAGCGCAACGCCCATGCAATATCGCGTGGTGTCGGCGCGGCAGGCAACCGACCCAGGACATCACCTGTAAGCAAACCATCAGCCGTGCTACCACTGATGGGCAAATGGGCAATCTCACCCTGATACCACCGGTGCAGTCCATACGGCACCACAGCCAGGCTCGCGATAAACCACCCCAGAGGCAGCTCAATAGCTAGCAAGGCTCCTGCCCCTGCTACGAGTAGCAAAAATGGTGCCCACCACCAGTGGTCGAAGCGGCCCATCTGCACACCCAAGCGAGCCTTCTTAGCGCGCAAGCTATCGTAATGAAAGTCGCTTACCATGGCAGCCACCCCACTACCGCAAGCCCAGCACCCAGCAGCGGCAACGCAGGCACAAGCGCCCAAGCAATAATAAAGACAAGCCCCGCCGCAGCGGTTACTGCGAGCGCGACAATGCCAAAAATAATCATAAAGCTCCGCACGATGCCGCCAATCGTTCGTGAGATGAGACGGTCAAAAAATGCCCGAATCTGCACGCCAATCGGCCCATCCACCGCTCCTGCCGATATCTGTCGAAACGGCGCAAACCACGTTCGCACCAGGAGATCAATTGAAAAATAGTCAAATACACTCACCAGCTTCCCCCTCACCATCGTGATCCGCTGCCACCACCCAGCGCCATACCACCACGCAAAAAATCCAACCACTATCATACTATGCATTGTAGCGCACTAGCGTAATTTGTGCTATATATCGCGTCATAAATAAAGGGTGATTCATGCTATAATAGACACCATGATTCGTATTACAACTCTTGTGGGCAAAGGGGTGCAGCGCGCAGCTCGGTTGCGCGGTGGTGGCTCGGCATTGCCAGGCCTCGTCGTCGAGAAGCTCGATCGTCACTTTCTTGCCCGTACGCTTGATGCTCTACCACATGGTGTGGTGGTAATAAGTGGCACTAACGGCAAGACAACTACCACCAAGATGGTTGTAGCTCTACTGGAGAGTCAAGGTCTCCGCGTCTTTACTAATCGTACGGGGAGCAACTTTACCCGCGGCGTGGCAGCAGCACTACTTGAGGCGGTTGATACCCATGGTGTTTTGCCAGCGGATATTGCCGTGCTCGAGCTTGACGAAGCGCATGCGGTGCACTTCGTCAAGCAAGTTGCCCCACGCTATTGCTTACTACTCAACGTCCTGCGCGACCAACTCGATCGCTTTGGCGAGATTGACTACACGGCGCAGCTGCTTCACACCATCGCCATGCGCACCACAAATGGCATTGTTCTCAATGGCGACGACCCACGGCTGACGCGGCAAGAATTTACCGCTGATCTCACAGCACCAATAAGCCGCTATGGCGTCGATCCATCACTTGCCCACCTCTTCCCAAGCGACGATACCATGCGAAGCGCCCCAGGTCAGGCTACAGCTACCACCGATGCTGATGTGACGCTATGCCACTTATCTGACCAAGCTGCCACTTTCCGCTTCGACAGTTCCGATCATCTTGTCTCACTTAAGCTCAAGGGCAGCTACAATGCCCAAAACGCTGCAGGCGCACTTACCCTCGTCCGTACTATTCTGCAAGATAAACTCGATACGCCCGCCATGCTCGCTGCCCTAGCTCAGGTCGAGCCAGCCTTTGGCCGCGGCGAAGCCCTGACTGTCAATGGTCAGCCCTGCGAGCTTGTCCTCGTCAAGAACCCGAGCGGTTTCCGCCTGAGCCTGGCATCGTTTGACCCTCACAAGACTGCTACAATGATTGCCATCAACGACCAGTACGCCGATGGCCGCGATATGAGTTGGCTATGGGATGTCGACTTTGACACGCTTCGGCCTACTGGCGTGGCAATGGTGAGTGGTGTGCGCGCCTACGATATGGCGCTGCGCCTCCAGTATGATGAAGTAGAAGCTCGGCGCGTTGTACCTGGTCTCAAGCAGGCTCTAGCAGAGTTTGTCCAGGCCAACCGTGGCACCCCCTTGCGCATCTACTGTACTTATACCGCCATGCTTGCCTTGCGGCGCGAATTAGCTCATTACACAGAGGTAAATGCTGTATGAAAGACAACACTATCACCATCCTCCAACTCTACCCTCACGCCATGAATATCTATGGCGACTGGGGTAACACCCTCACACTCAAGCGACGGCTCGAGTGGTATGGCTACAACGTGCGGCTCGTTGAATATAACCCAGGCGACACCTTCCCAGCTGATATCGATATCATTGTAGGTGGCGGTGGCCAAGACTCTGGCCAAGCTACCATTCAGGATGATTTACTAGCGATTGGCCCCACCCTGCAGCGCCTCGCTGATGATGGCGTGCCGATGCTGGTAGTGTGTGGGCTCTACCAGCTATTTGGGCGATTCTTTAAGACCACTCAGGGAGCGATCATTCGTGGAATTGGTCTCTTTGATATCGAGACAGTCGCTGGCGAGCAGCGCCTGATTGGCAATATCGTCACTGCCAGCAGCGACTTTGGCGAAGTCATTGGCTATGAGAACCACAGCGGCCTCACAACCCTTGGGCACAGCGTACCACCCCTGGGCATCGTATCGCGCGGGGCGGGCAACAATGGTACCGACCAAACCGAAGGTGCGCGCTACCGCAATGTGATCGGCACCTACCTGCATGGCTCAATTCTACCTAAGAATCCACGCATTGCCGACTTCCTGATTGAGCAAGCAGTAGCGCGGCGCTATGGTGAATTTGCGCCCTCTGTCCTCATCGATGACACCTTTGCCACCAAGGCACGCACTGTTGCGAGCAAGCGACCACGCTAGCGTGTCGCTATGCCCCTCAGTTTTTTAGACCATAGAGTCATCAGTGTTGGATATCCAGACCTCGCTCACGACAACATTAGACAATCTTAAGCGTACTTTTAGCAAATCTGCTATACTAAATCATTGTGACAACCCAACCAAAAGCCAGCGCGTCCTCTGTTGGGCGCATCGTTAGTCTCGACCTCATGCGCGGGTGGTTTTTGGTTATCATTATTCTCGACCATCTCACCTACTTTCCTAATGGCCTCACTTTCCTCACTGGCGACAGTCGTCTCGCTGTCTCGGCAGCCGAAGGGTTCTTCATTATATCCGGCCTTGTCTTGGGTATTGTGCGCGGTGCCAAGCTCCGCACGCAGCCCCTCATGGCAGCGACGCGCTTGCTCTGGAAGCGGGCTGGTACGCTCTACCTCACGAGCATTATCGTGACGATGCTATCGCTCCTGATTAGTTGGTTCTTTATTGATAATAAAGGTGTCAAGTTGCCTTTGCCGCTGCCCGATGGCAATTGGCTTGGCCTGGCGTGGGATATTGTCACCTTGCAGCAATTCTACGGCTGGGCAGACTATCTGCGCCTGTATGCACTGTTTATTGCGGTAGCACCAGGCGCGCTCTGGCTACTACGGCGCGGCAAGTGGTATATCGTGCTAGGGCTCAGCCTACTAGTGTGGGCGCTAACACCACGGCCGGTCAGTGAACTATACCAACCGCTCACCTGGCAGGTGCTGTTCTTTATGGCCTTTATTTTGGGCTACCATCTGCCAGAGATTATTGTACGCTGGCAATCGTGGCCGCTCGGCCGTCGGCGCATCATCAAGCGCAGTATTGCAACGCTCTTCGTCCTCACACTCTTTGCCGACGCATACGTCACCTTTGTGGCGCATGGGCTGGGCGATGGCTTTCATCAAACGCTTGCCGCGGCCGATACCGCACTCGACAATCAGTTCCTCAAGCTCGACCTACCACTGCCTCGCCTTACCCTATCATGGCTCTGGTTCGCTGGGTTCTTTATGCTGTTTCGGCGATTCGAGGATCGCATCAAGCGGTGGCTAGGCTGGATTTTGCTGCCGTTTGGCCATAATTCGCTCTATGTGTATACGGTGCATGCGTTCGTTATTCTTGTCATACATCTCTTTGTGGCACCAGATTATTATATTAGCGACTTTTATTTTACATCGGTCGATCGTTTCTACGAGATCCCGGCCAACTTCGCCTTATCTGTCAGTGCACTTGCACTTATCTACCTTGCCGTCAAGACAAAGTTTTTGATGAAGATTATTCCACGCTAACAGGGATCAGCTAGAGAAATAGACCTCCTTTTGTTTCATTGGTCTACCCCATCAATTAGCACGTCTTTACCGTACATCTCCCATAAAAAACAGAGGCCGCGCGAGCCTCAATTATCTATGGTATACCCGGCAGGGTTCGAACCTGCGACCTTTGGTTCCGGAAACCAACGCTCTATCCAGCTGAGCTACGGGTACGTATAGTGGTATTGTACCACGGATGATTATGGCTTTGCTAGTGGATTTTTTGCCAACAAATCGGTACTATAAAAGATATGAGTAAACAACTAGCGCGGCAACAATCTGCCGCTCGGGTCAAGAATTCCGCCCTTATTCTCGCTAATCGACTATTTCCCCTTGTCTGTAAGATGCGACGCCACTGGTTTCGCATCGCCATTGTGCTAGCACCACTGGTGGCAATGGCGCTGTGCTGGTGGATTGGCAGCCAGCAAAGTGTGTGGTTTGATGAAGCATATTCGGTGTGGCTCGCCAAGCAGCCAATCAGTGAACTCATTCGCCTCACCAGTATCGATACGCACCCGCCGCTCTACTATCTCATCCTCAAGCTCTGGGCCAGCGTGTGGGGTTATAGTGAGTCAGCCCTGCGTGCCTTTAGTATCCTCTGCTATGGCGGCGCGATGGTTGGTATGGGGTGTTTCGTGCGGCGCTGGTTTGGCAAGCGCGCCGCGGGGTATACACTCCTCACACTGATTGGCACACCCCTACTAATGCGCTACGGCTTTGAGATACGGATGTATGCTTTAGGGTCACTCATCGGTGTAAGCGCCACCGCCGTACTGGCACGCGCTTGGCACGATGATCGCTGGCGCGACTGGATGCTCTATGCGGTGCTTGTCGCTTTCGGTATGGGGACGCTGTATTATAGCGCCTTACTCTGGCTAGCCCAGCTGCTCTGGCTCATGGTTATGACCTACCGTCGCCAAGGCCTACAACAGTGGTGGAAACTGCCGTGGCTCTGGGCGTATGTAGTGAGCTTCATGCTATTCTTACCGTGGCTGCCAACCTTCTTGGGACAAATTGGCAATGGTGCTTTAGCCGAGATTGGCCAGCCAATGAACCTGCAGAATTTGCTTGGCATCGCATCCTTCAACATGATTTATAAGCCATCTTGGTTGCTAGGCGTTGTGTCGTCGCAGCTTGTCCTTATTATTATCTGTGCCGTTGCGTGGGCGTGGCCTCGTGCAATGCGTTCGTTGCCACATCCTGAGCTTGCTTGGCTATTGCTTGCTCATGTGGGCGTGCCAGCTGCAGCACTGATCGTTGTGTCACTATCTGCTCCAATGTATGTCGAGCGCTATCTTGCTCACGTAGCAATCAGTGGTGTTGCTATTGCAAGCGTCGTCCTCTATACAGCCTGCGTAGCCCTGCATCGTTCGCCATTGCGCTGGCACAAGGCTGTGTCAACCGCTCTCTTAGCACTTCTGCCGGTGGTTATGTTTTATGGTATGGTGCAGTTATCACTGCAGGGTAATTTCAACTTCCAGCGCGATGAGCGACCCAATGTGAAGCAAATTGCCACCCAGCTCGGCACCTGCCATGATGGGAGTGTCATCCTTGCAGCCGACCCGTACATCGCCATAGAGATAAGCTATTATCTCGAGCAAGCGCAGTCACATTGTCCCATCTACATGGCCTATGTGGGTGGCCCACTGATGGGCGGCTACGCACCGCTCGAAGGGAGTACCACGTACCACAAGGTAGCCGACACCACTCAGCCCTTTACCGATGCCAAAAAAATCAACGTTCTCTACTATAGCAGCTCGACCGCAACCACCACTCCAACACTACCCAGCGCTTACACCCTGCGCTCCGTCACTGGTGACCCACTCGTGCTGATGCAGTTTGCCCGTGACTAGTGCCTGAGCATTATACCATCTCTACAGTGGTGGATAGTTCATAGTCTCACCTATTAATTGCAGATTACCCCGCCATCATCTACACTAGAAAGATAAGGAGGCATGTATGATCGAACAACTCAAAAGACAGCTTATTGGTGCGTGGTGGGTGATTATTATCATTAGCCTGTCATTGATTATCTTTGGTGGAGTATCGCTTGCGATGCCAGCAGTCACTCTCACTGTTTTGATGACACTCCTCGCTATTTTGATCATCATCTGGGGTCTATCGCAGCTGGTACGTGGGCTGCAGGTAGCGAATGGCCAAGCGAAGACGTTTCTCGTGGTGGCAAGTGCGCTGCTTATTCTGCTTGGTGTAGTGATGCTCGCCAACCCTCGGGTCAGTGTGGCAACACTCAGCTTTGTGCTTGGCTGGGTAGTGATGCTACGCAGCCTCATCGACCTCATACTCAGCCGCATCTTCCCTGCCGGGAGCCGCACGCGAGCGCTCTGGCTAATGTCTGGCGTGATCGGTGTGATCGTGAGCTTCATCCTCTGGCTCTTCCCTGTCGGCAGTGCTCAGCTTTTCGTCCAAATCGTTGGTGGCTATGCACTGGTTAACGGCATCATTCTCCTTACCAATGCCATTGAGCTGCGCCGCACGGTGCGCCATCGTATGCGTGGGCATCGCACAGTTCATAAGCCGATCGACCGGGGTGAAGTGATTGATCTATAAGCACGAGTAGAGATACTTGAGAACACCCCATACTCATTATGTTCAGCATCGCATTTATGTGCGCCATCATCATAGACATTGTGGCGCTAAACTACATTGGAGATGCCCGCCGCTTTGCCATTCATCCTTTTCTCGAGCACTTAAAAAGTGCTAGTAGTGACGATATACTGTGGCCAGACTAAGCTCTTTCCATCTATCACGACAATCGTGGTTTACACTCGCACACCACCATGCTTAAATAGAAGTATGACCGAAAAAGACTTCCAACGCATACAAGAACTACTAACCACTAACCTCAGCGCTGCCGAGGGGAGAATCAATAATCGCATTGACAAACTCGAGCGCGAGATAAAGGACGTACGTGGCGAAATTAAAGGCGTACGTGATGAAATGAAAGACGTGCGCAGCGAAGTTAAAGATCTGCGTACCGCCATGGAAGAAGGATTTGACGCCATCGGCGCTCAGTTTAATGAGATTGATAGTCGGTTTGCAGAGCTGGACGAGAAGATTGATCGCAACCATCAGGAAGTAACCGAGCGAATCGACGCACTCAGCAAAGATATCAAAACTCAGCGGGAAGACGCCCTTCAAGCTCAAGGCGCACTACGGCTGCTCACCACGCAACATGAGGACCTCGCCGGCCGGGTAGCAGTTGTTGAGAGCAGGTTGCAGGCGGCGTAGCGGCCCGTCGCAGTAGGATCTACGCTAGATGTACTCTATTCTGGAGCTGCCTTACCTGCGATGAGACGCTCATAAAAGGCAATTAAGGAGACAGCTGGTTGTGTTTGAATTAATGCTATCTGGAAGTGTGCAGTTGCTGGCTGAAAATTACCTTTGAAGCTCTGGCTCGCACGCCGCTGGCTGGGTTGGTTCAACCACGCGGATCACATGACAGTAGCGCAGTACACCATCGGTCGCTTGCGACTCATTCTCGCCAGATTGCGCATGGTAGGTATCACACCCGCCCTCTTTGGGCTCGCTCTCTGAGCCCTTCACATGATAGACAAGCCCCCGAGTGGTGCGCGTCGTTGCCTCTATGCAGTATGTTGCCGATGCGACGTATTTGAGTGTCGCCGTCACATTCTCACTCTTGTTATAATCGGCTGGGAGCGATGTTGGGTAGCCATTATAGAACGTCCTATAGGCTGTCATTGCCGCGGCAGCAGCTCGCAGATCACTCACGAGCTCCGTCTGGGCTGCACGCTGACGCCACGCACCATACCCCACAATCGACGCCGACACCAAGATCGCTAGTATCGCCACCACTGTCAAAATCTCAACTAGCGTAAACCCTCGCTTATTCATGTCTTCATCATACCATAAGCATCATAGAGAGTACAGATGGTACTGCTGTGGTGCACAAACAAACACACGCCCACCAAACCCCATGGTGTACTCACTATCTACTCTCTGGAGCGTTTTACACCAAGTAGCTGATAATCTCATCTGCCACTGCAATAGCCGATGGATAGGTGCTCGTGTCAATCGGGCCACCAGGCGTTAGATCGTGGCTGGCCAGCACCGCTGGGAATTGCTGCATGCTATCCATGTCGTCCTCGCCATCACGCATAAATTCTTCGAAGCTCTGAATCACCGCTGCATCACGCCCAGCACGCCGCCTGGCCTCGGCCACTCCCTTAAAGCGCTCATAGCGGAGTTCATCTGGCGCTGTGAGCACCACCGTCCGGTAGCGATTACCCAGTCGCTCCTTGAGACGGCAAGCACTGCGGTAGTCACGCAGGCCATCGAGCACCACCAGCTCCACACCAGGCCGCTCAAGCAGCTCCAGTGCCCGGTCGGCCAGTAAGCTCGGCGCAGACTCCGTCATGATCTGCAGCACGCGCAAATAATCGCTCCGCTTGCGCAGTGTAATATGATGGCTCGCGGCATATTCGCGCAAGACATCGCTCGGACGAAACAAAACAACCCCGGCACCCAGCCGCGGCATTAGCTCACGAATTGTTGATGATTTGCCGGCGAGTTCTCGCCCAGTAATATTCACAATTTGGATAGTTCGAGTAGATCTCATACCCTCTATTGTAGCATGGCATTCGCGGCAGAAATACCTCAAAAACAGCAAATTTATGGTATTTGTTCTATTTTTAGCTCATGAACTCTGGTATACTCTCATCTCTGCCTGCAGTTTTATTCAATGAAGTATGGTGGCTCGTCGCTATAATAAGCGCTGCATCCTCACACTAAAAGGGTGAATGTTCTAGAAAAGCATTCATTTTATGCAGCTGAACTAGCATCAGAAAGCGTGTGAAGTGAGCTACTGGGCTATAAAATGAGGGCGTCTCGGTATTTACAGTAAGATATATTATTGCATCATTATGTATAATATTGTGTATTATATGTTATTACCCCTGTTTTTGGACACATTATGCAATATTGTGCGTTATTTTGCCATTTTCCTCTTCCCTTTTTGCGACCTCTGTTGTATAGTGAATGGACTATGCATACACAACAGAGACCAAACAGGGGTCGAAAAGCCCCAAATTCTTCACCAACACCCAAATATGGTGATGACAAGTACCGTCACTTGGTAGAGGATCCTAGATCACAAGATCCTGAAACTAAGGGTGTTTCGCGGCGAGGTATCATTGGTGCAGCAGCTCTTGTATTTAGTGCTGTAGCCGGCTTTGCAGCAATGCAATCAAAAGATAACCACGATCAGTACTCTTCTGCTGAGCATCAACCCACCCCTGAAGAGCAAGCTACTCAGCTAGTCGATGCGTATAGCGCTTACCTCAGCCAGCGCGAAGCCTACGAGGCAGGCAAAACCACAGAAGAACCTCAACTACCAGCCAACCTAGATGGTATTGCTACTCTAGCCGTCGAGGCTGGCGACAGCATCGGTAGTGTGGTAGACCGGCACATCGCCGCACTTACCGAAGCAGATGCATTCCATACTAAGCCCGAGCAAGATGGCGTGACTAATGCTACGTCGGCCCGCGTTGCTGAGCTCCACCTGACCGATGGCAACACGCGCTACGAGCTCCAGCCTGGCGACACCGTGACACTCGCGCAATACCAGGGTTTTGTTGTGCCGCTGGCAATCAACTCGCACGAGCCAAGCTCTGGCGTGCCACAGCACACTCTCGAGCCATAACTATGCATACACCGTAGCAAACCAGCCAGCCAACCTGGCTGGTTTTTTGGTATGAGCATAGCTAGTTCGCTCTCTCGCATCAAGAGTGGTATAATAGCGTATACGATGCAAATGGAGCAGGTGCAAGCACTGATTTTTACGATTCGCCAGGCGGATGCCATGCGGCTCAATGATCTCGCATATGCCGAGAAAACGGTGCGCATGCTTGCCAAGGTAGCTGGCCTGTACGCATTGGAGTCTGTCTCACATCAGTTCTCGCCGCAAGGCGTGAGTGTGTCGCTGCTGCTTGCTGAGTCGCACGCTACCATCCACACCTGGCCCGAGAGCCGTGGAGCGTACCTCAGTATTGCCACATGCCGACCACTGAGCGAGGATACAATTGAGACTCTCCGCCAAGCCATTGCAGACGCATTTTATACCAATACTATAACGATCGAAAGCGCTACCTTATGACCAAACGCACCAAAGCTCGCCTCAAAATCAACGATGTCCTGCGCGGCAAGCGAACCAACTTCCGTGCGGTGGGTTGCTTGCTGTTTAAAGAAGACAACCCCGAGACCAAGCAAACCTCCTACTGGGAAGAATGGGAGCTGACGGGCCTCGAAAATTACGATAGCTGGGTGGAGTACGACCACGATAGCAAGGTTGTGTCGCTCTACGAGCCGGTGCGGTTTGCCCAGCAGCTTGAGCCAGAGCACCTGGCTGCGGGCAATGAGTTTACCATCACACTCGAGGACGGCACCACGCAGACCATTACCGTTGCCGAGGCCGGCGAAGGCACCATTATGGCTATCCGTGGCAAGAATGCCTACCAGGTCTTCGAGGGTGAGCCAATGGCCTACGCCAGCCTGCACTACACCGATGCCGAAACCGGCGCTACCACCACCTACACGGTCGAAAAATACAACCGGCGCGAGTACGATGTCTACCGCAAAACACCCCTGTCCGACGCGCAGCAGAAGGAATTGTTCGGCCGGCTGATTCGCCCGCGCAACTGGCCACTATTTTGGCGCTGGGTGATGATCATCAGCTTTGTTGGGGCGCTGCTCTTTGCCATTTACGATGAGTTCTTTGGCCACGATGATTCGCACGGCAGCGGCACCTACCACGGGCGCAGCGTCTATGGCGGTGGCAGTGGCGGCGTAGGCAAATAACCTAGGCGCGAAAGGCATACAGATACCATGGCACATACTCGCGTCACGCCACCGGACACCAAGCACATCACCAGCAAGGAAAATATCGCGCTGTTTGCGGCGGCGCTGCTGGTGGCAATTGGCGGACTTATCTACGAGCTTATCCTAGGCACAGCTGCCTCATACCTAGTGGGTGATTCAATCCTGAGCTTTAGCCTGGCAACTGGTATAACCCTCTTCGGCATGGGGGTAGGGTCGCTGCTGGTGCGGCATATTCACTGGCACCCGGCCACCAGCTTTGCCGTTAATGAAATCCTGCTGGGGCTGGTGGGTGGTAATTCGGTGCTACTGCTCTACAGCGCCTTTAGCTTGAGCAAGCTGCACTGGCCGGTATTTGCGCTGATTAGCCTGGTGATTGGTGTGCTGATTGGGTTGGAAATTCCGCTACTCGTCAAGATGTTTACCCGCTACGGCCGGCCGTCTTCGGTGGAGCTGCTCAGCAAGGTGCTGGCGATCGACTACTTTGGCGCGCTGGTGGCCTCGCTGGTCTTCCCGCTCTTCTTGCTACCCAGCCTGGGGCTGATGCGCAGCACCTACTTGATCGCCACGCTTAACATCGCCGTGGCAGTGCTGATTCTGCTGCAGCTGAAGACCTCGCGCAGGCTCCTAGCTGCCAGTGTAGTGGCGACCATTCTGCTGCTGGGGCTGTTCTTTGGCGCCAGCTGGCTAGAGCATAGCATTGATACCAAGGCCTATAAAGACCCGGTGATTCTGTACCAGCAATCGGCTTACCAAAAGATCGTTCTCACCAAGTACAAGCAGGATCTGCGGCTGTATCTGAATAACAATCTGCAGTTTTCGAGCCTAGACGAAGCCCGCTATCACGAAACGCTGGCCGGTGCGGCGATGACAGCGGTCAAGCAGCCCAAAAACGTGCTGATTATGGGCGGTGGTGACGGGCTGCTGGCGCGCGAAATCCTTAAATACCCCAGTGTGGAGCACGTCACCCTGGTGGATATCGACCCAGCTATGACGCAGCTGGCGCGCACGAGCCCCCTGCTGACTGAGCAAAACCAGCGCTCGCTTGCTAGCCCCAAGGTGCGCGTCGTCAACGAGGACGCGTTTTTATTTGCCTTCAAGACGCACCAGGCCTACGACGCCATTCTGATCGACCTGGTCGACCCATCGAACGACCGCCTCGCCAAGCTCTACTCGCAGCAATTCTACCGCCAGGCCGCGCGCATCCTCAGCCCCGGTGGGGTGATGATCACCCAAGCGACGTCGTCGTACTTTTCGCCAAATGCCTTCGCGATGGTGGCTAGCACCGTCGCATCCGCCCAGCCCCAGCGGCATATCACGCCCTTTAGCATCAATGTGCCCTCCTTTGGCGAGTGGGGCTTTGTGCTCTCGACCAAGGATACAGCCAGCCTGCTAAGCCAGCCGCTGCCGCCTGGGCTCAGCTACACCGATGCCAAACTGCTCGACTACACCCTGCGCCAGCGCCCCGCTAGTCTACCCCCAGCCAGCATCTCGACCCTGCTAACGCCGCGGATCATCGACGTCTATAATCGTGATATGGCGCAGTGGCGGTATCAATAAAGAGCACTTTGTGTGGAGCCTAACCTCTCCCTGATATCAATCTATAATCACAATCCATCATGTGCGGATATAAAGTCTAGCCAAAACTAACCCGTCAGAGCTACTACGTTCCTCGCTTTACCCATCAACACCTACTAACTCTTCTATACTATTGGGATATTTTGCATATGTTTGCTCTGCAGGCTGGTATATCGTATGATATATTCATGTATCATAAACGACCACGCGAACAAGCCCACCATTATGACATCCAGTGGTACCGCCAAACCGGTGTATTTTACCCTGAGCAACTATCATCAGAAACACCAACTGTTGGTGTTTCTGCCAATACCTGGCGCGAGTACATAAATCTGATACGCCAAGCAGCTGCCGATCACCCCGCCCATCGCTTCATCAGCCCCGAACTCATGACGACGGCAGACATGGAGCTGGCTGAAATCCCAGACCAAGATGCTGTAGTAAATGATCGCCTCGCCGAGCTGGAGGAACTCTCTACCTCTATGCCCACAGTGGAGCTTGTGGTAGGCACACCAGAGTACCACCCAGATGGAATTTACAACTCACTTGTTATTATCCAAAATGGTACACGCCGCATACTTGAGCGCAAACGCACGATTTTTAGCTCAGCTGAGTGGGGGACATTCACCGCAAGCAACACATTGCAGCAGCGGTGCACCCGCACATTATCTGCTGTGTGTGCCGATCTAGTGGGTTATGGCATGCAATACCCCCAATACCCCAAACTCCCCCAAGACACTCGTGTCATCCATGCCAGCTGCTGCTGGGCGACACCGCTCGAGGAGGGAGCTCTCTATGCCGCAGCGCCAGATGAAGAACGCTACCCCAGCACCATGACGCGCGCGCTTGGTCGTCTCTTCGCACGCTATCGACAGCTACAGCAGGTCATAGTCGTCGATCGCACTCCACCCAGCACAGCCATCCCACCGCTCAACTGCGTGGCGCAGCGGAGTACGCATAATGGTATAATAGAGCCATGACACAATACGAAGGAACCAAACTCGCCGACTTTACACCTATCGCCAAGGTCGACGCACTGCAAATCATCGACATCATCCCTGGCACTGGTGCCGAGGTACCAGCTGGCGCAACCATCACCGCACATTATACTGGTGCACTGTGTAAAAATGGCATCATCTTCCAGAGCAGCCACGACTTTGGCCAGCCCGTCACCTTCGGCCTCGACCAAGTCATCCGTGGCTGGACAGAAGGCGTGCCTGGCATGAAGGTTGGTGGCATGCGCCGGCTCATCATCCCAAGCGACATGGCCTACGGCTCCATCCGCGCCGCCGCCAACATTCCGCCTAATAGCGATCTCGTGTTCGACATTGAGTTGATGGATATTAAATAACAGAAGGTCAGCGCGCAAACAAGAAGCTCATACTAAGTAAGCTTCTTGTTTTCTTTGTAGATTTGCCTAAGGCGTTTGAGGAGTTCGTCGTTATCCATGATATTAACTATTATAGCTTAATGTTGAGATTTTTCAATACGCTGAATAATCTCTACTAGCCGAATTGCACTGGGTAAATAATTCGGATATGCATGTCTCAGATTATTTATATCCCCAGCTGCAACAAGCACAGGATAATACTCAGGGTGTTCATTTTCAAGCTCCTTTAGTTTTTTTGTTGCTTCAGTGAATTTATTTTTTGCAAAACCAAACAAAAGTATCTTTTTCTCTTTCGTGTCTATAGCTAAGATGGCATAGTGAAACTTCCGCCTCTTACTCTGTTCCAAGCCTTCAACTTGACTTATTGTGCTGACCCATGCACTGATCTTATCGACAGCTTCGAGTCTCTTTGCAAGCTCTGTCGTTTGCTTAAACAGATCTTGAGGATTCAAATTTCGGTGCTGCAATAGAGTAGGCTTATTCTCAACGAGTGCAATAATAGACGATATGTATCGAAAGAGTTCCAACCATCCCTTGTCGCCCTGCCCAGCCTTCAAATTCTCTCCTCTCATAACACTTACGATCTCAACACCAGTTGCCCATGCGTGTTGTAACTCTGTGCGAATCTGCATCTCGATCTGAAGACTCTTCCAATACTGATCATTTTCGTTACTTACTGGTACGTTATAAAACTCAAATACTAAGTGTATACCTCTGTAACCACTTTTTTGTGGTTTTTCTATGTAATCTCTAGTTAACTTATTTTTGAGTTTATAAGAAAAAGATCCCTCTTGGTATACTCTTTTCATTCGATAAACTTGTTCAATATTCTGCATAACTATTCGGACACCACCGACGTCTTGCATGCGACTCAGATTCATATCCTGTTGACGATTACTAATCTTATCAATGATTGTCTGTAACCTCTTGAGTCGGCGTGCTACCACTGCATCTTGATAAATCATTTTTCGTTTTTTACGCAATGTGACATTAAACCTTTGCATTGGACGCTCGTGGCTCATACGCCACTGGTCGACAAATGCACGTGCCTCTGCATATTCAAGAGTATTTGTTTTGTGAGAACGGAGAATATTACCCGCCTTATCTATCTGGGTCTTGCTATACTTAATAGGCTTCTTTTGTTTACTCACAGTCTCTATTATATACCTCTAAAAATACAAATAGCCACCCTTTCCAGGTGGCCATTCGCAATGCAGCTGTAGCTATAACGCGATGCTACTTTTTGTCGCTGCTTTTGTCGTCGACAACTTCGCCTTCGACGGGTTCGTCTTTGCCAGGCTTCTTGTCTGTAGCTTTTGCCTTGGCGTCAGCTTCTTCTTCGGCTTTTTTGTCCTCAGCTTGCTGCTGATAGAGCTTAGCCCCGATAGACATCGTCACGTCGCCCAGCGCCTTGGTGGCAGCCTCAAGCTCGTCTTTGTCTTCTGCATTCTTATGCTTCTCAGCTTCGGCAATGGCATCTTCCAGCGTCTTCTTGTCGTCGCTCGAGATTTTGTCCTTAAACTCATCGGGCATCTTCTTCGCCTGGTAGATAGCATTCTCGAGGTGGTTCTTGGCGTCGATTGCTTCACGCTTTTTCTTGTCTTCGTCGGCATGGAGCTCAGCTTCCTTCTGTGCCTTCTCAATATCTTCCTTGCTCATGTTGCCAGAGTTTTGAATGGTAATCGACTGCTCTTTGCCTGTGCCTTTGTCCTTAGCAGTAACACTGAGAATACCATTGGCATCAATATTGAAGGTCACTTCAATCTGCGGCACACCGCGCGGTGCTGGTGCAATACCGTCAAGCACGAAGCGGCCCAGGCTCTTGTTGTCGTTGGCAAACTCGCGCTCGCCCTGCAAGACGTGGATCTCCACCTGTGGCTGGTTATCTGCTGCAGTTGAGAACACTTCGCTCTTGCTGGTTGGCACAGTGGTGTTGCGCTCAATTAGCTTGGTTGATACGCCGCCCATTGTCTCAATGCCGAGGCTTAGCGGTGTTACATCCAGCAGTAGCACACTCTTAACATCACCAGCTAGCACACCGCCCTGGATGGCCGCACCAACGGCCACCACTTCGTCTGGGTTAACGCCTTGCATTGGGTCTTTGCCAAACAGTTTCTTCACCCGCTCGACCACTGCTGGCATGCGGGTCATACCGCCAACCATGACGATGTTGTTGATGTCAGACTTGCTCAGCTTGGCGTCTTTAAGCGCCTTCTCGACTGGCCCATCGAGGCGGTCAAGCAGATCCTTCACCAAGTCCTCAAGTTTGGCGCGCGTCAGGCTCATCTCGAAGTGCTTTGGCCCGTCAGCATCAGCGGTGATGAATGGAATATTGACATCATACTCAGTAACAGTCGAGAGCTCCTTCTTTGCCTTCTCGGCTTCGTCCTTGAGGCGCTGCATGGCAGCGTTGTCTTTGCGCAGATCAATACCCTCTTTGGCCTTGAAGTCGTCGAGGAAGTAATTAACGATGGCGTTGTCGAAGTCCTCACCACCAAGGTGGGTATCACCATTGGTCGACTTCACTTGGAAGAAGTCATCAGCGATTTCCAGCACCGACACGTCGAAGGTACCACCACCAAGGTCAAAGACAACGATATTCTCTTCTTTGCCCTTATCGAGACCATAGGCGAGTGCAGCTGCTGTTGGCTCATTGATGATACGCTCGACTTCTAGGCCAGCAATCTTACCAGCATCCTTGGTAGCCTGGCGCTGCGAATCATCAAAGTAGGCTGGCACAGTAATGACCGCCTTCGTCACCTTCTCACCCAAGAAGGCCTCGGCATCAGCCTTGATCTTGCTCAGAATCATGGCGCTCACTTCTTCTGGTGTATATTCTTTATCGCCCAGCTTGACGGCAACGGCATTACCCTTCTTGACGATCTCGTATGGCATGATGTCGAGATCTTTCTGGACTTCTTTGTCAGTGAATTTGCGGCCAATCAAGCGCTTGACACCATAGATTGTGTTCTTTGGGTTGGTCACACGCTGGCGTTGTGCCACCTGCCCCACAAGGCGCTCGCCTTTTTTGTTGATTGCCACCACTGATGGTGTGGTGCGGTTGCCTTCAGCATTGGCGATAACCTCTGGCTTGCCCGCAAGCAAGTATGCAAAGGCACTGTTGGTCGTGCCGAGGTCGATACCGATAGTTTTACCCATATATTTTCCTCCTGTGCGCCTGCCTTGCTGGCAACGACGCAATGTTGTTAGTTTATTGTTTCGGTTATTAACATCTTGTCTATTCTAGCACTCTTTGGAGTCGAGTGCCAATAGGTTTAGTATAGCGAGCTAGCACTCGGCTGTCAAGAGTGCTAATAGATTTTGCTTACCACTGGTAGATCTCATCGCCCGCAGTAATTGCTGCTGCGAGCGTCTCAGCCCGCCGGAGACGCCAATACGCCATCACTGCATAGATAAGAACTGCTACACCACCGGTCAGCACCGCATAGCCCACGCCGCGCACAACCCGCGTGTCACTCCCTTGGATAAATATCACATAGAGCGAAACTGCACCCACCAGTGGTGCTGCCGCTGCTGCAACCACCGCCCAGCGTGCCCGCACTACACGATTACTAGCAAATGTCCGGGTGTGCTGGCGTCGCGCCCAGGCTGCAGCAAGTGCCGCCACGAGCCCAGCACTAATCACCATAAACAAGTAGAGGCGATTCGTCGCTTGGTTGGCATCGTCTACTGTTGTATTAAGCACACCAACGGCTGAGTCATACTGACTCACCGCTGTTTCTACATCTGTCAAATAGACTGCTGCAGCCTGCGTATCTTTGCTAGCAAAGGCTTGCGGAGCACGCCCAAGAAGCGTCTTGACGGCTGAGGCTTTTTCCTTTACAGCTGCCGCATGACGATTATATTCATCGCCAAGCTGCGCCGAAAATGAGTGCCCGGCTACTACCGCAAAGGCTGCTGCAGCCTGCTTGGCTCGTTCATCAATAGAGTCCTTCTTGGGCTGAGTGGCATAAAGCTCACGTGTAAAGGCTTGATAGGCTGTACTCGCTCGCTTAACCACTGTAATATCGGCTTGGTTGGCCAGTGGCGTTGCACGAGCCTGAGCACTGCCAACACTAAGTGCTGCTAATATGATGAGTGTTCCTGCAAGCAGCCAACGCCTCATCCCACTCACTCCTACGGCTGCCGGCTGACCCGCACCATAGCATGGCGCAGGACGTGGCCATCAAGCTTATAGCCGCGCTGCAGCTCTTCGCTAATAATTTCTTTGTCACCACCTTCATCATCCATCGAGACAGCTTCGTGAAGGTCTGGATCGAACTCCGTCGTGCCAAGCTCAACCATGATCGGCTCAAGCTTGAACTCTGCCATCAAGCCATCGAGCTTCTTCGACATCGCTACTACTCCACTTGCCCATGTGTCGTTCTGGAGCTTCTTGGGGACGTTGGCAGTGGCGCGCTCGATCGTATCAATCACAGGCAAGAGCTTGTGAATCGCCTGCTGGGCACCTGCCGCTTTGGCCTGGGATTTTTCGGCGTCAACGCGCTTGCGATAATTCTCAAAGTCTGCTCTGGTGCGCTGCAGATCCTGCGTGAGCTCACCAATCTGCTGTTCAAGCTCTGTTGTATTTGGCGCTTTCTTGTGTTTTGTCATCGATATCATTCCTCCTGCCTAGTGGTTTTGCCTGTGGTACCGAGCAGCTCGCTCAGTCGTCATTATCCTTCATAGTATAGCATGGCTGCAGCACAAATAACAGTGGTCGTGCCATTATAATATCTCCTCCAGCATCACCCCAGTGCGCTTGACGAGCTCGATGGTACGGCGGTAGTGCTGGCGCATGGGACCAATTACACCAATGTAGCTGCGGTCGCTATAGGGTGAGCGAAATTTGCTAATGATGAGTGTCGCATCGCTGCTCTTGCCAATGGGATTCTCGCTGCCGATGAAGACATTGAGTGGCTCGTTGGGCCGAGCTTCGCGCAGCCACGGCTCGATATTGTCAATCAAATGCGCTACTGATTGGACATGCTTGCCCTCAAGAAATTCTGGCTGGCTAAAGAGCCGGCTAATGCCATTCATATAGAGCTCACTGCCGATGGTAGCAAAGCCCAGGTTACCCGTGAGCTCGACGAGGCTATCCACCGCACTGCGAATAGCTCGATCAGCTGCATCGAGATGTGAGTTGACGTGCGCTTCAATAGCCTTGGTGCTGCGATCAATTCCACTGGGGAGCTCACTCATCTGAGCGTTGGTGATGCCGTTGACGTAGAAGCGGTAGCCCTTGCTGGTGGGGATACGCCCAGCACTGGTGTGCGGCGCTTTAACGAAGCCCATCTCCTCGAGCTTGGCCATCTCACTGCGAATGGTTGCACTAGACACCCCAAATAGCTTTGCCAGCGTCACACTCCCCACAGGGGCAGCAATCTCGGCGTATTGCTCGATGATGGCAGAAAGAATCGCTTGTTGCCGTTCTGTCATAGCCGCATTATAGCGCAGAATTGGCACTCTCGTCAATAGAGTGCTAATGAGCTAGTGGAAGATGTAGTCTATTTCTTGTTGATAAGCCTCGTCTGCTAGCGAGACGTGCCACAGCGAGCTATCCTTCCGCTCCTTGGTCGTCGAGATCGTGATGCTTGATCATTGCGCTCTCGATTGTTTCGCGGTGCGGGGGTGATGGCAACATACATGCGGTAGTTACTACCTCTGTCACTCTACTATTTCTTTTCACTATTTTACCTATCACAACTAGCACTCCTTACACTGAGCAATGAGCTGGCTCAGTTCATTTCTTGCCTGTAGATTCTGCTGCTTGAGCCGATCCATAGCACGCACGATGGCCTTACCCAGGTCGGGGTCGCCATCTGCAATGTCAAAGCAATTTTTCCAGAGCTCACTATACGTCCAAGCCGTCATTGCTATCCTGCGGCGCAACTCGGCTGCTCGCGGGCAGCCATAGCACTGCTTGGGGATATAAGAAGCCGCAGATATATCTGGCTCATCAAGCCCCTCCACAATGCCATAAAATTCTCGTTCTTTGTCTGATGCCATCGGTGTTTTGTATATCCCTCTGTCGTTATTTATTGGCGCAAATAGACTGCTATTAGTCGGAGGTGCCTGATTCGGATGGGTCCTGCTCACCTCTGCCAGTACGACGGACTGTCGCTACTTCGTCACTTTTCCCATTGGGCATAGTGTGTGAGCCGCACACCTCTACAACCGTTTCTCCATCTCGACTTATGCATTTTATAATTCCAGGACAGCCTGCTGTTTGCTTTTCTATTCCTGGCAGCAGCTGATTGAACGCGGCACCCCCTATAGCAAGCTTCATCTCTACGATCTTCCCATACTCAGCTCGTGCCTCTTCTAGCCGCTTTGGGTCCTCTAGGATCTGCTCTATCTCCTCCTCAGACATGCCTTGCACTCGTAGCCATGTTGTAATATTGTCTGCCGTCTCCAGCGCTGTACGCTCCAGCGCTTTCTTCTGTGCCCATGCCGTTTTGAGCGCCTCTATTGTCCCTGCCAGCAGTGGGCACTTTCGACATTTTTCAGGGATATTGCTATCAAGATCAAGATCCGTACTCAGCCCACCAATAATACCGTAAAAATCACCAAGCTGCTCTGTCACAATATCAGGTAGTGTAGCGATTTTTTGCCCTGTTGTCAATCTGAGTGAGATTTGAGCTGCCAAAGCTTTGTCAGTTCTCACACCTCTCGTTGTTATCACCTTTCCTCAGAATATTAGTAGAGATGAATATTATTCGTGAGTATTCAAATCCTCTCCCTGAGGTCAGGGTTAATTGTTACGATCGATAGTAGCTCCATCAGATGAAGTAGCCTATCCCCTCTCACCATACCAGAGTAGAAACAGCGCAATAGCACCGAGCATAACCTACAAATCTGCTGCCATTACTTCCCACTGCGTGCCCGCGTGAAGCGCCGGGCAGCGTCGGTGGAGAACATGAGCACGATGACGATGTTGACGCCAATGAAGAGCAGTGTGCCAGCCGCCGACCATGTAACCCTGCCGATCGTCAGCCCAAATGAACTAATTACCGCTGCGAGGCTAGCAATGCTCATCAGCAAAATCCGCGAGCGATCGCTGCCGCGGAAGGTCAGCCCCGCAAGAAAAATCACGATGCCAATCCACGTCGTGGACACAATGGCCGAGATAGTCGCCACGATATGCGTCGCACTCTCAATACTCTGCAGCGGCAGGCCACTGTCGTGAAAGATCCGCACCACCTCCATGCGCAAGTGGCTAAAGTTGAGAATCTCGAAGAAGGTACTCATCGTGGCCACAGCAATCGCCAGGCCAATCATAATAATCCCAAGGGCGATCTGTGGTGGGCGACGGCTCAAAAATTGCGACATGAGGGTGGCATGCTCATCGGGCATGGTCTCGTGCGTCGTTGCATCGAGGATTAGATCGGAAGGCACGTCCTCGTCTTCGCTTGCCTTGGCACGGACGCGGCCAAGCTCGATGACAGGCAGGTCACCATCGGTAATAATATTATCCCCACCTCCGTTGCGCGAGTGGTAGCCCGTTGAGAAATCCTCCAGCACCGTGAGCTCAATCGAGCGAAGCGCGCGTGTGACCGTCTTGACGACGTAGTCGCGCTCAATGTCGGTGTTTTCGTCGATCTTATGCGTCACTTGCAATGTAAAGATTGATAACCCCACACTCTTGTCGTACGTACCAGCCGCGAGCCAGTCCACCTGATGCCCGCCGGGCAACAACCACCCCTGGGGACAGCGCCAGAAGCGTACGTGATGGCGCTTGCCCGGGTTGCCATCAATCTCCTGCTGGTAGGCAAAGTCCTGCTGCCTGCCAAATAGCACTAGAGGTGAGACTGGTGCATTAGGATAGCTGCGGCGGGTCAGTGTGGCGAGGATAATCCGCCACGACGAGCGCACCGTCACATCATCAGCCAGCGCCCAGCCAGCGGCGGTCATGGCACGGTGGAGCTGAGCTTCACTGCCGCGAAAGGCGAGATTAACCGGATCTCCGAGGAGACCATCTGGGGTGCGCGTCCGGCCAATGAAATAATTAGGCACATAAATACTGCTCAAGATGCGGTGCAAGCGCGGCAATGCAAAATATGCCGTAATCACCCACACCACAGCAAAGAACCCTACCAGCCACCAGCCACCAGTGTGCCAGCCCTCGCGCCACACCAGCCAAACAAACCAAAATGACGCCACCCCCGCAAAAATAAAGAACCCTTGATCGACCAACGCCGTGGGCGACCACACTGGTCGGCGCAGCGCCAGGGATGAGCGCTGCTTGTGCTCGGCATCACCTGGCTCAGCGGTAGCATGCGTGGCTGGCTTACTCATACATGCTCCGGGTGCTCGCGCAAGAGGCTATCGAGCAAGTCTCGCGCCGCCAAGCGCGCTTCGTCATCCTTGCGATTATACACATCCGGCTTGGAGGCAATCGCCCGCACAATGCGCGCCGTCTCGTCGATATCATCGTTGATGACGAAGTGGTAGTATGGAACTTCGAGCGCGTGAGTGATCTCGCGGATTGCACTGGTGTAGCGCTTGGGCCACTCACGATCAAACTCCGCCTGCGAGGTATAGCGCACGCTGAGGCGTCGCTGCCACTCCTGGAAGTTCGGCGGCAAGAGAAATATCGCGACCACGCCTGGGGAGAGCTTCTTATACTCATCAACGCCCTGCACATCAATGTCCGTCACAGCAATCTTACCCGCATCGCGAATATCCTGAATCTGCCTGACCCCTGTACCATAGAGCGTTCCATGGACAAACTTCGCCTCGACGAAGGCGCGGCTCTGCAGCAGCTCTGCAGCAGTTGCTTCGTCGATATAATGATAGTCGACTCCCTTTTGCTCCCACACACCTTTGTTCTGACGAGGCTGACGGGTGGTGTACGAGACGATATCGGCAAACTCGGTGCTCGTGAGCAACCGCTGCTTCGTCGTATCCTTGCCTGCCCCAGAGATACCAACGAGTAACACTATCCTTGTGTCACACACAAGCTGGCGCACTGCCTCGGTCGGCTGATATTGTTCGATAAGTGATTGAAGATTCGTCATAGTCATATCATATTTATGATAGCACATCGTAGAGAGTGGTTTCTCACCCGTGGCGTAAGAAGCTAGCTATTCTTGATATTGTTTAGATCTATCTGAAAGTAGTCTTCCAGAAACTCTTGGGAGTACTGATCGATATCTGTCATACGTCCTCCGATACGCACACAATCAGGCATTCCCATATAATCTGGTTTCGTTACAGCGTGATATTGCCGATGCGCAATAATCAATGCTGGTTGGAGCTGCTGCTCAGGTCGAAACTCATGATGAATTGCTACCGCAATCTCCTTTTCTCTACCGCGCGTTTGGTATGTCCACCGGCCACGGGCAATTGACTGTGCCGTGCGTCGTGCGTCCGCATAGTGACGAGTAAAATGCACTGGCGCGCCATCAAGAGTAAGCGCATCGTTGCCATTGCTCAGTTCTAACGCAAGCCGCGCTAAGCTCACTGCTCGCCAATACCGATAATCGCTCTCTCTCTCTGCAGGTGGCACATTGTCATACACAAGTGCTCTGTCTATATCGGCCACCAATCGGTCATAACGTATCTGCACTTGCACACAGCTCCTGTTAGTTGTTAGTCTCGCTTGAGCATTACGGTAAAGGCTTCGCTAGGGATATCGACCTTGCCAAAACGTTTCATGCGCTTCTTGCCGCGAGCTTGCTTGGCGAGGAGCTTCTTCTTGCGGCTCACATCACCGCCGTAGAGATAGCCCGTCACATCTTTGCGGTAGGCACCAATATTTTCGCGAGCAATAAACTTTCCACCAATCGCTGCCTGCAGTGCCACCTCAAAGCTCTGGCGCGGCACGACATCCTTGAGCTTCTTCACCACCTCGCGCCCCAGCCGTTGCGACTCCGAGCGGTGGCACATCACACTCAGCGCATCGACCATCTCACCTGCCACGTAGAAATCCACGCGCACTAAATCCTCCACTTGGTAGCCCCGCAGTTCATAATTAAACGAACCGTAGCCACTGGTGACTGACTTGAGTTGGTCATAAAAATCCGTCAGGAGATTGGCCAGTGGCGCCGCAAAGGAGATGAGGGCACGCTCGTCGATGTAACTGAGGTTCTTTTGCCGGCCGCGCTTGCTAACGATGAGCTGGATCACCGCGCCGATGTAATCTTGAGGCACAACGATCTCACCATCAATCCACGGCTCGCGAATCTCCTTGATCTGTGCTGGGTCAGGCAATTCGCTGGCAGACTTGATATCCAGCTCATCGCCATTGGTCAAACTGACTTGGTAGTCGGTACTTGGGTTGGTGACGATGAGGTCCAAATTATACTCGCGCTCAAGCCGCTCACGAATGATATCCATATGCAAGAGGCCAAGGAAGCCAATCCGCACACCATAACCCAACACCGGCGAATTCTCTGGCTCAAACTGCAGCGCACTATCGCTCAGGCTCAGCCGCTCAATTGCCTCCTTCAGGTCATTATAATCTTCATTAGACACCGGAAAGAACCCTGCGTAGACGAAGGGCTTGACTTCTTTGTAGCCAGGGAGAGGCTGGACGATTATCGCTGTCATATTTGATATTATAGCAAGTTTTGCGACAGAGGAGAATTACCCTTCTTGTGAGGAGCCCTTACGCTCTACAGATGGATTAAGATGCTTTTCGCGGTAGTGCTGAATCTGCGAGAACTGCTCGGGCGAGAGGCAAAACATTGGCCTATAGTCATCAATCGCTCTATACTTTTTCATCGCAATTCCAAGCTTTTTTGTAGTATACTACACACTATACATTCAGCCACTTCTTAAATTGTGCGACTAATCGTAGTATTCTGTCACATGGAAGTTCAGGAAGTATTCTTGTGAGTGAAAATGAGGGTATTAGCGAAGGAGATGACTTTTGCTTGAGACGTCATATGTGTTGAAGAATGTTTCATCGCGAGGTACCGATACTTTCGGCAATGTCGGCTGCTGAGCACGAATATAGCCATAAAGCGTTGGCCTATTTGTCGTTGATCCGCCACTATGATCATCAATAACAATGGCAGGTTTTGCGCCAGCTGCTTCGGCTGTCTTTGATACGTAATCTACAATAGCATTATAAAACTCACCAACGTCTATTTTGTGAATATAGTTTTCTGTTGGGTTGAGCCCACGCACCAATAGCACATTATCTCCCGTTTGGCTATCATGCGTTTCGATAAGCATTGCTGCGCCAACGATCCGCTCATTCTTCTTACCAGGTCGCGCTTTAATCATAAGAGAAGTAAAGTTTGGAAAATCTTCTGCTAATGAATCGTATTTATCAGCCCAGCATGCATCGGCAATTTGTCCCGACATCTCCATCAGTATGCCTCTTGTTGGAATAAATTGTAGAGTAGTCGTACCGAGTCGTTCGGCTTTTTGCTGGTGCAGATTCATTGCCTCTTCAAGAGCACGGGTACTGTTCATTTGCTTAAACTTATTCGCTTGCTTCTTATCGCTAAAATACTGCCCATAAACTTCCTGATTTACAATATGTTCTATAAACTCGCGCATACTTGCCAGTGATTCAATTGATGGCTGAACGCTCAGACCGGCCATTTCACGACGTTGATTTGGCTGTTTGCGCATTGCCCAGGCGTAAACCAGTCGACGCATTGACTGATGCAAGCTCTTATACGGTTGTAGCTCTTGAAACCCACGCGTAAAGTCGGCCGGGGAATCCATTACAAAGCGGGTAGTATCAGCAAAATCTCCTTGTTGAACTTGCTCGACATACTTCTGGAGAGCATCCTTGCGACGCTTAAGATTACTGATCTTGATATTTGCTTTTGGATCATTATTGTCAGTAGTATCAATACGATGTTGTAAATCTTCTAGTTCAACAGAAATATCAGCGCGCAACTCATCGATTGCTTGACGCATGCCGCCACCTTGAGGACTCGTTAGCGCGCGAGCATGCATAATATCATTTCGTAATATATCATAGCGTTCAATAACATCTGGGGTCCAGCCTATACGTTCTTTCTTACCAGCAACAGTTGCTATGCTGTAAACATCACTTGGCTGATAGAATTCCTTCATGGCAGTAATGCGACCGTCTTCGGCTGCTTGGTTATGATAACGAATTTTTTCCTGTAACCCCGCATCACTATTGCCACCCCAACGAGAACCTTTATAGCCCGTTAATGTCATGAGAACATCACGCAAAACTGGCGATTCCTCAAGCTGTTTTGTATAGACCTCATCAAGCTCTGCCGCCTGAAAGGCTTGTCGAAATGTTTCAATCACACCCCGTAACTCAGTAATACCAGCCTCTCCTGCTGATGTAACACCAAGCTGACGTACTGTATTGGGACATTACCATCAAGCATCTCTTGAAGCAGTTTCACCCGTGAAACTGTTGCTGAGCCAAAGAATTCTTCTGCTCGCACCATAGAATCAGGACGCTTATCTCCCATAAGTTCGCCACACCGAGCAAACGTCTCATCAGAAACGTCTGATTCGAGAAGTACTTCATAGCGATCAGTCAACCCAGCAGCAAATCTCTGTTGATCAACAGCCATGCTATCAAGCATTGTAAAGACCATATCAGCTGAACCATGGTCAATAAGTGCAAGCGAGACGGTGGTACGATCAATACTAGGGTTGTTCTCTATAATACGCTCAAAATCATCCTCATTTAGCCCTTTATGCCGAGCAATATAACTTACCACTTTTGTAACATCAATACTGTTCCATCTATCTTCCCGCGGGCTATTTATTGCCATAAGTACGTCATCAACATCGCCATAATCTATCATATGGCACAGCACACTATCTACATCAGCAATCTGCACCTCTTCTCTACGTAAAGCTAAGCCTCCCTCCCCTGCTTCAACCATTCGGTGTGCTAATTCATCGTTTAATTCTGTAAAGTTTTCCAGGCCAACCTGAGACACCCATTTGTGACCTGCCTGTGTCATGCGCTTTGTGATATCATCATAATCAATGCCGGGGAATTGTTTGAGCCGAAAAGGCACTGCAATTGAACCAATATCACATATCTGCTGCGCAATAGTGGGGTCAAGTTGACCAAAATACTTAAGGCCAACCAACAGCGTCACCTCATCTCCAGAGTCAAGCATTTTTTGTGCATCCTCCGTAGTCAAGTCAAGATGCGCAGTCGGCTTAGAATAATCTCGACAGCTGATATAATCCCGAATCTCCTCAACTGTATGGCTCTTTTGTGCAGATAGCTCAGTCGCGTCAATGCTACATTTTGCTAACGCCGCTGCAATTGGAGGTGCGTCTTTCTGCTTATTATCTTCCTTGTTTGTATCGGCAGGCATATTTGACTCGTGCAATAGCGTGCGTTTTCTTACTGTCTCTCCATTTGGCATGTGACAATAATAGGATAATTGTAAACCAATGTCAATCTGTATATGAACCATCCTTATTGCTCTATAGACACAGCACTTACCTTAGCGATTGAAAATCTGAGACGCTCCGCACAAAAGCCGCCTTACCTGCCGTATATGCCTCTCTGTTATACCGATACTGTTGCTCCAGCTCGTGTTTGAGTTTGGTATACTCCTCACGCAAGACGCAGCTACTCCGCAAGCGATCACGAAAGATAACCTTCGGCGATGGCATCGCCTCTGCCTGCTCGACATGGAGGTGGTACTTCTGGCGCAGTAGATCATCCACGTCATATCCTTTGCCAAACTCCATCGTCAGTTCCGTCTCAGTATTGGTCATATTTTCGTAGCCAAGCGGGCGAAGCTGCTCTATTAGCCATTGCTTCGCCCGACTATCAAGCCTATTCACAAGGAGTAGGCTGTCGATAATTGGTTTGGCTGCCAATCCCGGCACCGCTGTGCTACCAATATGCTCGATGGCACACACCCCATCACCCAGCGTACCACTTACCCGCGCTGCCTCAGCCATGAATAACTGTTGCCACCGTTCATCATATGGCACTACCTCTATAGGAAAGAGCTGGCCAATTTCTTCTGGTGTCATGGTGTCAAATTTGCTCATCGTGGCTATCTCTCTATCTGAATATACTCACCTTCATGTAGTCGCACTGTTGGCACCGCAGGAAACGCCGCCGCAAGCGCATCGGCACTTGCAACAGTACGCCGCTCTGCAGGATTATCGGCATTATAGTGGACAACAACATTCATTGGTAAGATGGCCGAACCAGTATCAATCCCTTGATGACTCAAAAAATGCTGCGCAAGATAATTCGCTCCAGCTGATGAGCCAATATAAACTTTGCCACGCAGTAGTCGTTCTACCTCAGAGAAGTCATGGAGTTCTTGCAAGAGTCGGGTTGTCCTACCGCCGTGAACGTAGATAATATGAGCGCGTTGAACTTGCTCAGCAAGACGGCTTTTGCTTGCCAATTCTCGTTTCGCCGCAGGAAGATATTGGCTATACCAGCCCGCCCAATCATCAAACTTCTGTTGCCATTCTTCGTGTGGGCTAGCAAAGAACACATCAAGAACCCTAAGCTCATCTTGCCGATCCGCAAAGAAGTCTTGCAAATAGCTACCAAAGTTACCCACCCAACGCTCTGCGCCACCGCAGAGGATATATGTTGTAAGGGTCGTTTCTTGCGTCATACCGATCCTCTATTAGGTAGAGTATTACCGTTCTTCTATCATCTGCACCACACCCGTCTCGTTATACCTCTGGTAGGCAGTAAGAATCTGGCGTGTGGCGTCATTCGTATTGAGCTGCAATGCTTCGTCTAGCGAGAACCACTGACCTGTCGCTACTTCCTCAGTATCAGTGTGCGGTGCCTCACTTTGCCATTGCTTAAGGCAAAACACTACGGTAAATGCTTGGGTGTCGCCATCGGGATAATGATACACTCGTCCTGGGCCAGACTGCGTTGCAAAGAGTTCGAGGTCGCTGGCGCGCGCAGTAATTCCTGCTTCTTCGCGTAGTTCATGTAGTGCCGCGCTGGTGTAGCTATCACCCTCCTCGACGTGTCCGCCTACTGTGCTCCAGCGGTCGAAGGCTTTGGCGTAGATGAGCTTGACGCGCCCTGTTTCATCAACCGGCAAGACATCAACAGTCGTCGTGAGTAATTTCTTATCCCCAACCTTCTGGCGCAACTGCCACACATACGAGCCAATGTACCCCATATTCACACTCCCTTCTCTGCCGCCAGCAGATGATCAATGGTACTTTCTATTATGATTTTAGCATATTCGTTGAGGATGAGGCGGCGGCCACGGTCGGTTGCTACCCATGTGTCCGCTCTCAAGACTGGGCTTGGCTCAGGGCTTGCGGTAAAGATCTCTACTGGCCACGGCGCAAATTTATACATATTCATCTCTGCACGGCGAACATTAAATTCACTCGTCACCAGTGTAATACGCCGTGGACGCCACAACATCGCTTCCCAGCAGTCGATGCTACGCTTCACATTGTCTGGGATAGATATTGATCGATCTTCGATGATGATATCTCTTGCCGGGACACCATGGTCTTGAGCGTACTGCGCCATGCGCCAAGCTTCGGCTGCAGTAACATCCTTGCCATAGGCAACCGCCCAGCGCGGTGAGGCGCCAGCAATCGTTATTTTGGGAGCAACACCAGCATGATACAACTCCACTGCAGTGGCAATTCGCCGATTCTCTGCCGAGCCAAATACCAGCATGACATCCGACCGCCTTGGTGGGTTACCCTTTGCGAGCACCTCGTAGAGTGTAGCAGCTTCGCTATGATGAGTATGCTGAGCCAAATAATCAGTCAACTGTGCTGTAAACCGATGAAGCTTCGCTATAGTATCATCAAAATCGTACACCGCATAATGATCAAAAACAGCTGTATCGATACCAGCGTGATGTGCAATCCGCTTTAGCTCCGCAAACAACCACGGCCGTGCGTCAAGATAATCCTGGTGCCGAGCTAACCGTGGCGATTCTTGACCTATCATCGCACGTAGTTCACTGGCTGATGGCAATTCCACACTACTCGTTCGCACGAGAGTCTCCTGCTTGCTGGAGGGTGCTGGCGAGCAAAGCCCAGGCAGCGAGCATGGCGTAGTTGGTGATTGCGCCAGTAGCGACCATGCGGTGGATGGTGGTAATTGGCAGCCACTCCGAAATGATTTGCTCGGTGTCATCTGGCTGGTGTTGATGGTTTGTCCCAGCATATTCGCCGTAGACCACGTGGAGCTTCGCACTGGTGCGACGATTGTCGGCATAGAGCCAACCACACGCTCGCACACCCGTCATAGCAATGCCCGACTCCTCAGCCAGCTCTCGCTGCGCCGCCGCACACACATCCTCACCTGCTTCGATCTTCCCGCCCGGGAACTGATACAACACCTCATCCACCGGGTACGAATACTCTTGCTGCACCAAGATATTGTCACCTCGGCGACACACCACGATTACCCCACCATGCCCATGGTAGGGGTGATGGATATACTGGATGGTCTTTCCATTTGGTAGCTCTACTGTATCTTCTGCGACAGTGAGCCGAGGATGCTCGAAGAGCGTCCGCGACGACAGCATGCGCCATTTTTGTAGCTGATGTGACGACATGGTTGGTAAGATATGGATAATAGCTTTACCTATTTGACCCTTTCTTAATAAAATTCATTTTCTTAACCTTAGGGATACGACGACGAGACAACACTGTAACCAGCCACAAACAGCCACTACATAAAACAAATCCAATTGTCGCAGGAGCAATCACCGCCAGACCAGCTTCACCAGAAAAAGTTATACTCCATAGTAATTTACCGGCAGCCATGAACGCCATTACTGCTACTCCCAACCAGATATTTCGCCACCACAATGCCGCTGTTAAGACACTAAAGGATAATGGTATAAGCAATGTGAGGAAAATCTTACCTAATGTCCATTCACCCTGTAAATACTGCTGCTCAACTTGCAAAAACTGTTGCACCTGTAAATTCGTTTCACTGGGTGGGGCAAACCATCCCATGCTGGTCAAGGTCAAGAATATCACCATCATTATCCCTGCCCAGCTCCGCCGATAGGCAAACCAGCAAAACGGTATCAAGAATAACGGACGGATGTACCAGCTCAGCTGATTATGGTGCCGCTGCCATAGCCAATCCCAAAAACTCGGAACAGTAAATGCCACGGCGATGAATAGTATGATCAGGCCAGCAAACAAGATAGCGATGAATGTGTCATACTTTTTTATCACAGCCATCATACGATAAACTATACCACTATATTATAACTACTCAAAGTATTTCTTGAGTGTCACCGTATCGCCCACCCGTGCCTCACGCGTCGTCTTCAGGTTGGTGACGATGTAGCCGATTTCGCCGGTGCCAAGCAGTGGGTCAGGTTGCATGGTTGGGCTGAGGTGCCCTACTTCCAGAGCAAGGCCGCGGGCGCCGGTGGCCATCATAGTGATGTCCGCACCTTTCGGTATCGTGCCGTCTACCACGCGCACGTAGAGGATGACTCCACGGTAGTCATCGTAGTAGCTATCAAAGATCAGGGCGCGGGTTGGTATACTCGGCGTCTTGCCATCTTGCGCAGCCATGCGCTCAGCCTGCACCGCCAGTGGCGATACTGGTGCCGGGATGCGCTCGACGATAGCCCGCAGCACCTGCGGCACATTCTGGCCGGTCTTGGCCGAAATATGAATAATATCGCTCTCATCACAACCGAGCAGATTAATCACCTGCTTAGAGACGCGTGGCACATCGGCCGCTGGCAGATCAACTTTGTTGAGCACCGGGATGATCGCAAGATCCTGCTCCATCGCGAGATAGACATTGGCCAGCGTCTGCGCCTGAATCCCCTGGCTGGCATCCACCACCAACACCGCACCTTCGCAGGCCTGCAAGCTACGCGATACTTCGTAGCTAAAGTCGACGTGGCCGGGAGTGTCAATCAAGTTAAGGTCGTAGGCGCCAGGCTGGGGCACGGTATTATCGCTTTGGCTTCGTTTCGATGCTGACCCACTCGTTGTCTGCACACTGGTAGGGTTTGTATTGTCCGCACTATACTCATACTTCATCCGCACTGGAGCGAGCTTGATGGTAATCCCCTTCTCGCGCTCCAGATCCATACTATCCAGCAATTGCTGCTTCATATCCCGCTTGGTAACGGTACCTGTCAGCTCCATCATGCGGTCGGCCAAGGTACTCTTGCCGTGGTCGATATGGGCGATGATGCAGAAATTACGGATATGTTCCATACGCTAGCGTTTCCAGTTCCAGCCAAGATTAATTCGCCCAAAGAAGATCTGCCGCAACCGATTAAGCACTGGCTCGGCCTCTTTAAGCCTTAGTCGCCGGCTGAACCATATATAAACCGCAAAGCTCACTACTGTGATCATAATAAACTTTGGGAAAGCGAGGAAGAAACTCTTATCGTTTGTGCCAAAGGGGATCATTACCACGCTCAGGTAAGCAGCTAACCCAGTTGGCACCGCAGCGATGACCATCTTGTAGATGCTATTAACGAAGCTGCGGTCAAACAGCCTCGGCATACGCCGCCCCATGAAGAAGAAGAGGATAATCACCTCTACCACGGCAGTGATAGACTGCGCCCAAGCCAGGCCATAGCCTGGATTCTGGTTCTTGGACCAGAGATTCACCAGGATAATCGCCAGGATAATGTTAAACCCAATCGCAAAGAACGAGATATAAAGCGGGGTCTTGGTATCTTGCTGCGCATAGAAGCTACGTGCTGCAATATGATAAATCGTGCGGAAAAATATCGTTAAAACCAGTACTCCAAGAAAACCAGATATCACTGGGTCACCCCCGTTATAGATAAAGCTCACCACATAGCCTCGTGCAAAGTAGGTAATAACCGCTACTGGCAATGCCAGCCAAATAATTACCCGGATCATCACCTGCAATTCTTTGCGGAAGAGATCCTCGCGCCCCGCCCCGAGGTGCTCTGTCATTTGTGGGAAGGCGGCATTGCTAATCGCCACACCAATCAAATTCACTGGCATCAACGACAATGACGACGCCTGTTGGTAAGCTCGCACCGTCCCATCAGCCATGCGCGAAGCGAGGTTTGTCTCCACAAGACCATTGAAGTAGTCAATCCCTTGGTCGAGTGAGCGCGTCCGCAGCAGACGCAGCACCTGGCGAAAGCTCTTGTTCTTGCGCTTGATTATAAAGCGATAGTCAAAGTCTAAGCCAAGCAGGCCAATCGAGCTAACAATCAACTGCAGCACCGAGCCTAGCACCACGCCCAATGCTACACCCATAATGCCGCCATCAAACACCTGCCAGCCAAAGATGTTAATACCGTTCGTAAAGAAGGTCGCACCGATGATAATGCCGATGTTGTAGATCGTTGGCGCCAGCGCATAGAAGGTAAAGCGCCCAATCGCCTGCTGCATACTAGCAATGACGGTAGAGATAGAGAAGAGGAATGGGTTGACGGCAATCACGCGCATCATACTCACTGCTAGGCTCCGCCCCGACTCGCTGAGCCCCGGCCCCACCACAACATTCACGAGCGGCTCGGCAAAGATCATAATCAAAATACTTGCCGCTAAGGTGGTGAGCGCTAAGAAGTTGATCAAGCTCGAGCTCAAATCCCATGCCGACTGCTTATTGCCTGACGCCAAGCGCTGATTAAACACCGGTATAAAGGATACGCTCAGTGCCCCAGACACCAGCACAAAGAACATGAAGTCGGGGATAGTAAAGGCTACGGTATAGGCATCAGCACCCACTTTGTAGGTGTCGTAGTACATGCCGTTGATGAGCCGTTCACGGTACATCCCCAAGACGCTCGACAGCAGTGTTGAGCCCGCGAGTAGGGCAGCAGCATTCTTGATGTTTAGTTTGCTATTTGCTTTGGCGACGACTGAGCGGACACGCCGACGATTTGCTCCATGTGCCACTGATATACCTCCCTGCTCCTAGTGGAGCTTGGCCTCCGTTGGCAAAGTGGCATCCGCCATTGCAGCCTTAGCTTCGTCTTCTTCGAGTGTTTCGTGAACAAGCAGCTCATCTTTGAGCTTCTCAAGCGCTGAGCGGTTGTGCGAGAGGACAATCTCAGCACGGCGAGAAGCTTCTTTGATAAGCGCCTCTACCTCGTGGTCAATCGCCTCAGCAGTCGCATCGCTATATGGGCGCTCGTGAGTAATCTTGTCGAACACCATACCACCGTTATCTTCATGGAAGACTTGGTCGCGGAGCTTTGCACCCATGCCCTGCTCAATCACCATATCACGGGCAATCTCCGTCGCTTTACGCAAGTCACTACCTGCCCCAGTGGTAATGCCGTCATCGCCATAGATCAATTTCTCGGCAATCCGCCCACCCATCGCCCGGGCCAGGATATCCTTAAACTCATATACATTAGTGTAGCTCTTGTCCTCTGGAGGCAAGAACCATGTCACGCCGCCCGTGCCACCACGCGGGATGATGGTTACCTTATGCACTGGATCGCTATCAGGCAAGACATGCCCCACAATAGCGTGACCTGCCTCGTGGTACGCCGTGAGTTCCTTCTCGTGGTCGGTCATTACCTTAGCTTTGCGCTCAGGGCCAATCGCCACCTTTTCGAAGGCTTCGGTCAGATCTTGGTTAGTAATCGTCTTCTTGCCGCGGCGCGCTGCGATAATCGCTGCTTCGTTGGCCATGTTCGCGAGGTCGGCACCACTACTACCGGCTGTCTTGGCAGCAAGCTTGTCGAGGTCGACCGACGCATCGGTTGGTTTGTTCTTGAAGTGCACCTTGAGGATTGCCTCACGGTCTTTGCGCTCGGGTAGGCTAATCGTCGTATGGCGGTCAAAGCGGCCTGGGCGCAACAGTGCTGGGTCGAGCACATCGGCCCGGTTGGTTGCCGCTAGGATAATCACGTTGGTATCCGCCTCAAAGCCGTCCATCTCTACTAAAATCTGGTTCAACGTCTGCTCGCGCTCGTCGTGACCACCGCCCATACCGGAGCCACGTTTACGTCCCACGGCGTCAATCTCATCAATGAAGATAATGGCTGGCGCATTTTTCTTGGCCTTAGCAAAGAGGTCGCGTACCCGACTTGCCCCCACACCAACAAACATCTCCACAAACTCTGAGCCACTAATGGAAAAGAACGGTACGTTAGCCTCGCCTGCAACCGCTCGCGCCAACATCGTTTTACCGGTACCAGGGTTACCAACAAGGAGAATCCCTTTAGGAATCTTAGCACCGAGGCTCTGATATTTCTTGGGATGCTTAAGGAAGTCCACCACCTCTTGCAAATCTTGCTTGGCGTTTTCATTACCCGCAATGTCATCAAATACTACCCGCTCTTTATCAAGGCCGTACAGCTTGGCCTTACTCTTGCCAAAGCCCATCGCTTGGCTGTTCTGTCCCTGGGCTTGGCGCATCATAAACATAAAGAGAACGCCAAACAATACGACCGACAGGACAATTGGTGCGAGATTCCAAAACAATAGGCCCGTCTGTGACTCATTTTGCACCTTTACCTCTGTTTTGTCGTGCTTGAGCCCTTGGGTATAGATAGTGCCGTTTTCTTTGAGGCTGCGCTCGGTTGGCTTGGACTGGCCTTTGGGTGTAACGGTCAGCTCATTGCCTTGGATTTCAATCTTGGCAATTTTGCCATTATTTGCCCGGTTCACTACATCCGAGAGCGGCACCTCCTTAAGGTTGGCCTGCGGCGAATTAATCGCCCAAAATGCCAGCACACCCAGCACCACAATCGCCCAAAACAGCCCTAGGCGCAGGGCATTGGTCGCTTTCGACGGTTTTTTATTCATCAGGGAACTCACTCCTTTCGTTCGCTTGCATTCTCACACAGTAATCTGATCTATTGTACCACTTCTACAGTGAATTGCCGAGGGCCAAACTGCAAATACACGCCATCGCCCACCACGTGGCGGCTACCCGGACGAGCAGTCTTGATGGCCAGCACCGCACGCTCGAGCCGCGGGCGGGTTGGGCGCGGCGCACCCGCCCACATGATCATCGCACCCAATAGCTCCTGAGCACTTGCCTCGTCGATCATAATCAATCCATAGCGCTCAGCCGCAAACTGCGGCAAGAGGTGCTGTACTTCATCACTAATCGTATGGCGCAGCGCAAGTTGCTGATGCCGCAGCGAAGTAATCTGCGCCGCCTGCTCTGCCGTGAGGAGCCGCTGAATGCAGCGCCGCAGCCGATTACGCGTGTAGCGGTCACTCGCATTCGTCTCATCTTCTACCCATTCCAGGCGATGAGCCAGTGCATAGGCGCGAATATCTGCCTTGCGCCAGCCCAGTAGTGGCCGCTCCACCCCGGGGCGGTTCAGCACGGCCAGCCCACGCCATCCCGTTCCACGTACTAAGTTAAGCGCCACTGTTTCTACTAAATCGTCCAAGTGATGTGCTGTTACCACTGGTGCTTGGTATTGCGCTGCTGTATCGAGCAAAAAATCATACCGAGCCTCTCGCGCTGCTGCTTCGCTCGCATTCGGCCCAAGCTTAAGCTGAGTAGACACAAAGGGTAGCCCATAGCGCGCCGCCAGTGCTGCTACAAAGCGCGCATCCGCTGCCGACGCTTCACCCCGGATCCCATGATCGACATGCGCCACAATCAACGGCTCCGTCGCCTGCGCCACCATCACATCCAAGAGCACTACACTATCCACACCACCAGACACTGCAACAAGATACGCCATGGCAATAGTATATTCATTTTGCAAAGAGGAGTAAATACTAGTTTTATTATGTGTAATATGCTAGGCGTACAACACACACAAGCCGCCCAAGAGGAGGAACGGCGGCTTGCATGATAGAGGAGGAGGTAGCGTGTGCTACTACAGGTAGTATGCCTCGCCGTGCTTAAATGGAGCTGAAAGTGGATACTTTTGCCATTTTAGCAATACGCCGTGTCTTATAATTATATAAAGTAATGCGTCACATTATTCATAGGTAGGCTTATTACTGACTCCAGCGTCTCGCAATATAGTCATAATTTCTCTTGGTATATAGCAAAGCAATCGGCTGCATTTTGTACGTCCTGAATCACAATATTCTCTGTTTTTATGAAGAATGCGGTAGTATATTCAATTTTTCTTTTTCTCCTAATCACCCAGGTTTTAGCAATTTCTACTCTTTTCCTCTATACCGCTCTACTCTCAGAAGTAGCAGAAAATAAAAAAGACTAATCCGATGGTGTCGAGCTATAAGCTCAAACTCCTAGGTTATTAAGAAGACGAAAATACCTCAGCTACAAAACAGATCTCTCTACTTACGCGACAGCTTACTTGCCGCCGTTCGCACTGCCTCGCTCCACGTTAAGAAAACGTGCGGGAGCTCTGCTAGTTGCTCAGCAGTGAGGTCGTGCTTGATGGCGAGCGTGACCTCTTGGATGAGCTCACTAGCACGCGGAGCGACGATCGTCCCGCCGAGCAATACCCCTTGTTTGTCGCTAATCAGCTTGACGAACCCCTCGCGGAAGTCACTTGTATTGCTGCGAGCAATCATACCGAGCGGCACCAACACCTTGTTGATCTTGAGATCGCGCTTAATACAGTCATCTTCATTAAAGCCCACACTAGCTACCTCTGGATAAATGAAGGTGGCGCGTGGTACTAGCTCGTAGTCGAGCGTCATTTGCGATTTGGGGTGGAGGATGTTGTGCGCCGTCAGCCGCCCCTCGCTCAAGACGGTGTGGGTTGGTACATCATTGCCTAGCACATGGCCCGCCGCATAGATATGCCGCACATTGGTCTGGAAGAATTGGTTCACTTCAATACCATCATCGGGCGAATACGCCACCTCAGCATTATCTAGCCCAATATCAATGGTCGGCTCTGGCTTGGTCGCCACCAAGACACGCTCTACCTCCATCGTCCGCTCAATACCACCACGGATATATTGGACGATCACATTACCACTTGGGCCACGCATGAGGGAGCGAATCGTCGTTTGCGTCAAGACCGACAGTGGTTGGTCGCGCTGCAGGAGGCTGCTCACTGCCTCACTAACCTCTTCGTCCTCGGTTGGCAAAATGCGTGATGACTGCTCTGCCACCGATACCGTGCTACCAAAGGTCGCAAAGAAATGCGCGAGCTCAATCGCCACCGTCGTCGCACCAATGATCAACAGGCTGCGAGGCGGGCGACTCAGCTTGAGGGCGGTGCGTGGTGTCAGCCAGTCGATTGTCTCAATGCCCGCAATCGCTGGCTGGGTCACATGCGCCCCTGTCGCGATCAAAATATGCCCCGCCGTTACTTCATGGTCGCCAATCGTGACAGTGTGCTGGTCACGTAAGACGCCTTTGCCGTAAAATGTGTCAATCCCTTGTTGGTTATAATAGTGCTCGTTATCGCCCGCACCAGTCCGCTCTACCACTGTATTTTTCCAATGCTGGATGGCTGGGTAGTCAAAATCCACTCGCGATGTATCGAGCCCAAACTGGTGGCCCTGTTGGATGCGGTTATAGAGCTGTGCCACACCCAGCAGCGTCTTGACAGGGATATCACCCCAATTAGGCGCACCACCACCAAAGGTGTCTGCCTCAATCAACCCCACCTTCTTATCTGCCCGGGCCGCCACCAAAGCTGCAGTACTGCCAGCTGCACCACTACCCAGCACCAACAAATCATAATCGTAGCGTGGTCGTCGTATCATGTGGTGGTTCTCCTTAACTCCTGATTGGGCGTTTTCTCTATTATACCACTGGCCTGGGCAAAAAAGAACGCCAAAACACTCGCCTGAGCCCTAGCCTTCTTACCAATTCTCTGCTATAATGCGTCATGTTTGGCACCGTAGCTCAGCCGGTTAGAGCGCAGGACTCATAAGCCTGAGGTCACTGGTTCGATCCCAGTCGGTGCTACCAGATATGATAGGCGGCGTACGATAAGTGCGCCGTTTTTTGTTTTTTGCTTATAATCGCTGCCTAGATCCAGTATATAAGTGAATACTATAAAGAAATATTCAGTCTTGGGATCAAGACAAAAAGCATGCGAGGATAGAGTGCAATGGAGTGCGGAGTGCTCAATCACTCATCACGTGCATCATCCTCTATAATCAAAAGCACCTCAGGTCCATCGCCCAAGGTGCTTTTGGTCTTTTTAGAGCTCGACCTCTGCTAATTTGCTGTGGCGCGCGGCAATGAATGCCCGCAGCTCTGCCATACTACGCGACCGATTCCAGGTGGCGAGTATGGTTTCTTTCGTCTTTTTTCGCATATCTACCCTCTTTTTGTGTTGTCATTATCGACCTACCTCGATCCTAGCATATACACGAACAAAATGCAAACAAATTGTTTCTTATTTTAGTTTTTCTTGTTTATCCCTGTTATCTCGGTATCCCTCACCATTCTAGGGCGGCCCTTTGCTTGTCGTGCTTTACGCCACCTCTCAGGCTATTTTGTTACCTCTGCACTGCTAACCATCAGTAGTAGGGCTAATAGGGTGCTGAGACCAGCGCCAAACTTATTCTTCTTTCCACCTTCCCAAGACACCAAAGCAAAAACCCTACCGTGTGGTAGGGTTCTTACCTTGGTTGCGGGGGCAGGATTTGAACCTGCGACCTGTTGGTTATGAGCCAACCGAGCTAACCGGGCTGCTCCACCCCGCGTTACGGTTCTTATTCTACCAGTGATGAATGCCAGTTGTCAAGGATTTACCACCTGAATGTCAAGATTTCCACTCCCCCGCTTGTTATTTATCCTTTTGCTGGGCCTGCTCGGCTGCACCACCAAAGAGGAAGGTCACCCACTGCTCGAAGTTGCTACTCTGTGTATCGGGGTTGGTAGGTTTATCGGTTGGTGGGTCGTGCGCCTCAGCACTATTCTTGGGCAGCACAATCACCTTCTCGCCAGGTGCCACTAGGCCAAGTTCCTCACGAGCAGCAAGCTCTTTATATTCGTCACTCTCGCGGAAGTTCTTTTGGTATTGCAGCGTTTGCGTCTCAAGCTCGGTAAGGACAAGCTGCCGCCGTTTCGTCTCTAGCTCACGCTGCTGCGTATAGTTCTGCTGGAGACGTGCTACCGACTGCCAGGCAAGGTATGTCGCAATCACAAGCGCAAGCGCCAGCACAATGGTATTGAGCTGGAGATAATCATGCTTGATCTTGTAGATGATGTGGCGCTTGGTAGTGTCGCTGAACACAAACTTCATAGGCTTCTATTATACCGTATACCACGCAGTTGCTGCAAAAGCTGCGGCCAGCAAAAAAACACGCTGCACACCACAATTTTGGTTAAAAATCGCTCATAGACTTGCCAGGTGTCGACCTCTGTGCTATAACCAATGCAAGATGACACACAAACAACCCTCTCAAGAGGCTGCTCAACAACGCAGCCCAGAGTCTTTAGTATCACCAGAAACGGTAATAGGATCCGCCACTGCAATATTAGGACGTGCAGCATTATTACTACAAAAAAACGGCAAGCAAGGAGATCTCTTAGCCGATTTAATGGGTGATGGATTGCCAGCATCTTCTCACGCACCAGACGCCCCACCCCAAGCACAGGCTGAGACACCCTCACCTTGTGAGCAGTCCACTCAGCCAACACGCGAAGACCTCTACGCTCTCCAAAGAATCATCAATAGCTACGATCATCAGGTTGCACAGCACCCACGAAGCAAAGCACTCAAAGAGAAGCGTGCCGCAGCCTGGTATAATCTTGACATTGCTATTGCCAAGACGCTCGGGATAACACCAGAGCAATATGCCCAGGCATACACCAACCGTGATGCGCAGTTCGATGCGATTGTCCTAGAGCGTATGCGTATCCGCCACGAAGTGAAAGAAGCAGCACGAGCCGCTCACCCATCCCAAACCGCCGCTCAGCGTAGAAATAGACCACAGCAAGAGGAACCAGAAGGCATTGATCGGCGCTCCGCTGCTGCCGGCGAAGACGTCCGGAGCCTTAGTAAACTCGATTACTAGTAGCATATACGCCAACAATACGGTATAATGTGGCAAGTGGATCTGGGGGCGTAGCTCAGTGGTCAGAGCAGCGGGCTCATAACCTGTTGGCCGCTGGTTCAAGTCCAGCCGCCCCCACCATTGCAAAGATTAGTCATAGCACGCCCATAGTGGCGTGTTTTTAGTATGCGTAAACGGTATTAATAGGACTATGAGTAATGTAGCTAACCGCATAGACTATATCAAGCTTCCAGCCCGAGACGCTACGAAGTTGGCTACAGTAAAAGCGCTTTTATCTTCAAGACCCAGCAGGCAATACCCTTGCAGCTTGGTTGGAATAATCATTAGGAATTTTACGATTGTATTAGCAATATCATACTATTGCTTATTGCAAAACTTCATTGCATATAATCGTTACCTTCTGCTATACTACGGCTATGAAGAGCAAAAAAATATCCGATAAAATCATTATTGTATGGCTAGCGGTACTTACCATCGGCCTCTTGTCGCTTATCGGCTGGGCCGTAGCACTGCAAAACAACTACCACAGCGCAGTCGACTCGCTTGGTAAGCAAGTGTTTGACCTTCAAGTGCAGCTTAATCAAAAGAGTCAGCAGAAATAACCACCATGCCCGTCCTCCATCACATCGCGCTCTCAGTGCGCAGCGCTACTGCAAGCGTCCAGTTCTACAAGCGCCTTGGCTTCACTGAGGCAGTTGTGTGGCATGCACCAGATGGTACGTTGAGCATTCATCAGCTGATAGACTCCAGTGGTGTAATCCTCGAGCTCTTTGCCTATGCCCACAATACGCATCAACCACAAGCACAGCTAGCAATTGGTAATGATCTCGAAACAGTCGGAGTCAAGCACATTGGCCTCAGTGTTGATAATCTCGATGAGTTTCACGCAGCAGCCCTTAGCTGGAGCGAGCCAACTGACATTGTCATGGGACGAACTGGCCTTCGCTACTGCTTCATCAAAGACCCAAACGGCAACTGGGTGGAAATTGTTGAAGACAAGCGCAACCTCGTACCAGGTATGGCAGTCGTTGATATGTCGTCGTCATAATATTTAGCCAGCAAAGGAGGAATATGTCTCATTCAGTCATGCTCACTCAACTCGCCAACAGTGGCTGGACCCAGTGCTCATCAATTGCTCGTGCCTTAACCGAAGCTGGTATTCCTGTACCAACTGAAGCTTATCTACGGAGTGCCTTTGACATATCAGTCTGGGATACGGTTGCGACACTATCTAGCGATCTGTCACGACACTTCCAGAGCTACCCCTTCGCTGAGGAGGCTATCTATGGCCCACTCCTCGTGCCGCACGCCCGTTTATTTGATGTGCGCCGATCTCAAAGCAGACATATCCGCAGCAGCCAACCTGAGATAACCAAGCCAGACTTCGTCGACGAGCGTCTTCCTCTTGGCGCTGACCATACTGACCCTGCAGCTCCTTGGACACTCTTTGTCACCATTATCTCTGATGCTGGCCTAGCAATGGGCAGTTACAACGATATCACCGCACAGCCCAGGAATATATACACCGTCAACGGCTCCGACACGCGCCAACTGATGACCCGGCAACTATGGTGTGCGCTCGTCTTGCAAAATCTCCAAGCACCAGACTGTGAACAACGCAAGCGCTGGACGAGTACACTCTTTGCCGGTGAAGCATTGATTGATGGCAGCGCTATCTCAGGGACAGTCTTGCATGGCCAAGTGCGCCAACGTCTCGGCAAAGCTACTCGTGGTAGTTCGCCAATGCGCGTTCGTCCGGCACTGCATGTGGGGAGCGCTGCACCAATACATAACATGTCATATAGCTAATTGCTAATACGCAGCTTATGCGCTCACACCTCCTCTCATGCTCCTCTCGCTGCGAACGGCGCAAAACGAGAGAAAACCGCAGCTCACGCTGAGCGCCGCTCTCTGGTGCTCTGAGCGGTGCGAGAGCGTCCTTCTCTATACAAACTTAGTTATCGTCACGCGGTATAGGTTCGCGGCTTGCTTCATCTCATACTCTACTTGCTGTGTAGCCCTTTCTTGCACTAAGTCCAACAAAAAAGACCCTTCTGTTACAGAAAGGTCTTTTTTCATATACAAGTGTCCGGGTTATTTGGTTGCTTTAGCAGCCTTCTTGGCGGGCTTTGCCGCGTCTTTCTTGGCAGCAAAGGGGAATTTGTTGCGTGAGTGTTCCTTCACGTAGTAGCCCTCAGGCATGTCACACGGCTCACCCTTGCCGTTGTTTGGTGATTTGCAAAAGTAGTAAATCGTCCGCTTTACGCCACCGCGCAATACCGCATCTTTTTGCGTGTGCAAGTAGTATGTAGTACCATTCGAACTAGTATATTTGTAAGCCATAGTGCTCCTCCTATTTGATCTTACAAAACCTAGCCTACATGCTCATAAAATGGATGTCAACACTTTGATAGCGATTTTTTACAGAGATAACGGCTAAGGGTAAGCAATTTTGTTTTTTGCTTATGGTTATTATGTATGATAGATGTTGGTACTATTTTTGTACGATAAACAGGGGTCAAGCATAAATTTTATGGAGCGTCTAGCGAACGCCCGCTCAAAGCCATCTTGCGTGTTGTACGTGTTGTAAATTATGTTGTAGTTTTTTATTTTTTTGGCTATTTATTTCGCTGCTCGATACTGAACGCGCAGCATAATCCGCAAAATAATCATCCCCACAATACGCCCAAGAATGGCCGAGATGACCACGCCAGTGAGAAGAATCGTCCAGCCAGCAAAGTCGGGCGACCATAGTGGTGCGCTGAAGTTGTAGTGGTAGAGGCTGGTGTCGGGCATTTTGGCAGTCTGAAGGCCAGCATTGGCGCTACTGAGCTTACCAAGCTCCTCGTAGACGCAGCGCACATAGTCTATCGACCAGCTGCGGAACCGTGGCTTACACACTGCATCAGCCTTGGCATTGGCGGTTTGGCCAGCGCGATTGGCGGTACTCATGGAGGCGTTTAGCGCAGCCTTGACGTCGCGATTATACTGCTCTTGCAGGTAAATTGGGCCAGTATCGGCATTCATATGAGCAGAGGAATACTGCTGGAGGTCAGCGATGCGCTGGCGAATCTGCTCCATATTACCCGCCTTGTCAGCCGAGAGAACTGCCCGCCGCCGCTCGGTCATCCCCACATTATTGAGCCGCAAAAAGGTTGCCGACAGCACAAGCAGCACCATAAGCAGTAGCACCAGGTGCCACATCTTAACGCGCCGGAGTCGCTTCATCGACCGCTTGACTTGCTGTTTGTTTGCCATGCTATGTACCCTACGTATGCCCACTTATGCTTTGGCTCTAGTATAGCATAACCTCAATATTGAACCCAGTAGCGCGAGGTGGAGCGATCGCACTCTTTAGCTACCTCTGGTGGTTTTGTGCCAGAGGCGGTACAATGGAAGGTATGAATATCTACTTCTCTGGAATCGGCGGCGTGGGCCTGGGGCCATTGGCTGAGTTGGCGCACGATGCAGGGCACCATGTGCTTGGCTCGGATAGCCATGTTGGACTCGAGACACAAGAACTCGAGCAGCGTGGCATCTCCGTCTCGCAAGACCAAACAGGCGAATACCTAGCCTATCGCCACAAGCAAACCCCCATCGATTGGTTTATCTATACAGCAGCTTTGCCGCCCGATCACCCCGAGCTGGTCTTAGCACACCGACTTGGCATCTATACCGCTAAGCGTGACGAACTCCTTACTTATCTCATCAACGAAAAAGACCTCCAGCTCATTGCCATCGCGGGTACCCACGGCAAGACGACGACGACTGGCCTGATGGTGTGGGCGCTGCGTCAGCTGGGCGAGCCAGTAAGTTACTCGGTGGGTACCACGCTAAGCTTTGGTCCCAGTGGCCATTACGTACCAGGTAGTCGCTACTTTGTGTATGAGTGTGATGAGTTTGACCGCAACTTTTTGCAATTCCACCCCCATCTCACACTACTGACCTCTGTTGACTACGACCACCCGGATACCTACCCTACCAAGCAGGATTACACCGATGCCTTTAGCCGCTTCCTCGAGCAGAGCGAATATACCATCATGTGGCAGCACGATGCCGACGCAGGCGTTGTGCCACCACGGCGGCGGGCGCGTGTCTTGGAAGATGAAGATGTACAGCAATTTACCCTCGCAGGGGCCCACAACCGAGCAAACGCAACACTGGTGGCAACGGCGTGCAAGCAGCTCAGGCTTGGCTCACCCGAGCACATTCGAGCGGCTATCAATACCTTCCCGGGAGTGCAGCGACGCTTTGAGCGGCTTGGGACTGGGCTGTATAGCGATTATGGCCACCACCCGGTAGAAATCGCCGCGACATTGCAAATGGCACGAGAGTTGTCCGACCACGTTGTGCTGGTGTATCAGCCACATCAAAATGTCCGCCAGCATGAGATCCGTCAGCAATACACCGACTGTATGGAGCGCGCCGAGCAAATCTACTGGCTGCCAACCTACCTCAGCCGCGAAGACCCAGCCTTGCCTATTCTCACTCCACAGCAACTGACTGAGCAACTAACAAACCGTAGCAACGTCCACTACGCCGAGCTCGATGATACCTTGTGGCACGCCATCCAAACTGCCCGCGCCGAGGGCAAGCTTGTGCTCTGCATGGGCGCAGGCACGATTGATGGCTGGGTGCGGCAGCATCTTGGACGAGGAGGAGCATAATAATCATGGAGCGTCCACCAGCAATCACAACAATCCTCTTCGACGTTGGCGGTGTCCTGATCAACAGTTATGATTATGTGACCAATGATGTACGCCAAGCACTTGGTAATCCAGATGGCTTCGACCAGCGTTGGCCAGCTGCAATTCATCGCTACGGCAGCGGAGAGACTAATCGTGCTGCATTCTGGCGTGAGCTTGGCTGCGACCACCCGACGAATGCGCAGCAAGATAGCATTGTCAAAGGTTTTCGCGAGACACTCACGATTCGCAATCAGGTAATGGGCTACGCCGCTCACCTGGCGACACAAGGCCTACGCGTTGGCATCCTGAGCGACACCATCCCAGAGCATGCCGAAGTATTACGGCAGAGTGATGTGTACGACGAAGCCATCTTCGACCCCTGTTTGCTTTCCTACGAGACAGGTTACCGTAAGCCAGCACCCGCCACATACATTCACGCATTGGGACATCTGGGCTTACATCATTGCCCAGAGTCCGTACTGTTTGTTGACGATCGGACGAAGAATATCGCCACTGCCGCCGCAACAGGTATGCACACCGTTCACGCTGTGCAGCGCGCCACTCAAGCTGAGACCGAAGCTGCTATCATCAATGACATCGCTGCGAAGCTTCGGTCGTAATAATCAATGGGTACATCCATACTCAACCAGTCTGAAGTATTATATTTCTTACCGATCATCCCCACTACCCCGCAGCTGACCACGCTGTTGGCGGCTGGCGAGCTTGGCGTTGTTGCGCTGAGCGACTTCCTCAAGGCTCGAGCCAAGCAGGTGCGCCACCGCCGTCACATACCACAAGATATCACCCAACTCTTTGATAATCGCTTGCTTGTCTACCTCTGTTATCTCACCCTTCTGGTCACGCAGGATCTTCTTGAACTTCTCGAGCACCTCGCCCGATTCGCCGCCTAGGCCCAGCACCATACCCATCAGCTGGGCATTGGCATCGCCATAGGCATAGTCGCTGCTCAGGGTGGTGATTGCTTGCTGTGCGTAGTCGTCGATCTTCATATATCCTCCTTGTTATTGATCTAAAACGTCGTCAAATTCCTCAAAAAAGTACGGGTCGCGAAAGAACACCCGCGCTACAATCTGCTCCACCGCCGGTGCAAGCGCGTACTGCGCCAGCTTATGTGGGCGCGCCCAGACGAGCCGTTCGTGCGGAGTGATATCATCAGTCGCCCCATAAAACACATGAGCCAGTGTGGTTGAGAGGATTGCCTTGCCTGCCCAAACGCGAATGTAGCATTCGCCCGCATGCTGCAATGCGAGATCCACAGTACCAAGCTTTTCCGCTGCTTCGCGTTGAGCCGCCGCTTGAATAGATCTATCATCGATATGGAGCTTGCCGTAAGGGAGCGTCCAGGTATCAATGTAGGGCTGCTTAGTGCGCTGTTGGAGTAAGACGTCACCATTACTATTTTGCACCACTAGCATGGTTACGATCTTGGGCTGGGTCCGAACCAGCATAGTGTCTGTACTTACCCGATCGACATACGCCAAACCACGCGGTGCCAGGCTATAGCCACCAGGCACCTTTTGGACAAGCTGGTGACGAATCAGCACCTTGAGATGATAGCTAAAGAGATTGGTATCCACCCGTGGCGGGCGCAGATCACGAAAGCGAGCCACCTTGCGATAGCACAACACACTGAGAATCCGCCTTTGGATATGGTGGTTAATCGTATTCTGCTCAAACATATTTGACTCAAATTATCCTATCTATCCATATTTACTATAGCACGCTATGGTAGTGATATGAATAACCTGCCATACAATAGTCACCACAATAATAACCAATATAATCACACGCCAACGACTTGGCTGCCAGAACACAATTATCCACCACACACGTCACACGAACGAGGTATCACACCATCACCAGTCCAAAGTCAGCTGTGCCATATTGCACTGCAGAGTATAGAGATAAGCTGTGATTTGGCCGATGTAGTGCGCGTGCCACGCCGGCCCGGTGGCGAGCGCGAGAATGACGCAGAGCATAGTTGGTCGCTTGCCGCCCTTGCGCCAGAATTACGTGCCTGTCTCTATCCGCGGTTGGATAATGATACGGTGCAGCAATTTGCAACTGTCCACGAGCTGCTCGAGATTGCCACTGGCGATGTCGCAACGTTCGACCTTACCCCTGTGCAGCTTTCCATCAAACAACAAAACGAGCAGCAAGCAGCCCACACATTATTACAGCGTCTTCCGCCCGTTATGCGTCAGGGGCTAGAGCGCTATGAAGCACAAAACACACCCGAAGCACGCTTTGTACGAGCAGTCGATAAGATTCTTCCAGTAGCGATGGATATTGTTGGGCAAGGGGTGCGGGTAGTCGAAGAGGACTATGGCATTAAAAATCTTGCTGAACTGCAAGCAGCACACGACAAGCTCATCGAGAGCTTCACTCAGCGATTTGGCACAGAATTTCCTGAGCTTGCTGAGCTGTATGCAAACCTCGCTTATCATTTTGAGACATGCTATGCACAAGAAAAATCTGCCGACATGATGAGTTCTCACGTCCCTGAGCGCCCTAATCAGCTCAAAGAAGTTGAGCGTAAATTTTTAGTCAATCTTGATGAGATACCAGCAGATATTGACTCATATGATCATATCGACATCAGTCAGGGCTACCTCGCGCACAGCAGTGATGGATCGGAGACACGCGTCCGGCGTTTTGGTGATGGACAACGTTTTGAGCTCACGGTAAAATCGGGCGGTACTGTCGTGCGAGATGAGCAAAATATCATTATTAATGAAGCAACCTTTGCTTCGCTATGGCCACTCACCAAGGGCAAGCGCATCGAGAAAACACGCTACTATGTGCCCTACACCGACCCTGATAGTAACGAGCATACAATCGAACTTGATATCTACCACGGCAACCTTGAAGGAAAGCTCGTCACTGCTGAAGTTGAGTTTCGTGGCCGCGAGACCGAGGCGACACTACGCGCTGAAACATTCTGCCCTCCCGAGTGGTGCAGCACAGATATTAGTTATGATCAACGCTACAAAAATAACGCACTAGCGAGCCAGCAACACGGCATGCTAGAGCTCAGTCAGGTGAGTATGTAATCTTGCCACGGAATGGTATTACTGGCCATTACCGGTCGTCGCTCGCACGCAGCCAATCGCTTTCCCCTCACTCATCCAGCGCTGTTCGTAGGCGGTGAGCGTCTTGTATTCATCAGGTAGTGACGACTCGTGGAGATCGAAAGATAGTTCACAAATCGACCACTGACAGGCAACGAGCTGCTCCAGGCTCCAACAAAAGAAATCGCGGTCGTCATGCTTGAGTAAAAGCGAGCCACCAGGCCGTAGCAGCTGCTCGTACTGGCGCAAGAATATTGGGTGAGTAAGACGCCGGCCAGCGCTACGCCGCTTGGGGAACGGATCAGGAAAGGTCACCCACAGCTGCTTGAGTGAATGAGCAGCAAAGAGCTCGCCAATCTGATCGGCCCGAGCCCGTACAAACAGCACATTGGTGATGCCACGCTCGAGCGCTGTGTATGCACCTTTTTGCAAGCGATCACCCTTAACATCCAGTGCCACAAATACCTCATCCGGGTGCTGCGCCGCTAGTTCCACACTAAACATCCCGGTGCCAGCGCCAACCTCGAGCACTGTCGCACTCTGCCGCACCTCTGGCGCTGCCTGGCACCATTCGTCGTACTCGTAGCAGTTGGTGGCGTTATGGAACTTAGCAAAGCGATATTTCTTGCGTTTGCGAGTAATGATAAATTGCTGAGGGTCAAGATACGTCATGAGTCTATTATACCTGAATCACATAGCCTCTTTCGCGGGTGGCTCCACGCTCCACGTTATTTGGGTGAGGTATGAGAATTCACTATTTGTCTAGCATGTTTTTCACTCGAGCAGTGAGAACCGCTCTAAAAAATGTTGTAATACTTACATCACTGAGTAAGCTTCTAACTTTTTCTCAGGTTATTATGCCCTACCTGAGCCGCTCCACTACCCCATCAGATAGCACCCGCACCAAGCGTGATGGCGGTGTATCAGTCGGCACAGTGCCACCATCATAATAGTAATCGACACCATCACCAAAGTACGCACGAGCTTCGGCAATAGTGCGGGCGGGCGACTGCCCTTCGAGATTGGCGCTGGGGGCAATCAACGGGCCAGTCTGACGCAAGACCGCCTGGAGCCACGGCAGCTGCGGCTGGCGATAGGCCAGCATATCATTAGCGCGGCGTAACCACTGCGGAGCATGGGGCGAATCGAGCAAGATACTCGTAGGCTGGGAGGTATCAAGCGATGGCAAGGCGGGTACATCGGCATACGTTTGGCTGGCATCGGCCACGAGGATAATGGATGATTTATTACTATCACGCCGCTTAAGACGATACACCCGCGCTACTGCCGCTTCGTCATCTGCCCGGGCAACAATGCCATACAGGGTATCAGTCCGGAGTACTGCCACGCCACCACGCTGCAAGGTAAGCACAAGCTGGTTTAATTCATCATTCACATCTGTTATACTACCATATTATGAAGCCAATTACCTCACCCGAGCTCACTGCACTAGAGATTATTATCATTATTGTCGTGGCGATTGCACTGTATTGGGTGGGACCACGTCTGGTGATGTGGCTGACGCGGCATGCCTTCGTTACCACATATCAGCGTACGCTACCTAAGAAGGATCTAGAGAAGCGACACAAGACGCTGGGCGGGCTCTTTGCTAATGTATGGCGCATTATTGTGGTGGTGATTGCGGGCTATGCTATCTTTACTCATTTTTTCAATAGCGCAGCTCTTGCGCCGCTGTTTGCGAGCGCAGGAATCATTGGTGTCGCCTTCGGGTTTGGCGCGCAGTCACTCGTTAAAGATTTTCTCTCCGGGGTATTTATTATTAGCGAAAACCAGTATCGGGTAGGAGATATTATCGAGATTGATGGCTTTGGCGGGACAGTCGAGCGGATCGGTGTACGCTCCACAGTGATCCGCGACGTCGAGGGCAACGTCCACTTCTTCCCTAACGGTGTCGTGCAGCATGTCATCAACAAGACAATGGGCTATAGCAAAGTATACTTCACCATTACCGTTGCGCCTGATACCAACATTAGTACCGCCAGCGATATCATCAATCGGATTGGCGAAGAAATCTCTAGTGAGGAAAAATGGCAGCACAAAGTGATCGAGCCACCACATTTCGACATTCTTGGCGACTTCAATGCGTCGTCGATTAGCCTTGTTGTCTCTGGCAAGACCCAACCATCCGACCAGTGGGCCCTCACGGCCGAGATGCGGCGGCGGATCTTGCGTGAGTTTGAGAAGGAGCACATCGAGCTCGGTGCAGCCTCGCCAGCCAAGCACAAATAACCTCTGCGCCACTGCATACATACTACTGCTATAGTCTGTGCCAGGGAGCGGATAGCCTTGATGATTACCACACTGGTATTTCTACCGGTGTAGTATAATACACTCATGAATCAGCAATTTCCTTCTTATCCTTATCAATCACAGTCGGCAGCTCCGCCTCAGGCTCAGCCCATGCCGCCAACACAATATTATCCACAGCAGCCAGTGCAAACACAGCCACAGCAGCCAATGGCGTGGCAAGCTCCACAGCCACCAGTAGCAGCTCCGGCGCCACAGCCAGCAGCCCCAATGCCGCAGAGCAACCTCGCGCAGCTAGCACCAGCACAGCCAACTGAGCACTCACCCACTCAGCAGCCCGCCCCACTCGTTATGCAGCCAGCTCCCCAGCCTGCACCAGTAATGATGGATGCCAATTACAGTAGCGTTTTCGACGGTACACCACTGGTCATGGCAACGCCCGTCTCGCACTATCGCAATCGCACTATCTTTAGCCAAGTGCCTTGTGTGCTCGAATGGACGACAGCCAATCGCATCCGCGCCGTTGATTTTGACCCCCAAACAAATCAAATGATCGGTGTAGTACTCGACATCGATCCGCAGCAGATTACCAAAGCGGCGGTCGAGGCAAGCTTTATCATTATATGGGTTAATGGCCAGCGCATTCAGTTCGACTTTGCTGGAGCGAACGCCCAGCTGCTGGCCGGCCTTGGTGCCGCGGTGTCACCTGGCATTGGTGGTACTCTCTATGGCCACAATATCGAACAAGCCCTCAACAACGACTACGACTGGTGGTGGGCCGCCATCCAAGCCTACGCACCCTTCGCCAAGCTCGTCAATGGCCTCGAGCGCGACAGTATCATTATCAACAATAGTGTCAACATTGCTCTCATTCTAGGTCTTGGAATACCAATCTTGTTAGTACTGATCGCTTTTATTGCAGCAGTAATTACGTAATTATTTTTAAGAGCAAATCATTTGACCAATCTCCTCTGATGCGTCATAATGGGGAGCTATGAAGCGCACTTTTCTTGCTGTTGTTATGATTGCTACTGCTGCACTTGGCTCTCCAGCCTATGCCGAGCCTGCTGCACCGCTTAGCAACGATCAACTCACTCAAATAAAACAAAACTGCGTCCGCGTCAAGTCTAACCTGCGGCGCATCCACGCTAATGATGGGCTCGTCCGGGTCAACCAAGGGCAACAGTACGAGGTGATTGCTACCCGGCTGATGGCACCACTTAATAGCCGCATCGCTCTCAATCGACTCGATGGTGTGGAGCTTGCCAAGACGACGGTAGAATACAATACCCAGCTTACCGCTTTCCGCAGCGAATACCGCCAGTACGAGGAGAAGCTATCTGAGCTGCTACGCATCGACTGCACCGACCAACCAGTCGAGTTCTATTACCGCATCAAGCCCGTGCGTGAGCAACGCAAACGAGTGGCCGATGTCGCCTTGCGGCTCAACCAGCTACTAAGCCAATATGGCTCACAGTTCGACGTATTTTATAGTAAGCAATTCCCTGCCAAGAAGGAGGTGCCGAGTGCCCAGCAGCCAGCCCAACCAGCCCAATAAACTCGACTTCGAGCACCAGCTGAGCACCATGCGCGAGCACCGTTTTTTGGTGATGATCTGCGGGGTGATCGCTATTGCGGGCGTCATGGTGTGGATCGCCATGGATATGTACAATACCAGTGGTGCAGCGCAGGTTGATCTCAGTCGGCCTGGCTTCCAGGAGGTGCGCAAACAAGCCGCTCGCGATGCCGAGCCCGAGACGTACAAAACTGAAGGCAGCGTCACGAAGGAGTCGCTCGACGAGTTTAAAAAAATGTACCAGCAGCGCCGCAGCAAGATCGCTGATGGCACCTTTGACCCAAACGTCCTGAGTGACGAATCCCTCCAGCTATTCTCTACCAATAGCGACACCGAGAATCAGCAACAAACACAAGCGCCAGCTGAGTAGCAATAGTACCTCACGCTGGTAGCACACCTAAAACTCGCTTCAGTAACAAGCGAGTTTTAGCTTTCTACTAATCTGCTTCTACCTCTGTAAGACAGCTAAACTATTTTCGAGGGAGTACTCAGCGTTATTTATGCTTACAAAAGAAAAATAGCAAAAATAAAAGGATGAGGTAAGACTTTGAGCTGTAGATGGCTAGAGCTATACAGCGTAAGTCTACGAAGTTTGACATTTTTAGCCCTTTAGTGATATAATATGGCTAATATGACTCGCTCGAAACCAGAAGCTGTACCGGATGGCTCAGTCAAAAAAACATCACGACATCTATCGCGCCGCGAGGCGTTAGCAGCGGCTGGTTTAGGAGCACTGAGTGCTCTACTCAGCGGCGACACCCCTCAGCCTTCTGCAGAACAGTGCCAAGACCACGAGAATGATTCATTCCAGCCGGTCGTTGTCCGACTCGGCGTTGTGGCTCTTAATGCTGCTGGCTTCGAACCTGGCAAGAGTAACGAAGAGATATTCGAAGAAGTGCATGTCCATACCAGCCGCATTACCCACACAACTCGTGGTGCATATCAGTTCCACATGACCGAGTTTGTCTGCAACACTGCGCCAGATAGCACCCGCACCAAGGAAGATGGCACGACCGAATACTATTACTCCAACGACCAAATCAAAAAAATCGCCGAAGAATACCGCGAGCAGCTAGACGTACAGGATGGTGAGCATTCACTCATGCTGATGGCCGTTAACACAGCAGGTGTGGAGAATGACGTACTCGGCCTTGCCTTCCAGAGCACCGACGAAGACAAAGCCAAGGGCGGCAACGGCCCGATGGTGCTCGTGCTGAGCAACAAGACTGGTGGCAATGTATACAGCCATGAGATTGGGCACGTACTCTCGAGAGATGAGAAAAACGGCGACCCCAGCAAAGAAAAGCAGTTCGGCAAAGGCATGGGGCACGAGATGGTGATGGACTGCCTCATTACTGATGCCGAGGGCAATATAACGCAGTATTGTGCTGTCGATACCATCCAGCAGCTGCTTGCTATGGGCTGCGGCCTCAGCAAACGCGATAAGTCTGACGCTGTGAATGAATACGCCTCCCCCGTCACTGTCATGGGTAATTCTATGGTCTACACCGATGCCGATACAAAGGTGAGCCAAGTAACGAATGAGGTTACCACAACAGAGGAGCACAAACCAATCTACTCGCCCGCCGAGCTTACCTTCCTCGATTCGCGCCTCCAGGTCGAGTGCACCACGTCGACCGATGGACGCTACCCGCTCTCGTATGACTTTCGCAAGCGCTTTGCCTTGGCGTACTCGCTACCCGCCGACCACGCACTCAAGACGATCCTCCCCAAGGCCGATACGCTGGTCTTTGCACCAATCATCGAGTATATCGATAAAGATACGCCATTTGACTCAACCGATCTAGATGCAGTGCAGCGCCGCATTGGTGTCTTTGCCACGTGGGATAATGGCCGCGGTACGGCACTGCTAGATGTCAGCCTATTTAACAAAATCGACTACAGCGGCAAGAAAGAGAACGTCATTTATGCCGACGAACAACTCGGCCTCGTCGCTGTCTCAGGCTACGACAAGAAGACCAAGAGCGAGTACGTGCGGGTCGTTAGCCTTAGCTCGCAAGAAGGCACTACCCTGCTAGATGAGGCGCGGACGCGCACTGCCGAGCGCAATCAGCTTCTCCTCAAGCCTAAGCAATCAAACGAGCGGTAAGCTGGGTCTGTGCTTATCTATCGCCCTATACTTATCTTGCGCACTATTACAATGAACATTCTGTTCAGACATTCATTGCTCTCCTTAGTGGCGAGACGTCCATTGCCTCCATTTTGTGGTTTTCATCATATCTCCACTGGCTGCTCGCTTTTACGTTTGTACCACACTATGCTATACTAACCAAGTTATGAATATGAAACCTGTCCTCAAACGTTATATTTCTGAATTTGTCTATGGTGCAGTCGATGGTACTGTCACAACCTTTGCTGTGGTGGCAGCCAGTGCTGGCGCGGGTATCTCGAGTGCAATTATCTTGGTGCTGGGCGCAGCTAACCTCATTGCCGATGGCTTCTCGATGGGTGCTAGCGCCTACCTCGCGGCCAGTGCTGAGCACGATGAATCGGCGCGGAGTACAAGTAAACGCGCCTCACCAAAAATCATCGGCTTCATGACCTTTGCTGCCTTCGTTGTCGTTGGTAGTGTGCCTGTTATCCCCTATCTTGCCCATGTGCTGGCACGCGGCTCGAGCGCGGCTCATCCTCTACTGTTTTATATCAGCTCGGGAGCTACGGCGCTCACCTTTGTAGCAATTGGCTATATCAAGGGCAAAGTTGGTGGTGAGAATCCACTCGTTGCTGCCCTGCAAACGCTCGCGCTCGGCGCTATTGCTGCCGCCCTGGCCTATGGCGCTGGAACAGTGCTCGCTGGGTGGCTTGGCGTGCAGCTGTAGGAGCTGCAAACAATTCTAATGATTCTACCTCTGTTATTTATCTTTCTTCTATAACTTGCTAAGTTTTATGGATATGAATATATTTAGTGAGTGTTCATCATTGTTTATGGCATAGTCATTAAATCATAATGGCTGGTTTCGTCACACTCTAGAAATAAGCTTGGCATCTCTGCTCATTTCGCCACACCATTCTTTGGCAACTGATCAATTAGCTCCAGTAGCTTCTCCCAATCAGCTCGCCGGGTGTGGTCGATATCGACATCAACCGCATGGTCGCGAATCGCCCAGAGGAGCGGCTCGGCCTCTGGTGTGATCCACGGCTGCATCTCGAGCGGATAGGCTAGCTGGTCAGACATAAGCACTCCATCGCCATAGTCACTCACCAGCGTGTCGATCGTATACTCTCGGCGAAGCATCCGCGCCCACGTGTGACATAGCGCGATAGCCTCTGCTCGCGTGAGGACTAACTCACTCATACCAGCCCATCCTTCCGTAGTCCATTTAGTGCAGCAGCAAAACGCGGGTCACTATGCAGCTCCTGAACAATGGCGCTCAGTGGTTGTCCCTGCGCCATGCGCCGCACAATTTCGCCCCGCATTTGGCGCAGGCTGCCAGCAAAGCGCGACTGCCGCGTGTAGTGCCGGCTGGTGCCGAGCTGGCCCTTGCCCGCCGCCTTTAGCTCAGCGCCGTAGTCCATTAGCGCCCAGAACCACTGGCGGGACTGTTCTCTATCCATCGTCTGCTCCACCAGCGCCAGCACATCCTTATCCGCCACGCGCTCCTGCCCAGCAAAAAAGTGATTAAAATACACCGTGCGGATATTGGTCTCTACAAAGGCGGTTGGGATTTGATGCACGTAATTCATGATGGCTCCAGCGGTATTTACGCCAATACCAGGCAACGCCACAAGGTCGGCCTGCGTCGCAATAGGTGCACCAGCAGCAAGCGCCTGCGCCGCGCTGTGTAGATACTTGGCCCGGCGATTATACCCCAAGCCCTGCCATGCCTGTAGCACCGCTGGCAGCTGAGCGACCGCTAAGGCCTCGATGGTCGGGAATCGGGTAGTAAACTCGGCAAACTTAGGCAGTACCCGCGCTACCTGCGTCTGCTGCAGCATCAGCTCACTGACCAGCACATAGTACAGCGTTGGCTGGCTGCGCCACGGCATAGGGCGGTAGAGCTGCTTGGCTTTGTGCCATATCATGGCTTGGAATTGTGCTGTGTCCATAGGTATAGTATACTAGAAGGATGAAACTATCTCGACTTATTCTCACAATCGCTATTGTCATTATTGCCGCGTGGCTACTTGGTGTTGTACTGAAGCTAGCCGCATGGGTTATCAACGGGCTACTCTCGCTCGCCGCAATCGTCGTCATTATCTGGCTTATTATGATGTTCATCGAGAGTCGCAAAAAACAGAAATAATTTTCTGAGCTGCGTCGCTCTGTTACATTAGCTTTACTATGATAATGTAGCCAAGAACAGTTGGCGCTGTTCGTTTTGTAAAGTTTCCTCTTCTTCGTCTTCGCTATGCTCTTGTGCGAGGCAATACAGTATGTAAGAGCTGCGCATCATTTTCCTTTAACCCTATGTAAAAGGTTTGGTTTTTATCTCACTTCCATAGGGTGTTTCTTGTAAAGCGAGAGTGACATAGGGTACTAGTATAGCAATACATTACTTGATGTATACGCACGCTCTACCTCTGTTACTATGTTTTCACTCATCGACCGTGCCTAGCTCATGCGCTATACTAAGAACAATGGATGATGAACTGTATCTTGATGAAGTCGTGGAGGTGGTAGCGATTTTTCGGCGCGGGCATCAGCCGTGCCAGCCAGTCAAATTTCGGCGCGGCAATGGCCAAGAAGTGACGATTCGGCGAGTCGGCCTGGGCTTCGAGCATCAGCGCGGCGCACGCACGGTGCATATCTTCGATGTGACAGATGAGCAGGCTGATTACCGCCTGGAGTTTGACAGTATTACACTGGTGTGGCGGCTCACACGAGAGGCCGATCATGTCTCATAGCAATATCAATCCCGCCTCACCACTGATGATGCATATCGATCTTAATAGCTGCTTTGCCACGATCGAGCAGCAATCTCGGCCGTTACTCCGCCACCGACCAGTCGTTATTGTTAATCGGCGCAACCAGCATGCGGCTATCGTCACCGCAAGCTACGAAGCCAAAGCGCGTGGCGTACACACCGGTATGCGCTTACCCGCAGCGCGGCTACTTTGCCCTGATATTGTTCCGCTAGAAAGCGATCCACCCAAGTATCGCTATGTCTACCACCGACTTGCAACCATCCTCAGCGACTACTCGCCCAGTGCCACCATGAAAAGCATTGATGAGGGGGTAATCGACCTAAGCCAAAGCCCGCCTGACATCCGGGCGCGCGGCGCACTGACGATTGGCCAGGAGATCAAGCAGCGCCTCCGTAGCGAGGTTGGCGACTACATGCGCTGCAATGTTGGCATTGGCACCAACCGCTGGCTAGCTAAGATTGCTGCCGGTATCAATAAGCCTGACGGCCTGACTTGCATCACTGCAGATAATCTTCACGCAGTACTCGCTACACTATCGCTCGAAGACCTCACTGGTATTGCCACTGGCTACAGCAAGCGCCTCCACCAGGTTGGTATCCAGACACCACTGGACTTTCTGGCTGCAGACGAAGCAACGCTCGAGCACATGGTGTTTCATGGCAAGCCAGGACGCGACTGGTATAAGCGGCTGCGCGGTTGGGAGGTAGATAGTGATGAGCGCCCACTCAAGACAGTCGGGCGACAGTTCGTCCTCGATCAGCCAAACCTCAATTACGATCAAGCCTTGCGCCGCTTCCACGTTCTATGCGAGGACATCGCGGCTGCGCTCCGGCAGCAATACGTGCGCGCCCGTGGTGTACGCCTCTATGCCAAAAATTATCAAACAGGCCGCTGGCACAACCACGAGCGCCGCGAGCATCCGTTGTGTGATGGCACTACGCTCTTCCAGATCGTCAAGCGGCTCACCAAGTCGATGCCACTGCCCGCCTATGAGATTGGCATGTCGTGCTATCTTCTCACAAGCGAGGCAGACGCACAGCTTGCACTCTTCGACGACCCATCAGATCGCCAGGCTCTCACTAACGCGATCGACGAGATCAACCAATTCTACGGCCCACACACCGTCCAGCCAGCCGATACTCTCGGCATTGCCACGCAGATGAAGCGCAAAATACCATTTGGTAGCGTGCGGTATTTATGAGCATTCGCTGTGTAGTATCGCCATCAGCTCATCGTGCACGATACCATTAGACACAAGTGCACCACAAAACGGCCGCGTATAATCAAGCGGCTGGCCTGATACACTCGTCATCTTACCGCCAGCCTCCTCAACAATAACGTGCACTGCTGCCATATCATACGCATTCACCTTCTCGGCATAATACCCAACGAAGCGCCCCTCAGCCACGCGAACACTCTTGGCTACTGCACCACTAATGCTTGCCGTGCTCACTTTGCGTTCGATTAGCTTATCATAATACTTATGGCGGCGGATATTCGCATAGCTGCACGACGCCGCAAAGATCCCCTCGGCAAGCGTCTGGTGATTCACCTGCAGCCGCGTACCATTGCAAAAGGCACCATGGCCACGCACTGCCCAGTAGAGCCGATCTGTCATTGGTTCATAGCCAACGCCGACGGTTGGCACACCATCAACTACCAGCGCGAGCGAGAACATTGCTGTGGGCACACCCCAGGTAAAGGCCTTCGTGCCGTCGACTGGATCACACAGCCACTTCCGCCCGAGGCCATAGCCCGTCGTGCTTTCCTCTTCGCCAATGACGCCGTCGTCCGGGAAGGTCTCGTGGAGGCGCTGGATCACCAACGAGTTGATTGTTGTATCGGCAATTGTCACTGGCGTGCCATCCGCCTTGGTCTGGCGCTGTTGGTCGCCATCAAAATAGCGGCGCATAATACCGCCCGCCTCGCGCGCAATCTGCTGCGCGGTATGAAGTTCTTGTTCGTACATGCTCATCAGTATATACCGTTGGCTCTTGTGAGTGCAATGCTTAGGCGCCTCATTGCCATAACTAGAGAGATCTAAGGCCGCTCGATCTCATGCTAGCACAGCCAAAATATACAGCGAAAAAGTAATCACTCTCCCCTTGCCATTACTATACACTCGGTGTATAGTAAATACTAGCACTTATAGTATGAGCGAAAGGGAAATATAGCAATGGCAAAAAAGCTTCTGAAAATTCTGGGTATCATCATAGCAATACTCTTCGTGTGCTTTGTGCTGCTTGTGCTTTATATGAACTATCTCAACCAAAGCATCACTGGCGATGATGGTGTGGCAAAGGGTTACGCTGCGAAGTTGAGCCCCAGTGGCACACTGGAGCAACGTTATACTAAGCCAGGCCCTTATCGCGTCACACACCACACCCACAAGAGCGATAGCACAGCCATTAAGGAATACCATATCTATGCCCCGCAGCGCACCGCTCCAAACCAGACTTTCCCGCTTGTGCTAATGGTCAATGGAACCGCTACCTACGCGTCTACTTACGCACCAGTCTTCGAACATTTGGCCAGCTGGGGCTTTGTCGTCATTGGCAATGAGGATGGCTGGACAGGCACTGGCGCAACAACATCGGTCATGCTTGATACCGCGCTAGAGCTTAATGTCGCCGAGAACAGCCCCATTAAGGACTTCGTCAATACAAGCAAAATCGGCATCGCTGGGCATTCCCAAGGTGGCGCCGGTGCTATCAATGCTGCCACAAAATACGGCAACAGTCACCGCTATGCCTCCCTCTACACCGCAAGCGCCGTCGGTCATGGCACCGCAGACGACAACAACTGGCACTACGACACCAGCAAGCTTAAGACAGCCACCTACATGATGGCTGGCACCGGCCCAAGCGACAGCCTTGCCATTAGCCCACTGGGCGACCTGCAGCAGAACTTCCGCGCTCTTAATACAGACAAGCCGAGCGTCATCGCGCGGCGTAAGACCGTTGGTCACAAAGACGTGCTGGAATATGGCGATGCCTACATGACCGCTTGGTTTCTCTGGACGCTGAGCGACAACACCGAAGCAAAAGCAGTCTTCGCTGGCGACAACGCCGAACTCCGGCACAACAACGACTGGCAAGATGTCGAGACAAAGCACATACGATAAAACTTACGCTACGCTAGCCAAGAAACGGCTAGCGTAGCTCCTCCATTGCTTATTGCTGCTTTTGGTCTTCCTGACGTAGTGCTCGCAAAACCCTCTCTTCTTCGCCTGGTGCAAATACCGTCATCGTCCCACCAATCACATCAATAGGTGTCGTCTTGCTGATATTCGAGATAATCCCATCAGTTTCTGACAAATCGTAGGTTGCATTATCATCAAACACAGTGAAGCGCGTTATCGGGTCGCCTGGCTTCCAATAGCTGTCTTCGACGCGCTTAAGCGCCCACTTGATTGCAGTCACACCAAAGAGGCGAACCTTCTCTTTTACCCCCCTAGAAAGTCAAAATGTTCTTCAGGTTTTTGCGGTAAGGTGTCGTGTGTTCTCGTCATAATTGCCTATATTATACCACAGTTATCGCTCTATTGCGTCGCACACTGCTGCAACATACCGCGAGTCATCAACCGCATGACCAGCACCTTCTACCACTGTGCCATGGACGGCGGGGATATGTTGCACGGCAGTATCAAAGACAAGTTTCATCTCAGGCCACTTAACAAACTCCTCCGAGCCGGCAAAAATCTGCACTGGGCACGTGATACGCTGCGCAGCCGCCACCAAACTCACCTGCTTGGCATATTCGAGCCGCCGCTTACCAATAGTGCGCCAATTGCGCTTAGACCAATACTCCGCGCACTCTGCAAATGATGGCGACAGTGAGAAGAGCCACAGCTCACTTGGTGCTTGCTCACACGCCGCTAAGAATGCAATACACGCCCCAAATGAGAAACCAGCCAGGACGGTCTCGGCTGGATCATGCTGCCGATACCGCTCATGTAGCGTCTGCAACCACTGTTTTTGCATAGTGCGATGCCACTGGATTGGCACAAATTCCACCGCGTAACCCATTGCTCGCCAGCGGTTCATAAGTGTATCATAATCGCGGTCGGCGCGCCCTTCTTGGAAGCCCGGCACAAAGAGAATCGTTTTATTCATACAGCTATAATGTCACATTTCTGGTGATAGCACAATGATTTCCTAGCTTACTTTCAGGACTATCTCTCTCCTATCTACTGTTTTGTCTGGTGAACTGTCAGAAATTGCTACTACGCCATAGTTAAGCTTTTCAGCTCCCGTACTAGGAAGCGGTTTTTGAGCGTACATATGTATCTTTACTATAGGGAGCCCTATAGTTACTGACACCAGTCAAATATTCTCAACCAATACCACGACAAGAAGCAACCTATCACTTCACCCTCTTCTCCGCTATACTAGATGTATGACAACACTAACGAAATTTGCCCACTCTTGCTTTACTGTCACAATTGATGGCCAGAGCTTAGTCATTGACCCAGGTGTATACACCGACGATTTTGTTATGCCGCAGCAGGTAGTGGCAGTTCTCATTACTCATGCCCATCCCGACCATTGTAGCCCTGCGCTCATCAAGCGTATTATGCAAGCATTTCCTGAAACAGAGATTATAAGTATTGACGATATCATTGTAGACAATACAACGATATCTCTGCCAGAGGGCACACTCTCTATTCACCACGCAACAGCCGCAGTGCCTGGCGATACGCTCCAGATTGGGCCATTCACGCTTGAGTTCTTTGGCGGTGAGCATGCCGTGGTGAGCCCAAACATTCCGCGCCTCCACAACCTTGCCGTGTTGATCAACAATCGCATCTACTACCCTGGTGATTCCTTCGCTTTGCCTCAGCGCCCCATCGACGTCCTCGCTCTGCCAGTGGCCGCACCATGGCTCAAGTTCTCCGAGGTACGTAGTTTCTTGCAGGCCGTCGTGCCACGCCTGGCTTTTCCTGTTCATGACGCTATCTTGAGTGACGCCGGCAAGGGATTGATTGATACACTTTGCACAGCAGCGGCAGCAGAGGTTGGAGTAGAGTATCAGCGATTTAATATAACAACATTACCTCAACAGGATAAGTAATCTTTATATTTTCTTGACAACTAATCGATATATATATATATATCATCGTTCTTGGAGCCATCAAGCCTGATTGCTCTAGCCGCATATGCGGTTTCGTTATGCAGTGGCTTGCCCTGCAGCTATCTTCGAGGAGAAGATATGGCGACTGGCCGCCCCCAGAAGGGTATGACCAGAAAGAACCACCACGATTCGTTGTCTCAGTCGGGACAGCAGTGCTACACAAGCGGCAACAGTACGTCGCCGCGAACGACATACAGTAGCGCTCCCACGCCGAAGGATACGCCGTCGAAGGCGAGCACACCGCGGATGGGGCGTGGCGGTAACACGAACAGCAAGGCTCCCTACAAGAGCTTCTAGACCGTTCGCTGCCACCTCCCTTCTCATTATCACAAGGAGGGAGGTGGCTCTATCCCCGTCATCGGTGATATATTAGATATGACATTATGATTACTCATCTCTATTCATTCTATGATCTACCGTTTGATCATGATGTGTGCCATGTGTATGAACACTTGGTTTTACAGCGATTCTTAGCACTCCTTGAAAAGCACGGTCTGTGCCGAGCGTTTGTCGGCAATGTGCACGGGCAAACTATTGAATCCACGATATTTTTTGAGCTAGAAGTCTACACTGCCCATAGTAAACAACTATTTGAAACAGCACTAAAAGAGACCAAACCATTAAGTCCTGCGGCCATCCAGCAAGTACTTGGGCATATTGAAGCAGAAATGCAAGCAACCATAGTAGTTGACCAGCCCGCACTTGATATACAGCTCACTGCATTAGCAAAACACATCAACGGCGCAACGCAGACGTCCACCATCACACCCCCAAGCCCGCTGAGCATAACTGAGTCACCACACGTATTTGACAATATCACGCTCAGCATCGAAAGTACCAGACGCAAGCGACGACGCGACACGCGCTTTCTTTTGTTTCTACCCAGCTTTGCTGGATATTGCCCGTGATGGGCTACAAGATCTGGCCATCTACCCAGCTAAAAGTGGTACATTTACTGCCTACTACGATGGCAATGCGGTAGCGCAACAATTTACTATCAAAAAGAATGTACCATCATCGCTCACTGCGTTAGTAGAAAATATACTTCGCACTTTTCCGGTACGTCAGCATCATCATGCAATCGCACACATGGCGAAGGTATTTGCCACCGATCCAACGTATTTTTCCATACCACTCCACTTTTATGAAACGACAAACACTCAAGCAACGCGTGAAATGCTTGCTCGGTCTATCACACCAGCACACCTCCATACTATTCTAAGTACAGCAACGGTAACAGTTAGTAAATCGTAGAACAGTAGTACCTACTTATTTTCTCGAGTTAGCGCTCGCTCGCTCCACTCCTGCCAGCGGCCGAAGCTGCTCTGCTTGGATAGATCCAAGAACTCGCCAGTACTCCACTCCACCAGCCGCATGCCAAGCTGTTGGATGAGATACGCAAACACCTCCGTTGGCTCCTTGCTACCTCTGACGAAGAGCCCCATGGTGATGAGGTGTTCTCTATGTTTGCTCAGGCTAAATTCAATCAGCCACTCTCTCTTCTGCATAACAAGCCACGACGGGTCGCGAGTGTCTAGCTGCGCATCGCATGCTTGGGCGGCCTTTTCGAGCTCGGTGATCATCTGCTGGTGCTCAAGCGGCACGCAGTCTTCTTCCGTCAGGTCGCTAACCGACTGAATATGGCGTTTTGTTTTGATTGCGGTGAGATCCCAGCTCATAGAGTATCCTTTGCTTGTGAATCTACTTGCGTGAGGATTGTCTGCAACACTGTGTCAATCGGCTGTGTGCAATCTATGGTCGTTGCGCCAATCTTCCGAAAGTTATCTTCGTAGACTGGCCAATAGCGAATGATATTTTCTAGCTCGCCAGGTTCCTGACCATAGCTACCAGCTAGACGCTGAGCGATTCGCTGCCGCAAGACTTCCTCGCTCGGATACTCAAGGAGAAAAATAGCGTCAAACAAATATGCATACTGATACAAATCATGGGCCGAGCCAAAGACACCCGTCAGTCCATGAGACTGCCGTATAATATTCTCCAGCCTACTACTGATAATTCGCCATTCATGATGTAAATTAAGCGGCTCTACTGGCTCATCGATCTCTACTGTTGGGATATTCGTCTCTTTGTGTACCCACCCTGCAAAGCCTTCGTCGATATCGTACGTTTGGTATCCTCGACTGCGAAATATGTTACGTAATGTTGTCTTGCCAGAGCCTGCAACGCCAGTGACGAGGTAAGCTGTCACGACAACCCCAACTCCTTCAGTTGCCCAGGTTCTACCTGCGCGGGTGAGTCCATCATGACGTCGACACCGCTGCCGTTTTTGGGGAAGGCGAGGGTTTCGCGGACGTTATGCTCGCCGATTAGCTCCATCAGGATGCGGTCAATGCCAAAGGCGCAGCCCGCGTGTGGCGGCGCACCGTAGGTAAAGGCCCGCAGCATGGCACCAAACTTCTCTTCCACATACTGCCGGCTATAGCCCAGCAGCCCGAATACTTCGTACAGCACGGCCGGGTTGTGGTTGCGCACACCGCCGCTGCAGATTTCGTAGCCGTTCATTACCATATCAAACTGGTCGGCCAGAATGGCCAGCTTGTCTTCGTCTGTCTGGGCGGCTTGCAGCGTGCTGAGCCCACCCTTTGGCATACTAAAGGGATTGTGGCCAAAGTCGAGCTTGCGCGCATGCTCATCCCACTCGTAGAATGGGAAATCGATAATCCAGGCCAGCGCCACCGCCTGCGGATCCTTCAGCCCAAAGTGCTCAGCAAACTCACTACGCAGCCGCCCCAGCACGGCATTGACCACGGGGCGCCTATCGGCCCCAAAGAAGACTGCATCGCCGTCCTTGGCCCCTGTTTTGGCTTGGATAGCGGCCAGTTCTTCTTCAGTCAGGAACTTGGCAATTGGGCTCTTGGCCGCGCCGTCTTGGTATGTAATGTAGGCCAGGCCGCCTGCGCCCTCGGCTTTGGCGATGTGGGTAAAGCCATCGATCTGCTTGCGGCTGAGCGACGCACCGTTTGTGACGCAGATTGCCTTAATACACGCCGCGTTCTGAAAGACGCCAAAGTTCGTCCCGGCAAACACGTCCGTTAGCTCAACCAGCTCCATGCCAAAGCGCAAGTCTGGCTTGTCGCTGCCGTAGGTTTCCATGGCGGTTTGATACGGAATGCGCGGGATGGGTTGGCCATCGCCAGCTGGCAGATCACTCAGATCAAGCAGCGTTTTGCCAGCAAAGTCTGTCACAAGCTGCTGCATGAGTGGCTCCATCATCTGGCGGACTTGCTCGCCATCTTCCACAAAGCTCATCTCGAGATCCAGCTGGTAGAACTCACCATACAGGCGGTCGGCGCGCGGGTCTTCGTCGCGGAAGCACGCAGCCAGCTGGTAGTAGCGCGGCACGCCGCCAACCATCAGCAGCTGCTTAAACTGCTGCGGTGCTTGTGGCAGAGCGTAGAATTTACCTTCTTGCAAGCGGCTGGGGATGAGGAAGTCGCGCGCACCCTCGGGGCTGGAATTTGCCAAAATCGGCGTTTGGATTTCGATAAAATCGCGCTCATCCATATATTGGCGCATGCGGCGGTACATATCGGCGCGGCGGCGCAGCATCGTTTGCAGCTTGGGGCGGCGCAGGTCGAGGTAGCGGTAGGCAAAGCGCAGGTCTTCATTCGCTTGGTTGGTCTCGCTAAAGGGCTGGATGGGCAGGGTCTCGGCTTTGTTCAGCACCTCTAGCTCGCTTACCACAAGCTCGATACTACCACTGGCAATATTGGGGTTGGCCAGACCCTCACCACGCTGACGCACCTGGCCGCGGGCCCGCAGGACGTACTCGTCGCGAGCATGCTCTGCCAGGGCAAAGGCCGCAGTTTGCTCAGGGCTGACGACCAGTTGCACCAGGCCAGTATGGTCGCGCAGGTCGATAAAAATCAGGCCACCATGGTCACGCCGTGCGTGTACCCAGCCGGCCACAGTGATGGTTTGACCGGTGTAATCCGGCGTTTGGTTGGCAAGTATTCGTTGTGTCATATCTGTTAGATTATACCACAATTTCAGGCATCATTCTGCTCGCCCATGGGGAGGGCACGCGGCTGCGTGGGTTCGGGCAATGCTACTGGCTGGCTATACACTTCGTCATCATCCGCCGTGGGAGCATGGCCAAGCAGCGCCTCGATGCAATCATCCAGTGTCACCATCCCCACCGTCTCACGATAGGTATTGACGACAATGAAGACCTGTTGACGCGTCTTGATAAACGCACCCAAGGCTTGCTCGAGCGACTGCGCCCCGTCGATGTAGTATACATTTGGGTCCATCACCGTCTGCACCTGAGCTGACACTGCCTCCTTAAGCGACATAAAGTCGCGGGTATGTAGCACGCCAATAATATGATCAATGTCGCCATCCACCACTGGGAAGCGGCTATGCCCCGTGCGGTGCAATTCGTCAAGTAACAGCGGCCCCACCATGGCGTCTTGCTCGACTGTCTTGATAGCATTGCGTGGCACCATGACTGTTTGGACTGTCTTACGCGCAAAGGTTAAGCTCCCCAGCGCTTGCTCACGCTCAACTGGCGGCAAGACTGATGGCCGCGCATGGCGCACCAGATGTTCAAGCTCAGCCCGCGACCCCAGGCGAAGGTTCGTCTCTACTGGCGGCACAAACGAACGGACAATGCGCACCACTCGCGGGAACCGCCCAGCAAAGCTCACGAAACTCGGCTCAACTGCATTATAGAGGCGCTGGGCAATCGCGTGCACCCAGCCAATCCGTCCCACACCACCATAGAGCAGTGCCACCACGAGCGCAACCAGCACACCACCGCCAAAATCAAATGCACCAATACTTGCCATTACCATCAACACTAGCAATAGCGCCACCACACAGCGCTGAAGCGAGACGAGATCATCATAGACAGCAATACGCCGTAACTGATGGATCGCTGTGCGATTATTCTGCTGGCGACGCCGCTCGAGCTCGTATTGACTCACTGGCGGTATATCAGGCCATGCACTACCAGCCAGGATGAGGGCAATCACAAAGATAGCAAAGATGATGATCATGAGCATTTCCATGCCATCATTGTAGCGCACTCCCCTGATCGGCTCAATGCTTTGGCCCATGCAGCACCTCTGTCAGCTTGATTCGACCTCTCGGGCACGATATAATATGCAAGAATAAGGAGGAATGTTTCGTTTATGACAAAAAAATCATGGCTGATCTTTGCAGTGCTCTGCCTCGCAATCTTGGGTGGGCTCGTGTGGCTGTCGCGCCAAGGTGAGTCGATCAATCTGTCGGGTGTTGACCCATTGCAGGTACAAAGCGCCAGTAGCCAAAATGGCGACATCGCCGACCATACCCACGGGAGCAAATCGCCCAAGGTAACAATCATCGAATATGGAGACTTCCAGTGCCCTGGCTGTTCGCAAGCCTCGCCTGCACTCAAGGCAGTCACTGAGAAATATAAGGATCACGTGCAGCTCATCTTCCGCAACAACCCTCTCTCGTCCATCCACCCCAATGCACTCGCGGCAGCAGCTGCCGCCGAATCAGCTGGCTTCCAAGGCAAATATTGGGAAATGCACGATAAGCTCTACACCGAACAAAATTCGTGGCAGTCACTCGATGGCACAGAACGCACCAACTACTTCGCTACCACTGCACAGGGGCTTGGCCTTGATGTTAACCGCTTCAAGACCGACCTCGCTGAGGCCGACCGCTCAGGTGCCCGGATTAAGAAAAAGATCGCCTTCGATAAATCCCTGGCTGGTGCTCAAAATGCTGCTAGCGCCACACCAGCTATTCTCGTCAATGGCAAGAATGTAACCAATCAATACGTCAAGGACGGCAAGCTCACCACCTCAGGCAGCTCAGATGCGCGCCAAGTGTGGGCCGACGCTGATGCCTTTGGCAAGCTCGTCATCGAGCCAGCCCTCAAAGAAAAGGGCGTCCCCTTACCACAATAATCCTTACATCAGTAAGCCAAAAACCACCTCATATCAGAGGTGGTTTTATTATTAGTATTAGGTATTCTTGGTCGTATCTTGCGTGGTTTGTTGGGTGGTGCCTTGCTGGGTTTGCGTGGTGGTATTTGCTCCATTTGACGGTGCGCTTGGCTGAGCACCGCTGCCCACCGACTGCCCTGCTTGGCCCGGTGGCGACATACTCCCCTGGCTGGTTTGACCACCCATCATACCATGGCCACCAGGGCCACTTTGGCTCGATGCGCTGCGGCTATTGACCTGCATACCACCAAGAAATCCGAGCGCTGCCGCCACAATCACGCCGCCGATCACCGCCGTGATCAAACCAGGGTTGGTCGTGCCTTTGGCCTGCACTTGCATGGACGATGGGGATGTTGGCGACGCACTACGCTTCTCCACTGCAAAGCCATCTTCTATTTTCATACATACTCCTTTCGTTATTATGGTTCGAGTATAGGGAATGGGCGTTAAAAGAAGCTTAAAGTGAAATCTTGCAGACCCATCGCATTGTCGCACGCTTTTCTCGCGCTCAGCTCACACTATTTTTTGCATAAGCTTCGTCCGAGTGTGCTATCTAATAGGGTGCAAGAAAAGAATACCGTTCTTGACGCAGTATATTACTTCGTACATACTCAGTAGTATGAGTATGGTGACAACGCGTATAAAATTAGATGAAGATATCAAGCGTCAAGCCCAGGAAGTTGCAAAAAGCGCTGGCCTAACGTTGAGCGCGTTAATTAACAGCTACCTCACGCAAATCGTTGCAACTCGCCATATTGAGCCGTATACCCCTGAGCTAACGACGCCGCAACTCGAAGCACTGCTTGCTGAAATTGAGCCATCGCTAGCAACTGGTAATAATTTGAGTAAGCCGTTTAACTCTGCCGAAGAATTTTTAGCTGATCTCAAAAAGTAATACAACCCATATACTCTTGCTGTCAGCTAGTCCAAGTCCAGTTTGAGACGCGTCTTTGCTTATTTATCAAGCATCCCTTTATTTCTACAGAACGTTATCTACTACGTACTCTGCCTGCCAGCAAGGCGCAAGCTTACCGTAAAGGTCGTGCCACTACCAGGCGTACTGTCGACAGTAATTTTGCCGCCATGTTCGGTGATGATCTGCTGGGCAATCGCAAGCCCAAGGCCATAGCCCTGGCCTAGGCCACCAGTGCGAGCTTGGTCGGCTCGGTAGAAGCGCTGAAATATTTGGCGCTGCGTGGCGGCGTCCATCCCGATGCCTTGGTCGATGATCTGCACCCTAGCCCAGCGATTAGTACTCTCAGCGGTGATGGTGATGGTGGTATGCTCCGGGCTGTACTTGATGGCATTGTCGAGCAAAATGGTAAAGAGTTGAACAAGACGCTGCTGATGAGCCCGCACCATCAAAGGTGGCGTGATATCGTCAATAGCAATCGACTTCGCTTGGGCAGGTGCCACCACCAAGTTCATCGCTTCGCTCACCACAGTTTGCAGGGCAACTGGCTGCAGCTGCACCGCCGAGTGGTCGTGCCGAAGCAAGCCAAGCATTGTATTGGCTAGCGTTTGCAGCCGCGTCGCATCGGTCACATTCGCTTCTATGACGGTGCGGGCCTCAGCTAGGGTGAGCTTAGGGTTGCGCAGTGCTACTTCATTCGCAGTACGTAGCGCGGTCAGCGGCGTGCGCAGCTCATGACTGGCATCACTAACGAACTGTGTCTGGGCGTGCATATTGGCGCGGATCGGCCGCAGGGTGTGCTCCGCGAGGAGATAGCTCATCACACTGCCAATCGCCAACGCCGCGAGATTCACGAGCACCAGCTGAACGATCAGCTCTTGCCGTGCCTCAGCCGCTCGCCGCTCGAGGAAGCGATTGACAGCATGGTCGGTAAAATGAAATTCTTGCTCCCTGCCTATCTCACTCGGTGGGCGCTGCCGCTCCAATTGCGCAGCCGATGTCTGATAAAACACCAGGCTAAACCCGAGGCTCATTACCATGATAATCGCAAGGTAGGTACCAGCCAGCCGAAGTGTTGTAGTGCGAAAGCTCATTGGCGCTGCCTCATACTGGGTCGTCCTTGATGATGTAGCCAAAGCCCCGCACTGTCTCGATAATCGGGCGACTATCTGGGAATGGCTTCTCGAGCTTACCCCGGAGGTAGTTGATGAAAACCTCGACATTATTTGGCAAAATATCGGCATCGAAGTCCCAAACGTGAGTCATGATGTTATTCTTGCTGAGGATTTGATTCTTGTTGCGCAGGAGGTGCTCGAAGATGGCAAATTCTTTGGCCGAGAGCGCGACAGGCTGACCAGCTCGCGTCACGGTCTGCTTGACCGTATCGAGCTCGATATCAGCCACGCGCAGCACGGTCCCGAGCGCTTCTTGGGGACGCCGTAGCAGGGCACGCACGCGAGCCGCTAGCACATCGAAGGAAAAAGGCTTGGGCAAATAGTCGTCTGCGCCGTGGTCGAGCCCCGCCACAATATCCTGCGTCTGGTCCTTGGCGGTGAGCATCAGCACTGGTGTGTGATTACCCGCGCTGCGGAGCTTTTGCACCACTTCGAAGCCATTCATTACTGGCATCATCACATCAAGAATGATCGCATCATACTCATCGGCCTGTGCAGCATTGTAGCCATCCTCGCCGTCAAAGGCGATATCGACAGCGTAGCCTTCTTGCTCTAACCCCTGTTTTATCGACTCGGCAATGCGCCGCTCATCATCAACGACTAGTAGTTTCATATCCTTATTATACCGTGTTATTCGTCATTATAGATCTATATTGCACTGCCCTGGATTTCTCTTTTCAGATACCCGATGGCGTGCTAAGAATGAATATTTCCCAAGAATGTTCAAGTTCATCATTACATATTGCGTAAGCTGTGTTAGCCACATTATCTCACCCTCTTAGTGTCATAGTGGCGATGCTTATCCTTCGTATTGCAGGCTAGTATCCCAGTGCTGCCTCGGGCCAGAGGCGGCGCATCATCTGTTGGCCACGGCGGCTGACGGTGATCCACCAATCGCCAGTCGTCATCTTGACCGTAATGAGCCCTTTGTTCTTGAGGTGCGTAAGCTGCGCCATAAGCTTTGGGCGGCTCATGCGCAGGCTCTGCTCCAGGCCGATCACATCATCTTCGCCATGCTCGTTGATCTGCTGCAAAACAAGCGCTTCATCTGTGGTGAGAGTTGGTTGCTGTGTCATTGTCGTATACTCCTTGTTTATGGTTGTGTCTGTAGTATGCACGACGTGGCTTAGGGCAGTCTTAAAAATTCGATTTTTTGCTACACCTAGGGAATTAGAGGTGAAACATAACGGTATATTATAGCTTGTATACTGTGTTTTCTACCTCTGTTCATTCCTCTTATGCTATACTAACTCTATGAATCCACTTGCCATGATTACCTACCAGACCAAAGACTATCCGCGTCTGCCCGATGGAAGGATTGACTACACTGGTCAGCCTATCTGTTTTGTCTTCAATTGCGTGGTATGCTACGGTGATGAGATTTTACTAGCGCGGCGTAGCCAGCAAGAGGTGGAGCAACCGCGTATGCTCAATGGCGTCTCCGGCTTCATCGACCGGACCGATACGAGTATTACGGTACTGGCCGGGCAAGAATTGGCCGAGGAGCTAGGCATTGACCCGCGAGATACAACTATTGTGGTGGCGCAGCAACCCCTGATGCAGATCGATGCAGCGCATAGCCGCCAGTGGTATGTGTATCCGGTGCTCATTGAATGTGCGCAGCGCATAACGCCTCGGCTTAATGCCGAAAATAGCGCAGCAGCGTGGTATCCACTCACCGAGATCGATGCTCTGCCGCTGCTACCGTTTTATCATGAGACACTTCGCGCTGGTCTGGCAATGCGCCACAAGTAAGCTTTGCGTTAGTTGAGGTAAAAGAAATAATAAAGAGCCAGCCCAAAGACTGGCTCTTTATCTCTGTTACGATACGGTCTAAACTGTATGCGAGAGATCGTACACGGTATATTGCGTGCCACCGTAGTCAACTTTGGTGCCAGCACTCGCCGCCCAGGTAGCGATAGCAGAGTTGCCGCCCGGCCCACCATGATGATGGGTAGTTTGCGTTTGGGCCGATGAGGATTGTGCAGTCGATGGAGCCGATGAATTTGTTCCTGCCTGCGTCGATTGCTGCCCGCCATGCCCACCTGGCCCATGCTGACTCACTACGTAGTAGCGCACACTGCCCTGACGTACCAGCTGCTTGAACTGCTCGAGCGTGAGCGTGCTGTCGCTGCCGTTAAAGCCACCGACTGCCATCACCGCCTTGCCTGTGGAAAGCTGGATCGGTGCCGATTCATTGGCGCTGTTGACTGCCGCAATCCATGTTGCATTCTGCTGGTGCGCCACAAGGTACGAGACAAGAGCGGCTTCTGCCTGGGCTGATTCGTTATTCGTGCCGCTCATTGCCGTCGCACCCGGACCCGCTGTAGGAATGCTTCCACTGTGCGCTGTCGCTATTGTGCTCGAGCTAAAGGCTACTGGTGCAGCCATACTGGCCAGCACAGCCATAGCAAGAGCCGTTCGCACATACCACCGAGGGAGTGTTACCAGTGGCACAAGCGTCATCACAGCCGCTGCTCCACCAGTGATAATGACAAGCCAGGTGAGCCACGGCCAGGTATTGCTATAGCCAAGCATAATCACACTAACGATCGTCGTAAGCAGTATCGTCAGCGGCACAAGCCAAGCCAGCTTCGTGCGCCGCGTGTACGCTTGCCACAGATATGGCGCGCCAATCCCTACCAGGGCGGCAACGCTTGGCGCCATCGCCACAACGTAGTATGGATGGATCGTCCCACTCGTCATACTAAAGATAATGATATGAATGAGCAGCCAGCCAAGCCACAACAGTACGCCAACGCGCTCTTTGTTGTGCCTTGGTGCACGGCGTAGCAGCCACAACACGAGCCCGCCGCCGATCACGGCTACCACAAGCAACCAAGCAATATTAGGGCCAAAGCTTTCGTTAAAGATGCGCAGCACCCCTGTCTCGCCGCCAAAACCAACACCTCCTGGGCCGCCGCCGTGCCCACTCATACCACCACCGGTTGGTGGCGTCATGGATGCTGCCTGCGTCGCTGTATGGCTAGCCGTCTGCGTGGCAGATTGCGTCGTGGTTACCGCTGCTTGGTCCATCTGCGCTACCCCACCACCTGGCGCTTTGCCAGGGCCACCGCCACTACCGAGCAAGCGACCAAAGCCATTGTAACCAAAGATCAAGCTCCAGATATTATTATCATTGGTACTGCCCACCCACGGGCGATGAGCCGCCGGAGTAAGCCATACAAGCACGCTCCACCAAAAGGTCGAGACAGCCGTCACCACACCAGCCACACCAAGATGCCAGAGGCGCGTCACGAGCTTTGGCCGGGCGCACACTAGATAAAGCAGTGCCATCACTGGTAGTACCAGCAGCCCCTGCAGCATCTTTGTATTAAAAGCCAGGCCCGTAAAGAGCCCTGCGAGACTCAGCCACAGCACTGGCTTCTTATTCTCAAAGGCGCGGAGGAAGGTATAAGCGCTGGCCGCTAAAAAGAGCGTCAAGAAACTATCGGGGTTATTAAAGCGAAACATCAAGGCAGCTGCTGGCGTCAGCGCCATCACCGCACCAGCGACGAGCCCTGCCTTAGCACCATACCACCGCTTGACCGCTGCATAGACAAGCATAACTGTCGCGACCCCCGCAAGCGCATGCGGCATGAGCATGCTCCACGACGAGAAACCAAAGAGCCGACCACTCAGCCCCATGATCATCATGCTGATGGGCGGCTTATCGACACTAACAAAGTTCGCTGCATCAAGGCTGCCAAACAGCCAGGCCGTCCAGTCGGTACTCGCTGCCTGAGCAGCGGCAGCATAATAGCTATTGGCCATGCCATTGATAGTCAAATTCCAGAGGTAGAGCACACTCGTTAGCAGCAAAAGTCCAGCCACAGCTGCTAGCTCACCAAAGCCCGTCTTGCCATATTCGCGCCGCACCCGCGAAAGGCCCTTGAGGTCATCTGTTGCGGTCTTGATGATATGAACGCGCGAGTCGGTGTCTTCGACCCACTCAACTGGCTCCTCGTGGATGGTATAGCCAGCGTACTCTGCCTTGACGAGCAGCTCGGTATCAAAAAACCAGCCAGTATCCTTGATGCGAGGCAGAATCTTGCGTGCCGCATCGCGCCGAATCGCCTTGAAACCGCACTGGGCATCGACAAATTTTGTCTTCATCGTCCGGCGAATAATCCAGTTGTAACAGCGCGAGATAGTGTCACGCTTGAAGCCGCGAGTTGTACGCGACTGCTTCAACAGGCGCGAGCCCGTCGCCACAGCTGCCTCACCCATAATCAGCGGGGTGATCATTGGGACGAAGCTGTCTAAATTGGTAGAGAGGTCGATATCCATATAGGCCAGAATATCGGCCGAGCTCTGTAGCCACACTTGCTTGAGAGCCCGGCCACGGCCTTTCTCGGCAAGCTGGATGAGCTGCACCTCGGGGTAATGCAGCGCCAATTGGCGCGCCGCTTCCGCTGTGCCGTCCGTGCTACCGTTGTCGGCAATAATAATGCGCCAGCGATGCGGCACATGCTGTGATAAATACGCGTGCAACGTGCTCACCGAGCGCGCAATGACATGCGCCTCATTAAGCACTGGCAGCACAATATCGATACTAAGCGTCCGCGGATTAAGCGCACGCAGCACCGGCGCAGCGGGCGTCTCTACCACTGCGGCTGATTGGGTCATGGTTGCTGTTTTCATGTGTGGTATTGTGCAGGAGGGAGATGAAAGCTAGCTTAAAGAGACTCCTGCAGAAGCGACGTGCTCGTATCAGCCCATTTATTATTTTTCGCTGTCTTATTCTTCCTCTAGGAAGTTATACACTATTCCCTCGTGTGCTCTGCGAGCATTTGTGCAATCATCTTCGGTGTCCATACCGTGCCATCAGCAAAAACCACTTTCTCGATCTGCTGGCTTGTGCTCTCATGCAGTCCGTCGTATGAGTACGAGCCAAAATATCCTTGGATAATGATTTTATCACCTGTACCCGTGATAGCAAGCTCGAGACTCTCATATGATGAAAGATGGATACGTCGAACAGTCACATCACGCGGATTAATGCCTTCGCCAAACTGCAGTGTGTCAATGCCGCCATTATCACCTATCGTGTCAATGCCATCCCCTCGCTTGAAGGTATAGGTATCGTTGCCGCCTGCACCATATATCACATCATTACCCTGCCCGCCAACCAGTACATCATCTTTCTCACCACCAATGAGATTGTCGTCACCATCATCGCCATAGAGTGTATTAGTGTCTTGTCTGGCGCCCTGCACAGTGTCATTACCAGCCCCACTATGTACCGTGATACCATCATCATCAAAGGCATCAATAGAATCATCGTCAGCTGTACCTTGTAAGTTATGCGTCATGGTGCGGATTGCCTGCTCATCCCACACGGTGCCATCTGCAAAGACAAAGCGCTCGACACGATGACCTGGTACAGGACGGTTCCGTTCTGTCCAGTCACTCGAACCATAATAGTCTTTGATGCGAATACTACCAGAGCTCTTTATATCTAAGACAAGATCATAGTCATTGCCTGGCGTGCCATACGGGCGACTCTCATAGCGTGCTGTTACATCGCTTGGCACGATACCCGCACCAAACCGTACAGTGTCAACACCACCAAAGTCGCTAATCGTATCATTGCCATCGCCGCGGTTATAGCGATATGTGTCATCACCAACCTGAGAATATATCTCATCGTCGCCTGGACCACCAATAAAATGACCAGACCCACCTAGAGAATCATTGCCTGTGCCGCCATATAGTGTATTCTTTTCCATACCATCTAGTTGATCATCGCCAGCCCCACCAAAAATCGTATCACTGCCAAACCCACCATGGAGAGAATCGTTGCCATCACCACCGAAGATCATATCGTCACCATCTTTACCTTCGATATTGTCATCACCCGCCTCACCTATGAGCGTATCATCAGAGTTTGTCCCAGTAATATAATCATTGCCAGCCCGTCCCTCGACATAAACAGCACGTTTCGTCGCACCATAATCAGGGACATGATCGTACCCATCAATCCTATCATCCGCTGATGTGCCGACCACACGAATGCTCTCACCAAAGACCATCTGCAGCCAACGCGCCATCGCATCAGGCGTCTCTACTATAGCAGCAAGTGTATCGCGCGTTATTCTAGCTGCACCACTCAGTGCACCCAGCACGGCAATATCGAGATGGAGCGAAGTTGTCCATTGCGCAGCCGCAGTAAGTTGTGTCATCAGCACACGAGCAAAGGCATCGGCTTGCTCACCCATAATCCGACTTGTTTCATATACACTAGACGTAAGGATATTCACCTCATCGCGAATCACCTGTGCCACATCGACAATGATCTTCTTACCGCTTTCAGCGACAGAAAGCGTTATTCGCACAAGCTCTTCAGCTGTAGCACTTGGAATCTCAACAACGATGAAATGAACACCATTGGCAATACCGGTATACACTCCCAGTGTCGTACGAAGTGCACCAGCCAATGTACTCGTGATGGAGTCTCCCTGTGGTACAGTGGCTGCTAGCGTACCATCATCAGTTAATAAACTGCTTGGGCGATGCGCATCAAAAGCTAGCTCTTGGCTAGTATGATTCGCTGCATATCCGAGTGATGCTACGCTTGCAGCTGCCATCCATCCCATAGCTGAGGCATGCTCGCCATTGCGTGCTGCCATGGCAATGGCACCCTGCGCATACTGCAATATTGCCACATAGTCACGGTCCTTCTTACGAAGCTCATCACTATTCATATCCTTAATGTACACTGTGCGGCCCAGCTGCACGCCATACATGCCAATGATATCGTGCTCGTTGGTGTAGTCCGTTACTGAGGCATCATAGTCCCGCGGGTTGACATTTTTCAGCACTTGGCCAATTCCTACCGCGTCGAAGGTGACTGTCTTATATGCACCACCAGTTTTATACGCCATATACTGCGCCAGTCCACCACCGAGTGAATGACCGGTGAAGCTCTTAGTGCCTACATGAGCACCGCCACCAACTTTCTTGATCGTCTCGGTGTAGAAGGTGTAGGCATCGTGGAATTGGTTCAGCCCATCCTGCACAAAAACATTCCCACTCGATGCAATCGCAATATCCGACTCAATATCTTTGATCGCCTCCCAGATATTTTTATCAATATCTGTTCCGCGGTAGGCAAAGACAATGTCTTTGGTGGCCGGATCTTGCACAGCAATAGCCGACATACCAGATGAAATGGTTGTGGCGTTAATGAGGTGCCAGGATGCGAGGGAGGAGAGGGGTTTAAGGTCAAGGCGATTGTTTCTAGGTACTTTCTTAATGATTTCTTTTAAAGATTTGTTGATATCATTATCAGAAAACGGCTCATATGCCAATGAGCTCAAAGTTAAAAACTGTTCATCTTTTACCATGGCTATATCCTCCCTTTACTCTTTTTAAAGCAATCCTTGGAAGTTTCCTGCGCCGTTTTCTCGCTTATACCTCCATACTCCTGACAAATATATCGCGCATCTTCAGTTCTGCTATTTACAACGTATCTCACAGCATAACTTTTCGGGTTTTTTGATTGGGTATACTCCATAAGTCTTCTTACGTTTTGGACATCCTCTTCTCTTACCTGGTCCCCTACTACAACAATAGATACTTCATATATAATATGGTCCCCATACTTTCGCAACGTCTCAGCAAAAGCTGGCGTACCCTGTATCCCATCAGCTACATCAGGAGCAATTGTAATATCTGGCATATATTTTACTGCAGGTATAGACAACTTTTTAACCATCTTGGTAAGATCTTTTTCTTCTTGCTCATTGTAAAGTGCCGAGAGATAGTTATCGCGGTAGAGCCGGTGATCTTTCTCTAAAACGCGAAAGGTGTAAGAGCTACCCTCTCTATATGCATCTGCAACTTTGCCGCCCCTTCTTGCAAATCCTCCCCCTTCAATTCGATAGTTCTTGATAATAAAGTGCTGATGATATTTTTTCTCTAGATAGGCGCGCATTTCAGCCTGAGCTTGATGAGCCTCTATAAGGTACTTAATATGAAATATACCGATCAATGTACCAGTTAATAGAAGTATGACGCATGTCGGAATAATGATAACGCGGAGGATACCACGAAAAAGAATGGTGCGGAAGCTTAGCCTATTATTCTCGTTTGGTTCTTTCTCGTGCATGTTTTCTGTCCTCACCCCTTATTCTCTAAAGCATTCATTGGCTTGTTTTTCATCTAATAGACGCGTACCTTCTAGCTGTATATTGCACACTATGTCTGTGTCCATCTTCGTATCATGTATGCTGTAATGTATAATACGGTAGCCAACTTTTTGCTGATTGATATATCTAATGAGGCTCATGAGATAGTACCGATCCTGGTTATCGACAGCCAATTGATTTGTATTACGATTAACACTTATTATGTAGTGTATGTCTTTTCCATAAGATGCTATCGCTTCTTCATATGTTTTAGGTGTACCGCTCAGCGACTGTGCTGTATTGTCTGCAAGACTGACAGTGATGTCGGTCTGCGCCCACGAGTTATTTATGATATGATCCTTTATCAACTTATCATTCTGAGAGCGGGACCATATTACACCTGGATAGTTATCTTGATTGCCATTCGATGAGGTGTTTACAGAAAATCGTATATGAGGATCTCGTATAGGGTAAGCATTGGCAGCTAGTACTCCCTCTACGCCGAGGCCGCTGCTCTTCCGCTCTGGTTTCTCAACGATGAATTCCTCATTATATTTGTTTTGTAAATAAGTTTTCATTGTTGCTTGAGCTTGATTCGCCTCAATACCGGCCTTGAGATAGAATCCACCAACAAGGAAAAATATAACAGCTGTTGGAATGATGATGATGTAGAGAATACCACGGAGAAGAATGATGCGGAAGCTTAGTTTGGTGTTATTATTTAGTTCCTTCTTGGACATATTCTCTTCTCCCAACAACCCCTATTTTTTGGCTACGTGACTATTATAGCGCAAATACAGAACTATTGAGTTGTTCTTATTCTGAAAGTCGTAGCGTTGATGAGGTGTCAGGATGCGAGGGAGGAGAGGGGTTTGCGTTCGGGAGAAATAGATCCATCGCTATGGCGATAATTGTCAATTTTTCCCTGTTTTATGAGCGCCTCAATAGATGGCTTCTCGCCACTAGAGGCAAAACTACTTAGGGATGTACTATTAGGATAATGAGCTTGATGCCAAGCATTGTTCTCTTTTCATAGCTTTTTCTCCTTCATTTCGATATATTTCCCCACATCCTGCGGCGAGTGTATACCGCGTATACTTGTTTCTTCGACTAATGCAACATATACCGTGGGGTTCTCATAATTAACAGATAGCGACACACCGAACTCTCGCAGCTTGACGATTATCTGGTATATCTGTGCGGCTACATCATTATGGACAACTCTACTCTTTATACGTACAGCGACATGTATATCTTTACCAAATCGCTGGAAGGCATCACGATACAATGGTATCTTTTTTCCTATCCTTTGGTTCACTGCAGGTATACTGTAAATTTCTATTGATGCGAGTGATGTGTCGGCACCAAATACGTTTTTTATGATAGGATCAATATCCTTTTTGAGGTGTTTTGCCCATATCGTATCAGGATATCCATCCCAATAGCTATTGCTGTACGGACTATCGCCTGGGAAGCCCTTCACCATAAACCGAATCGTGTGGTCACTTTTAGCGTACGCATCAGCCTTAGCAACACCATCTACTCCAAGGCCAGCTCCCTCGATTCGATAATTCTCTACTATAAATTCTTGGCCATACTTACGTTTGAGGTATGACTGCATATGTGATTGAGCAATATGATCATCAATGGTAGATTTTGTGTAAAATATACCAAATATTACCAACACGATAACTGTTGGAATGATAATCATGTAGAGAACACCACGGAAGAGGATGGTGCGGAAGCTTAGGTTGCTGTTATCGCTTGGTTTTTTATTGGACATATTTTCTGCTCTCAAGATCCCTATTTTAGCTACGCGACTATTAGTAGTGTAATTATGGAACTTTCTAGTTATTCTTTTGAAGGTTGTATTTTATAGGCAAGTGCACTTAGTGCAAGATATTGCTCTATTGTTATGCTCATATTTACAGACTCTCCTTTTCTTGAAACATTGTGATTAATGTTTCTTGTGGTGTGGACTTTAATGCCATGATTGTTATATCCAAATCAAACCTCTTACCTCCAGCTGTTTGTGCTTGGTAGCGAATAGTAGTATCAACGGTATCTGGCAGATCCTTTGCAAGCTCTTTAAGATTATCGACGACGTGCATTTTTTCCTGATATTCTCGTGTTTGGTGTGTTTTTTGAATAGTGATATCATATGGAATTTGCTGCTTATATTGTGCTGCCGCTTGTGTAAAACGTGGTATTACACCGTCAACTTGTATATCTTTCGTTTGTAGCGTCATAGACGATTGGATGGTTACACTATACACTACATCTTTACTAAAGATACGCTGAATAATAGGTTTGAGTCGATTAGTCTCTTCTTTTGACCATACAGCACCAGCATAGCCATCATGCTTCCCTGAGGATGACAGCATAACAATGAAGCGGATGTCTGTGTGATTCTTCGGGTAGGCTGTTGCTTCAAACCACCCTTCTACACCAAGCCCACTTCCATTCTTTTCTGGTCGTTCGACGATAAATTCTTCACCATATTTACTATGTAGATATGTTTTCATTGCTGCTTGAGCTTGGCTAGCTTCAGCACATAATTTGAGATAGAATCCGCCAACAAGGAGAAGCATGATGGCTGTTGGTACCACAATTACATAGAGAATACCACGGAAAAGAATGGTGCGAAAGTTTAGCTTATTATTCTCGTCTGGTTCTTTCTTGCGCATGTTTTTTACCCTTCCCCTACTTTCTACTCCGTGACTATTCTTACATTAAATATAGAACTTTCAGGTTGTTCCTCTTCTGCAAGTTGTTTAATTGATGAAGCGCCATGAGGAGAGGAGATTTAAGTTCAAGCAAGTTAGTTCTTGTGGCCAAGTGAGAGAAAATTTCTTCAAGGGTTTGTTTTGATACATCATCTAACAAACTATTTGGTATTACTTGATAAGCAAGCGATGGCAAGGTAAGATACTGCTCAACTTTTAAATTCATTTTTTCTCCTTAACTATTTCTTTATCATATATACGAATATCCTGGTTTTCGTGAAGTATTTTTGCTATTTCATCTTCTAAGAGCACTATGCTGTGCTTGGTACCATTTTCGTACCATTGGTATATCAGTTTAGTTTCAGCAGGAACATCCTTAATAATCTGCAACAACTGCTTGACTCGCTCATAGTGTACTAACGAAGAAGCATCGCTTTGCGCAGTTACTTCTAGCTTATAGAGTATACTTTGGCTATGCTTATGTGCTACCTCTTGAAATAACGGCAAAGCCTTAGTGTCTGTAACAGCATTGCCAATTTCGCCTGTTGCTATATCCACGGTAGACACGTACGATCCAGCCATTATTTTATCGACCATCGGTTTTATTCTTGCCATTTCTTGCATGCCCCATAGTGTATCTACATAATCATCCCATGGATCTGAAAGTGACATCATCACCTTAAAGAGAAGTTTTTTGTTCGCTACAGGATGAGCTACCGCTTCAAACCACCCCCGCACCGCGAACCCACTTCCGTTTCGTATTGGTTTCTCGACAACAAATTCCTCATTATACTTGTTACGTAAGTACGTCTTCATTGTCGCTTGAGCTTGACCAGCCTCGATATCTAACTTAAGATAAAATCCACCGACGAGGAAAAGCATAACGGTCGTTGGAATAATGATGACGTAGAGGATACCACGGAGAAGAATGGTGCGGAAGCTTAGTTTATCGTTGTCACCTAGTTTCTTATTGCGCATGTTTTCTACCCTCACCCCCTACTTTCTACTCTGTGACTATTCTAGCACGAATATAGAACTTCTGATTTCCCTTTTATACGCTATATCTGTCTAGATACCACATCGATAAACAGTCTCCATCCTACTCCTCATTCCTTATCAATCACCTCAATCATCAGTTTTTCTTCTGTTTTACCATGCTCACTCGATGGCCGAAGCTCTGTATCGTGGCGCTTTGGTGGTGTGTTGATATCCTTTCTATCGTCTGCTCGTTCTCCTGCGTATTGTCGGCGTGAATGAGTAATCACTGCCTGCTGCACAGCATCACTCCCAGAGCTTGTTAGTAGTAGCGTCTCACCAGAAAGGGGCTCCTGGGCGTGTACTGCTGCAAGGCAAGCATAGTACTGATGGGCTGGCAAACGACTAATCTCCCCTGCCTCAATAAAGGGCCAAAACAGTGGTAGCAGGCGCTGTTCGTCTTGTGGGCTGCCGGTTCGAAAGCAAATGATCGTACCAACATTTGCAAGGATAATATTTACTGTCTGTTGGTCGCGTTGTTGTGCAGTCGATTGTTCTGCCATAATCATAAATACACCGTATTTGCGACTTTCTGACAGCATCTGCACAAAAGACGTGGTAGCAAAATTCTGAAATTCATCAACATAAATATAAAACGGGCGACGCCGCACTTGTGGCATGCGTGCTCGGCGCAAGCTCGCCAATTGGAGTTTTGCAAGGATTGTCACGCCAAAGAGCTCCGCAGTATCTTCACCGAGTCGTCCTTTCGAAACATTACATATGAGAACTTTGCCAGAGTTAATAATATCATCAAAATCTATCGTCGACTTTGGTTGCTCAAGAATACGCTTAGCTGAAGCGGAGAATAAGAAACGACCAATTTTTGCTGTAATCCCTGCTGTCATCTTTACCTTCTGCATACCACCAGCTTTACCAAATTCTTGCTCCCAAAAGCTGGCTAAATCCTTATTTGTAAGCGTCTTGATGACACGTCGTCGATACTGAGTATTATTCAGCAGATCAAACACGGTAAAGAGTGTTGCATCCTTCTGCGTGAGTGCGGTCTGCACTGCATTACGCAAGACATATTCGATACGATGACCTCCGGCGTCATCATCGCTAAAAAGCTTGCGAAACACCGAAACAACTGACTCAGTAATGAGATCCTTTTCTCGAAGCAAGGCAGTCCCCTCGAGTCCTGGCGGTATCTCGAGAAGGTTAAGACCAAGTGGATAGTCCAGATCATCTGGGTTAACGTAGACAACATCCTTTATGCGTTTTGGTGGAACATAGCGCAGCATCGTTTCTGCCATATCGCCATGCGGATCAATAATTGCAAGCCCATTACCTTGTTCCATATCCTGCACAATCTGATATTGCAACATGGTTGTCTTGCCACTACCCGTTCCTCCAACGATATACTGGTGGCGAGCACGTTCTGCCTCGGTAAGGCCAATTGGTGTCTCAATGCCATGATGACGATTGAGGCCAATTACAACCGAAAAATCTGGATGGTCCTTGAGAGAAATTGGTGCTGATAGCGTGCGACTCAATGATACGATACGGTTGTCTACCTGACTACTGTCATGCGGCACAAAGTGGTAGAGGCTTGCCAGCTCGGTTGAAGCAAGTGTGAGCGTGTTCCACGGCATAAATGATGGTAATCGGTTGACTGCATTATACTGCCGTATTGTTGCCAGAATAGGTATGTTGTATGTTGCTTTAAGCAGCTGATGTGGTGGCGCACTATAGCCAGTCATAGCGGTTTTCAACACTTCGGCATGGCGTTTTGCATCAGAGCTTGTCACTAAAATACGCAAATTGGCACGAAAGAGTGGCTTGGTCACTTTCTGGTAAATACTTTGCATCATTGCAAGCTCAAAGGTGCCACGTGCCCATGGCTGGTCGCGGTCAACGCGCGGCTGGGAGCGTTGCACCGTATGGTAATGGCTCGCTGTAAGATGGCTTGTAATATCGCTCACTATACTTGCACCTATACCAGTTATTATTTTAAGCAGCGCCATTAGCTTCCCTCCACCGCTCAACCTGTCGCGATAATTATCCTGCAGAATATTTTCATTATGAATCAGTCTCTCTGCCGCTCGCTCCGCCCCACGTACCCGGGTTGGCGAGAAAACAAGCTGAAAGGTAATCTCCTCGTCGTCGCTCAGACCAGTCATTGCATGGATCACGTAGCTCAGTGGATCTCTTTGTTGGGATGCTGTGAGAAGTGTCAGTGGTAACATATAGTGGCCAGCCTCGCGAAATTCAACCACCAGCGTTGGCTTCGTGATATTTCGCGTGATCTCGCGCACTTTTGCTTCAGGGAGATGTGTCATGATAGCTTTCTGCAGGGCTTGCATTTTTGCATGCTCAACCTGTACAAGATAGCGAACACCGCTCTGACGCGTCGCAACAATCTCACAACTTAGTACTGACACGCGGCGCACTATACGATCACTATATGGCCGTGCTGCTGTAAATCCATGAATGACAGTAAAGAATTGTTCAACTGCTTCCGGTGTTTTTGTTGCTGCAGCTGGTGGCGTTATTTCGAGCCAGACAAGCGATCGACGCATCAGATAGCGACGGTTGTTGATGCACCACAAGATGATAACAAGACACCACACCACTCCTCCCCCGATGAGTACACAAACACCTAGCGTGGCATACCATACGATGTCATGTGCGATGGAAGCTGTGGCGTCCATAATGATGCTCCTGTCTTAGTATGAATAAAATGAGCAGATTGGGCTGCATCTTTTGGGAACGTGCGCCGGGAGACAACATTAAGCGTTGGTGCATTCATCTCAGAAATTGTCCATTCGCCTATTCCATCATCGACGTGAATGACGTAAGCAACGTGACCATAGCCGCCCTCATCCGTTTGGTAGACTGCACCAACTGCTGGCGTCTGATCAACAACATACCCATCGCGCCTCGCATAATCGTCCCAGGTGTTAGCATTGCCCCATGTTGTTGGGATGGGGCTGCCAGCCCACTTGCGCATTGCATACGCCCACCAGGTACAGTTACCCCATGCATAGGTGTTATCTGGCATTGCCTCGCCACGATAAAAACCCTGTTTTTCGGCTGCATGTGCGCTTGGTGTATGTTTAAGAAAAGATACTGTTGGCGCGCCCAAAGAAAGTACGCTGATGATTGGCAGAAGGAAGAGCACTGCAAGCGTCACGATACTGAGGAGAATCAACCGCCACACTCGAAAGCCAACACCAAAACGAAGTACCTGCATAATCACATCAATCATGTGCCATATACCTCTGCCGGGTCAGTTGTAATACACGGGTGCTCATGCTCAGCTGCGACAATCTTGACAGCAACATGTTGTTGATCAGCAATCAGCAGTGCATCACCTCGCTCACACGTCAATAAAAAGCTATGCTCATATTCACTCAATCCAAACTCATCAACCACGCCCTTGATTGTTGTTGTATCTTGGCGCATCAAGATCCGCATTGCACTTTGCGACGCAATAGCACGCCCGTATTCATTATGGAGAAAGTCGTTCGCTTGCTGCGAAATTATCGAGACACCTAGGTAGTATTTGCGAGCACGCCGCACCAGTCCAGCGACAAATCGTGCTGACTCTTCATGTTGTAGCAGAAGCCAGCCTTCATCAATTACCAGCAAATGCTTTGCAGGGTGCGCCATTACACGGTGATTAACAAAATGAGCAATGATCAGCATCATGATCTGACGAAGATTTTCTGGCATATCCTTGATGTCAAACACCACTAAGCGGTTATCAAGGGTAACATTCGTGGGTTCATTAAATACATGGGCCAGCGAACCAGAGACATACTTCTCAAGCTTCTCGCATAGTTTTGTTTGGCGACGCTTGCGCAGCTCTGCATAGAGGTCTGCAAGTAGTGGTGGTTGCTGCTTTGCCTTTTTATAAATTCCAACAAGTGCCTTATCAACCGCTGCTTTTTCGCGAGCCGATAAACCCTCGACCATCAGACTAATAATCTCCATCACATCTTGCATATGCTCGGCACTACCGTCAGTGTCGCGATACGTTGTTGCTGTATCAAATGGATTGATCTTTTGCTTACTTCGTGTCGATAGCTTTATATATGTGCCATGACATGACTCCGTCAATCGCTGGTATTCTCGCTCAGGGTCAATCACAATTACTCGCGTTCCTTGCATCAACTGGCGAATAATTTCCACCTTCGTTGTGTAGCTTTTACCCGCACCAGATTGAGCAAACGTAATCGAATTTGCATTTGGTAAGCAAAATCGATCAACAATAACCAGCGAGTTATTTGACGCATTCACTCCATACAAAATACCTGTCTCATGGACTAATTCTGACGACATAAACGGAAACGTCAGAGCTGCACTTGAGCTATCGAGATTCCGTCTTTGCGCCAGCTGGTCATCACCACGGGGCATAATAGCCTGCAGCGCTTCAAGCTGTTGGTAGCGAGCCACTTTTGCATAAAACAGCTGCGCTGATAGATTTGCTTCGAGAAGCCGTGTTGTTTTATCCAGTTCCGCTTTACTGTCGGCTCGGACACACACATACACCGCAAGCTGAAACAGTTTCTCTTGCCCACGCTGAATTTTATCGCGTAGCTCAATTGCCGACTCAAGTGGATCACTAATTTCGGAACCAACAATTTTGCCATCGCGCACCATTGCTCGACGCATCGACTCAAGCTCGGTAATCTTGCGCTGCAGCTTCGGTAAGGCGACATGCGCATTAACCTCGTGGAGGTGGTAGCTCATATCGCTATCATGATGAAACGTTATCAGGCTATCCATCCAGCCTGAGCTGGCAACGAATGGATAGCCAACAATTGCAAGCGTGCGCATATAAACACCATCAATACATACATGGTCAGCCTGTTCTTGTAATCCAGCATACGTTATGACATCAATCATATCTTGTTCACCAAAGAGAATGTCTCGTTCGTGTTGCTGCGCAGGACGCTTCTTTGGTTGGAGCTGCATCTGTGCTTGGAGCCAACCAACCAGTTTTATAAAATGCTTCGTCATGATATCTTCTCCTTTTGCACAAGCGTCTGATGAATCATACGAAGCGCTTGCTCAGTCAGTGGCTGCGTTTTTGCCTGAATCGGGCTATAAAAGCTATAAAATAATTCAAGCACTGCCAAACTATCAAGCGGATATGTTCGCATACCCAGGCGCGCCATGCCTTTTGCAAGGATATCAGCTCGAAGCAGGAGTTGCTCACGAATAAATGAGCCATCTACCTTCTCAGTTGGCTGATATGGAATAACGATATAAAAGCGACGTGTCATAATGGTATTATTCGCAATCAGAGAACGGATGAATGCTCGATAGCGTTGCAATTGCTCTTGGTACATTGGTACTGTCTCAGCCTGCTGCTGCGCATGTAATTCAGCAAGATAGGCATTCATCGTGATCTTGCGGGTCCGCACGAGGATCTGAATTGGCCAGCTGATCGAGTTGAGAAAACTCTCATATGTATCAATAATCACATCTTGTTCTTCCTCACTCCGCAGCTCAAAGTTTACGGCCGATACCGATACAATCATTCGATATCGTCTGCCCGGTAATTCCAACACTCCATCCTGCACGCCTTGTATTGCAATTTGCTGGCGAGCACTCGCTTTCTTAGTTGACTTGTGTAATCCGAACATGAACGCCTCCTTTTGTATCAGTTGCTATGCGTATGTGAGCCGCGGGGTCATCAATCACAGCACGAGCTTTGGCTCTCGCCGACGCATCAAGATGAACTGGCTGATGGCGACTCACTGTACGAGGTGATGCGTGTGCTGATATATGTGCTTGGTCATCTTTATCTTTGTCTTTATCTCTTTGGCGATACGCCGTCGTATTTTTATCTGCAACATAATACATTGGACGCTGGTTATAGCGAACGATTATACTCACCCAGTGAGCGAGAATGACTCCCCTGACCCGTATCGACAATATACTACCAACCGTCAACACAGCCGCTATGATGCCATATTTATACCACGCTTCACCCATCATTGGCGGCAACACGACAAACACCCCAGCTCCACATAATATGGCACTCACTAAAATAAGAATTTGCATAAAGCCAAGGCAACCGATAATTCGATCCTCTACCGTAGTAACCTGAGCTGGTACAACTGATACTCTCATCATTTCCTCCCTTTTTCTTGTGGCGATACACGCTGATGCGATGGTGTATCACGCTGCACTCGTTTCGTCGTGTACACAGATGGTGGCGTGCCAAGTGGCTGATGGACTGGTTGCGCTTTTATCGATGGCACAGGTAACTGTGTCATCTTTGGCCGTAATGCAGTACGTATCCGTGTCTTCACCGTAAAGGTTTTCTGCCTCACTCGCGCCATTGTGCGCTGCGCAAGCATTGAATGAGGTCCAGCCACGTAGTTGATGCCATTGATAAACTGTCCGCCAAGCTTCTTCATCGAGCGAGTACCCATACCGACATAGCTCAGTTGCAGCATTACTCCTTGCACTTTGAGCAACATCACAATTGTCGCAATTCCAGTGACAATTGCCATCAGGACACCACTCCCTTGTGGCGCTTGAGCAAGGCCGACTAGCAGCGACGAGGCTAACTGCAAAATAACAACATGAATAAAAATAACGAATATCGTTGTCAGGTATGTTTTGAGGGCAGTCTCAGCAAAATCACGAAACCCTGGCACAAGCCAGAGCAAACTCACTACTGGTGATAGGACCGTACCAATGTAGAGTGTCACAAGTCGCATGACGTAATAAATAAGGAGCACGACTGCACAAACAACAAAGACGATCATAATACAAAGTGCTGCAATGCCCTGGCCAGCAGTCTTCTCTACGACGCCAGTCAATGTGCGCCAAACTGGTGTCGCACCAGACACCTGTCCAATCGCCGTTATAAGGACATTCGACAAGCTAATCACGCTATCAATAAGAAAGATTGAGCTATTCATGAGCAAGAAAATTAATCCAACTCGTGGTAATATCTGCTTTGTATCAACCTCTTCTAGCCCAAAGCTTTGCGCGCTCATTATCTGGAGTCCAAGTAAGCCAAGAACAAGAACTAATAGACTATTAGCAATGCCCGTCATGACAAGCCACAGATTAAAGACACTCTTATTTGTTGCCATCAGCGGTGTTGTCGTGGTAAAAAACTCAAGCGCATGCAGCACTGGTGCAGCGAGCGTATTGAGAATGGTTGAGCATAGTCCTGTTATCATTGTGATGACTGTCTCAAGGAGCCCATTTTGCTGCGACTTTGTTTGTATGGTCTCAAGGTGAGGTAATGTTGCATGCTCAGCAGCCTGCGGCGAACCATACGCTTGTGTCAGGACAGCAACCAGTGTCGTCGCTGCAAGCACAAGCACGAGCCCAAGGATTGCTTTCTTGACGAGCTCTTTTGCGTGCTCCAGCTGGTCTGGCTTGCCGCGGCTCATCATATATTGATAGCCAGCATACACAATAAACAACACGCATATCAGTGAGGCGACAGCAGTAAGGATATGCATTGCTGGCGCTACAAAGTCACGCACTGTCTTGAGCGCACTCGCCGTATCAGCAAAGAAGAATAAACTAGTGCTTCTCATTTCTCTAGCCTCCAAACGACTGATGTGCCAACGATGTAACAAGGTTAGTCAAGACATACGCGGCAATAACAACCACCAAGCCGACCGCCGACCAGGTGATAGTGCGCTTTGCCCGATCAAGCTGCTCTGGATTACCCGAGCTCGTAATATACGTGAGGCCACCAATAACAAAAAATCCAGTCGCAATTAAGCCAGCTAATCCCGCCACGACCTGGATAATATTTCTAATGAAATTTTCGATATTACTCACCCCGACTGGTGCTGCATACACAGCACCACCCATCATAATTGATACTCCTACAGCAACCCCAGCTGCAATGCAATAACTACTTTTTTGTGTCATAATTACCTCCCTTGACAGAAATAAAACTTTCTTGTGTGTTTCTGTCATGTTTTACGGTAGCAAGCAATACAACAGGTGACAAGACGGCACTTTTAGGGAAGGTACCATACTTTGTGTGCGTTAGTTTCTTGATAGTGCAGCACGATATCAGAGGTTATCTGTCAATAGATGCATCACATAATTGTTCAATTATTCCACTATATTGGATCATGTTTTGTGTTATTCTTGCAGCATTATTGAGCAGCGTAAGTACAATAAAACCGCTCCCTTCAGAAGATAGTGGTATCGCAAGCACCATTCTCTTTTGTCGGCGCAGCACAACATCTGTGGGAGTTAACACGCTATGGGAACGACACCTTCGTTACAAAAAGTGTGCCTTATACTGAGCACCAGCATCCTGATTACTAGCGCACGGCTATTGATATATACATTATGATTGGACTCTTTGGTGCATTCTTTATTCCCTTTCGACTTCTCCGACGAAACAAACACAGACAGCAGCAAGTAGCACTCCGCCATCGCGAATTACTTAATGTATTGCAGCACCAACGGTTATCCAAAGACTAACACGCGAGCATCTTCTGTCGTCGATCATACATTTTTTGCGACCGACAAATCGCTTCGCTGTGATCATGAAAATAACACTCAATATCATTAGCAACACCTAATAGTTTAATCCCCATCTCTGTTAGCCGATATTCAACTTGTGGCGGATTAGTCGAGTGCAACACACGCTGGACTATGCCACCGCGTTCTAGCTGCTTGAGGCGCTCCGTTAGCACTTTCTGCGTTATCTTTGGCAACATACGAGATAAGGTTGAGTAGCGTTTTGTCGTCGTGCCAAGTGATTGAAGAATTGGCAATGTCCATTTCCGAAAGAGAAGGCTTGTGATTAAATCAAGTGTTGCGTCATCTACCGTCCTTGTCATAATGTGCTCCCATTACATTATTGATCTATCTAGGCAAAAAACCTCTCTGAGAATTATGGTATATCATAGCCCTCTCTAGAACTAAACTAGCACGATGTCGCAAGTACGTCAACTTTATTTTAGGCATCACGAATCTACATCCACGCTTTACGAGGCAAGAGTATTTTCGAGAACACCAGACTCAGCATAAATACCGAAGAACCATCCGTTATCAAAATTTTACACCTTCAGACAAGCTACCCTTAGTCGAAACTCGAGTTATTGTCCCAGACTCGTATGTATTCATGTTACCATCTCCTCTCTAACGCTATCCAACCTGCCGCTACGGATGCTGCTACAGATAGCTCATTGTTCATGAGCATAGTTCGTAGCCCGTCAGGTGTTAGCTGTATTACTTCAATATCCTCAGTATCATCAAGATGTTGCCTATGCTTTATAGTGACATTATCAGCAAAGACGATCGCTATCTTGACACGACTATTCGTAGGGTCCTCGAAAAATGTAGGTCCCTCTACAAAAAGACTGGAGGCGCCTCCAGTCTCTTCATATAATTCCCTTTTTGCAGCAATTAAAGCAGATTCACCCGCATCAATCTTACCCGCAGGAAATTCTATAACACTTTGCTGCGCTCCGTGTTTATACTGACGCACCAGTAAAAATTTGCCTTCATGAGTGCGTGGAACGATCAAAACGGCGTTCATACCCTCTCGCACGTAATAATCATCGAGGACTTTGCCAGACGGGAGCCTGACGGTTTCAATATTTAGCTTGTACCACGGTGAGTCGACTAACTTCTTTTGACTTATAACGTTCCATTCTTGATTCATAGTATTATTGTAGTGCATTCTCAGATCCAGCACTACCATCAACCGTAGCATAAGTAGTATAAGCGGTGTCATACATTCATGTATAAACAAGACATCTGCGCCCTCGCGGTTCCCTTTCACATTGTGATACACTGTACATCATAGGACTCCAGCGACACACGACAAGTGAGCTCAGACGTGTTAGTTTTTATCTTTTCTCGTATGTAGTAAAATACTATACATGAATACTCAAGCGCACCACGTTATTACCGACGAACACTTGATCGATGAGGCGCTATCTCGCTCAGTTGCCGAAATTCTTCCGAGTAAAGACAGCCTCAAAAAGGAGCTACAAAGTGGCCGCCGTCTCACATTCTATCTTGGTATTGACCCAACTGCGAACTACGTTCACCTTGGGCATTCAACAAATTATCTGATACTCGAACGGTTCCACGCTCTTGGCCACCGGATTATTGTGCTAATTGGCGACTTTACCGCCATGATCGGTGATCCGAGCGATAAAACCTCGATGCGTGTGCAGCTAACACGTGAACAAGTGCTGGAGAACCTACAGACATTTAAGGCGCAAATTGGCAAGATCCTAGACTTTAACGATATCGACAACCCGATAGAATTCCAGTTTAATTCGGAGTGGCTCTCCAAGCTAACATTTGAAGATTCCGTGGAGCTTGCCTCCAACTTTACTGTGCAGCAGATGCTCGAGCGCGATGCGTTCAAAAAGCGAGTCGCTGCCGAGAAGCCACTCTTCGTCCATGAGTTCTTCTATCCGCTGATGCAGGGCTACGATTCTGTGGCAATGGATGTTGATGTAGAGATTGGTGGCACCGACCAAACATTCAATATGCTGGCTGGCCGTACATTGCTCAAGCGCTACAAGCAAAAAGAAAAGTTTGTCATGACAACCACACTGCTCGAAAACCCAGAAACCGGCGAAAAATTAATGAGCAAAAGCCTTGGCACCGGTGTGGGTCTCGATCTGAATGCCAAAGATATGTTCTTTAAAATCATGCAGCTGGCGGATGCGGGCATTTACCAGTGTTTTGTGGATTGTACGCGCCTGCCTATGAGTGAGATTGCTATAATTAAAAATCGGCTCGACGACGGAGAAAACCCACGCGATATCAAAAAGGATCTTGCCCGAGAGATAGTGTCAATGTACCATGGAGCGAGCGCCGCCGTTGATGCTGAGCAGCAATGGATCTCTGAGGTGAGTCAGAAGAATCTTGCCAAGGATATTGACGTCATTCAGGTGGATGCCCACGAGTCAATTATCGATATCATTGTTCGACTGGGCATCACAAAAAGTCGCGGCGAGGCCAGACGGCTCATCAAGCAAAATGCCGTGAAGATCAATGACTCCAAAATTTCCAGCGAAGATATACCACTTGCTAACGGTGACATTTTGCGTATTGGCAAGAAACACACCCTCAAGGTAGCCTTGCACCCGAATCAATAGCATGATGCGGAAAACTGGTAGTATAGCAAGATGAAGAATTTATAAGAGTGGGCTTGCCTTCATGCAGTCATCTTTCAATCTTACTATCATCGATAAGTGATAAGATATTACTAGTATGTACACCCGCACCATCGTCATACCATCCTCCAGCAAGACTCAAACATTGCGCCTGGTTAAACCAAGCCCAGCTTATGCGCCAATTACCATCCAATGGATTCATCGGCCAGAGGTGACACAGTATTTAGGTGCGGATTTTTCGCAGATGACTGAGGAAGACGAAGTAGCACATCTCCAGAATATGCTTGATGATGACGATCGGTACAGCTGGATGATCGAGCGCAACGGCGAGATCGTTGGCAATATTGAAATCAACGATATAAGAAAACTTAGCCACAAATACGGCGTCACAGCTGGGGCATTTTGTACACTGATTGGCGATCCGAAAAACTGGGGTCAAGGTCTTGGGAGTTCTGCCAAGCAAGCAGCTTGTAATTGGGCGTTTTCTGAAGGTGGTTTTGAAATAATTGAGGCAAAGGCCTACATGCAAAACGTCCACAGCTGGAATGCGCTCGAAAGGCTTGGCTATCGGTACACGGGAATCGAGCAAGGTGAAGTTGCAGGCGAGGCAGTGAAATGGAGGGTGTATACACTGGCGAGGGCTGATTGGCGGCAACTGGATTGGGCTAAGTAACAACTATCTTATTTCTCTTACTGAAGCGCACCCGAGACAGAGGTCTTGACTTGATTAACGCAGAGACTGCAAGCATTTCTTCTATACAATCGCTAACTTCTGGATAGTCGTACTTTCTCAGCACTTTGTTTATCTTGTCAACTAATTCCGAATTTGGCACAACTAAACTAGTTATACTCTTACCATACTACACATGCATCAGGAATGTGTTCTTTTGCGGGTGACCTGCATCTCATTACAACGCAATACAATTGACTGATTATATTTGAATATGATTGAAGGTGACTCTACAAGCAGTCATTCACGACAATCAAAAAAGAAGAGGCGCGGCCTCCGCAGAACCACGGTGGCGACGCCTCTTCTGTATTTAGAGTAGCAAACTCACTTTGTTTTATCAATTATTCCTCTACTCTTTGTAATGATCATCAACCGCTTGACACTTCGTAGGTCTGTAAATTCCTTTTCAAGTTTTGGTAGATTGGCTTCATCAGGTAACTTAGAGCTCCGTAAGTCGAAGATGATGTTCGCCGATTGGCGAGAGGCGGTCTTAAACGCACGTTTAATCGTGTGTGCACTCTGGCCTTTGGGGCGCTTCATCTCCCAGTTGAGTCCGTCCATGTGGATGTCTGGGGTGTGCGCACCTTTGCGACGCTGAGGAGAAATGAGCGCGACGTCAAACCATTGTTGCGTTAAGAACACCACGGTTAGACATTTCGTGTTGCTGGAGGATAACTCCGTTAGCGATAATACGGCCTTGTTTCTTCATGAACTATGCTTTAGTATCACATGCTAAATTTAAGCCAAATACAATGCAGTGCAAGAATAACCCGCGGTGCAGCCTGAAAACCATCCGCTGGGAATTGCGGTAGCGCAGATTTAACTGCACCTAACCATTGCAGTATTCATATTCAGTGAGTTCGTCAATAAAACTGCTTGTATTTCTTGCCAGGAGGTTCACATTTGGTGTTGCTGAGATGGTAATAAAACAGACCAGCAGTTAGCTGAGCTACATCCGTGAATAGTGCAGGAACCGATTCTAGAGTTGCCGAGTGGAGTCGCGCGAGGTGTCTGTCGTGCTACGGGCAGTTGATGAGCAGACCGAGGGATGTATGCAGAGCCTTCTGACGTATCGCGGCTAAAGCATTCCACACCAATACACGTCGCTACTTGGCCTGGCGGCAGACGGCATTCACCGTGGAAGTGAATGTGCCGACCTGCCGAGCGATCGCTCGGGTGGACATGCTGGTGGGCTCCAGATCGAGGATCTGCTGCTTCTTCGCCGCACTGATCGGACGGCAGGCCGTGTTGCGGATGCCGCGGGCCGTCGCGGTCTCGCTCTCCTGCCCAGCAGGCGCTACGCTGGGCGTATTCGATTCCGGAGCCACCTCACCCGCGATTGAAGCTCCTGTGGAAGGCGATCAGAGGTTTCCAGTTGTTTGTGTCGAGCTTGCTCAAGAACTATGAAACGTATACTACCAACAAGATATGGTAGACATAAGATAAGCTTAGCTGTTTTTCCTGGTACCTCATAGTCTGACCTTCCTCCTCACCCCTTCTCTCGAATTAAGTTGCATCCCCTGTGAATATCTCCATCAGCACTGGCATTTTTTACCCCATCACCACACCCTTCCCTCGCCTTTATATACACTCAAAAATCGTCTCTTTTTCTCTCCCTTTTCATCCCAACTATAGTACAAATCGATTTGTACTATAGTTACCCTGTTTTTTCTCTGTTACGGCCGGTTCTTTTTCTCTTCTTTTATATATTTATATATAATAGGAGAGAAATCGATATGGA
>CALISR010000008.1 GCA_938041435.1 uncultured Candidatus Saccharibacteria bacterium
TGTGGTTAGCGGTGAAATGCCAATCGAACTCGGAGATAGCTGGTTCTCCTCGAAATAGCTTTAGGGCTAGCGTCATGTAATATAGCCAACGGGGGTAGAGCTCTGTAAACGACTGGGGCGGGCAACTGTACCCACCGTTAACAAACTACGAATACCGTTGGTGGTACCATGGCAGTTAGAACATCGGGGCTAAGCTCGGTGCTCAAAAGGGAAACAGCCCAGACCATCATCTAAGGTCCCTAAATTAACACTAAGTGGGAAACAAGGTGAAATTTCTTAAACAGCGAGGATGTTGGCTTAGAAGCAGCCATTCATTTAAAGAGTGCGTAACAGCTCACTCGTCAAGAGATTTTGCGTGGAAAATGTAACGGGGCTAAAGTGTTATACCGAAGATATGGATTTCGTTATTCCTACAGGTTTAACGGAGTGGTAGAGGAGCGTTCCTATCGGCAGTGAAGCTCAATCGTAAGGTTGGGTGGAGCGTTAGGAAGTGAGAATGCTGGAATGAGTAACCATAAGAAAGGTGAGAATCCTTTCGGCCGTAAGAGCGAGGTTTCCAGGGCTACTGTAATAATCCCTGGGTTAGTCGGGCCTAAGCCGAGGCGTAGCAGCGTAGGCGATGGACATCAGGTTAATATTCCTGAACCGGTTATAATTTGTATACTGTGTACGGTAAATTAGTCGAAGCGGATTATTGGTATATATCCGTCCAACTTAGCGGGAACGCAAAAGGAGTGAAAGTTAATCTACGGATTAACGATTTTGATGAAAGTACTGGCTAGAAAAGCAGATATACGCGTGGTTATAGCCGCCCGTACCGCAAACCAACACAGGTGCTCGAGTCGAGTAGACTCAGGCTTACGAGAGAACCTTCGCTAAGGAACTCGGCAATACAGCGACCGTAACTTCGGAATAAGGTCTGCCCCCACTTCGGTGGATATGTTGTCAGTTTCATAGCTCTATAAGGTGTGGTTAAAGAGTATCTTTAATACATCAATTCTTCTTGAGATAGAACCAAGCTTTGGAACTGAAGCTCAACACATCTAACGATGTGGGGGCCGCAGCAAAAGAGCCCACGGAACTGTTTATCAAAAACACAGCTCTCTGCTAACACGAAAGTGGATGTATAGGGGGTGACTCCTGCCCGGTGCTGGAAGGTTAAGGGGAGTGCTTTACGGTGCGAACTGAAGCCCCAGTGAACGGCGGCGGTAACTATAACCGTCCTAAGGTAGCGAAATTCCTTGTCAGGTAAGTTCTGACCCGCACGAATGGAGTAATCATGTGGGCACTGTCTCAGCGAAGGACTCGGTGAAAGTGCATTGGCGGTAAAGATGCCGTCTGTCCATACCAGGACGAGAAGACCCCATGGAGCTTTACTACAGCTTTACATTGATCCGGGTTTCAACATGTGTAGCATAGTTGGGAGACTGCGAAGCAGATACGCTAGTATTTGTGGAGTCGCAATGTGAAATACCAACCTTGTTGTGGTCTTGATCTCACTTGTGCCGTTATCCGGTATGAGGACCGTGTATGGTGGGTAGTTTAACTGGGGCGGTTGCCTCCTAAAGAGTAGCGGAGGCGTTCAAAGGTTGGCTAACTTCGGATGGAAATCGAAGTGATAGTGTATGCGCACAAGCCAGCTTGACTGTGAGGACTACAATCCAAGCAGAGACGAAAGTCGGAGCAAGTGACCCGCTGTATGTACTTTGTACAATGTATGTGGGAACGACAGCGCACACGGATAAAAGTTACCCTGGGGATAACAGGCTTATAGCGCCCAATAGTTCACATAGACGGCGCTGTTTGGCACCTCGATGTCGGCTCATCACATCCTGGAGGGGGAGCACCTTCCAAGGGTTCGGCTGTTCGCCGATTAAAGTGGTACGCGAGCTGGGTTCAGAACGTCGTGAGACAGTTCGGTTTATATCCGGTATGGACGTTAGGAAATTTGAGAGGATCTGCCCCTAGTACGAGAGGACCGGGGTGGACGCACCTCTGGTGTACGGATTGTGGCCACCTGCTGCATTGTCCGGTAGCTATGTGCGGACCAGATAAGCGCTGAAAGCATATTAAGCGTGAAACTGACCTCAAGATGAGATTTCCCTATGAGAGCCGTGAAAGACGATCACGTTGATAGGTGCAAGGTGGAAGTGCAGTAATGCATGGAGCCGAAGCATACTAATCGCCCCATTGCCTTTTTATGTCCTTGTCTACGATGCTAATGCTTGCATTGGTGGCGTGGATGAGGTAGACTTAACTAGTGATTGGTGTATATCACCACTGTCAATCGTTGACACGTACATACCATACCGTGCGGATGGACATCGAAGCAGGGGTTTGGCCCACCGAGGAAATATATCGGAACCAAGCGTCTAAACCCCCACTTCGGTGCCCATGGCGAGGAGGAAACACCTGTTCCCATTTCGAACACAGAAGTTAAGCTCCCCAGCGGCGATTATACTGCTTTTAGTGGGAAACTAGCACGGTGCCGAATTATATAAGAGCCATCCGAACAGGGTGGCTTTTATCTTTGGGGATGATTTTATTAATAACTTGATGCTTGCCAGTATGGTTTATTTAGGCGTGGTATTGATATGCTTCAGATGAGGCTTTGGCCATGCGTTACCTTTCTATCAACGTGCTGGCGTCTGTTGTGCAGTGAGATGTCGCATAGATTGAAGGAGGTGATAGACTCAACAGTGGTCATAGGTGCGAAGTTTGCTACTTGCTTGCAAAATCTAGAGAGAGTATTATATGGAGTACCTAAGTAACAAAAACAAGGAGAAGCGACATGCCAGTCAAACACGCCGAATCATACCCACTATCGCCAGAAGCTCTTAGTGAATACAATGCGAAGTGTGATCCAGAATATTTGCTGGAGCAAGCCAGCCAGAGCTATGAGAGCGGCAAGACGAACGAAGCGGCACGAACGCTTGGTTACATTGGCTGGACGCTAGAAGGGCTTAAGGCGCTGAAGTCGGCAGAAGAAGCCGAGCAAGAATAGCGTTATTCTAATTGAAACAAGCACGAACCAGCCCATCAAAGAGATGAGGCTGGTTTTTGACATATAAATCGCCAAAGTAGTGTGCATTTTCTATAAAATCCAGAACGTTTTTAGTACAAATGTACCATTCTATTGTATAATCGCTAGAGAGGGGTGCTTGCTCTGCGACTTGGAGTATCTTAGATGAGTGAGGCACTACCGCTGGTGGGTCATGAGTATCTTGATGGCAATGCAGTGATGATGTGATAACCATAACCAAAAAGGAGTGTTCTTATGACAGAGCAACGACCACCATCAACCAAAAATCACTATAGCGAGCATTCCATGCGGCCTGCCGATGTATTGTATTACGACAAGGAGATTGCGAGACGTCCGCGAATACTCGAGTCGTCAGTAGGAGACAACCCATACGGGCAAGAGATGCTTGTGGGTGGCGTAGACGGTATGCAGATTGATGTTGCGCGAGAAGCGGCCTTATTGCCACAGCCTGATGAAAATATCATTTATACAATGTACGATGCACAGTCTCCCTATGCACTAACAGTGAGTATGCAGCACAGTCGTGCACTTCTGTACCTCTGTGACGAGAGCGATAGTGGGCCTATACCACGCAAAGCAGAGAGCCATGTACTCAAAATGAGCTTGGTTGATATGTCGCACCTCGCAGATATGCGATTTATCACGCTGGGTGAGCCAGTCGTTTCGCTCCCCGACCCACGGAATCATCGGGCTGCGCTGACTATTACGCCGGATGCAATAGGGGTCTTTGGGGCGGGCACGGCAGTGGATAATGGCAGCAATGAAGCTCAGCCAGCCCAAGGCAATGCATCGCCATATTCTATGAATGTTATGAATGTTATGAATATACTTCACCCACAGCTCGTGCAGTACGAAGCGTCTCAGCGGCATCATAGCCGCACCGAAGAGTGGCGTAATAATCCTTCTCGACCTCGTATTATTAGCCAGATTGGCTATGTGGCAGCTGTACAGCAGCATAGCAGTTGGATCTAAGAAAAACGAGGAACGCATACAGCGCCTATCCTCAAAGTGTCAAAAGGGTCGACATGTGCAGTGTCGGCCCTTTGGCTAGGTAGTAGAGGACTACTTTATACTCGTCCTATGTAAGTAAAAGAGGCTCTGTCTCAAAAGAATAGAAATCTATACCAGATAACAAAAACAACCCTGTATGCGCAGGGTTGTTTTTCATTCTCGAATCTCGCAGCAAACGAGAATTGTTGTGGTGGACCTTGGTGGAAACGACCCAAACCAAAGCTAATACTTAGTATATAGTATAGGCGTCTTAAATGCAATACCAATAATGCAATCTGAAAATGCTCATGTAAACGTTGACAAAACATATACAGTATGCTATATTTAAATCATGATACATATCATATATGGTATGTAGCGAGGATTTGCTAGCCTACACTGGCAACGTACCTCTGGTAAATATATAAATAAGGAGTAACCCTATGGCGGGAACAAAAGCTGGCGGCCTGAAGGCTGCGCAAAAAAACATCTCTAAAGACCCTAACTTCTACGCCAAGATTGGTGCCAAGGGCGGTAAGAATGGCCGCACTGGCGGCTTTGCGGCCAACCCACAACTTGCTCGTGTGGCTGGTGCTAAGGGTGGCCGAATCTCTCGCCGCACCAAAAAGGCCGATGATGATGCCGTTGCGGCCGCTCCGCAATCGGATGTCGCTCTCGCTGCCTAAAGGTAAAAGATAGCGTAGGCATTACTCAAAACGCCTCCCGTATAGCTGGGAGGTGTTTTTTGGGTGCTGGGGGTTTGCAGCTTTCTTGCGCGGTGGTTTTGCATCGCTGCTATGGCTGCCTGAGTGATATTCTCCCGCATTATGCTCGTGAGGGCGAAGTGGCGATCGGTGCGCGAGAATTACTGCAGCAATCAAGGCTCGCGTTATATCATCGTGTTTTTTACAACATAACGCCGGAGTTGGCAGGTAGTGGCGCTGTTGGCGCGCCAGTGGGTGAAGCAGGCAAGACAGGTATATGTGCCATCGCTGCGCTGTAAGCCAGTTGCGTTGCAGTGTGGGCAGCGCGAGCGGGCATGGAGCCAGTCGCGGTAGGTGTCGAGAGAGGACTCAATAAGATCATCATCGACCGTCAGCTGCCAGCCAGCCCCAACACGGCAGCCAGTGCTCCATGCAGCACGCTCCATTGCAACGAGCTGCACATCGTGCGCATAGCCACAGTGCCCTAGGAGTGCATGACCGTACTCGTGGAGGAGGTAGGCAGGGGCCTCGGCATCGTGTGGATCGTAATAAACTGTGCGGCTTGGGTGATGCCAATGAAAGTGGCCACCTGGGCGAAAGGTGAGTGGCGCAATGCCCGACGTGCGAGCGTGCTGGGTGAGGTGAGAGATGAGCTGATCGAGTGGCATGGGTGGTGGTGATATAGCCACATCTATCGGCATGCGAACCAGCTAGCGAAACAATAGATACTTCGCACGATTTGACAGAGGTGGAGATTATGATTTGTTCGTGTATTGTACGCGTCAAGATCAGTGTAGCACAGCCTGCCTGCAATGCCTAGTGGGCGGTGCGAAGTATCGATGTGTGGCAAGTTCTAGAGAGGCAGAGTGAGGTGCATGATTAATAGAGCGCGTGCGTTGCGTTTTGCGATCGATTACGGTATAATAGAAAGAGTAACGTAAACGAAGGTTTGGCAATGAAGCAGCAAGGATCAATTATCGGATACGTCGTCGTCGGGACAGTGCTGACACTCGCACTGGTTGGCGGGGTCTTAATCGTCAAGAATAGTCACAATAGCAGCGCTCGGCAAGTGGCAAGCACTACTGCTACCGACGCCAAGAAAAAGGAATCAACGCAGAGCAGCAAAAGCGCCAACGACAAGCTAGTCGATAGCCTCAATAACAAATCAACAGAGACCAGCAAGAGCAAAGAAACTCAGTCGCAAGACAAGAAAAACACCACATCGACTGCAACTAATAGCGAGACGAGCGGCGCATCGAGCACGACTACGCAAAGCCAATCGACTCAGTCTACTCAATCTCAACCCTCAAGCACACCTGCTGCAACACCATCGACCAACTCCAGCACCCCTTCGCAAACCCAATCTACCCAGCAAGTAAGCGCTTTGCCGCAAACCGGCCCAGCTGAAAGCCTGGCAGCCGTTGTGGCGGTAAGTAGCCTAGCTGGCGTAGCACTGGCCTATCGCAAGTCGCGCACACCCGCGCTGTAAGATATACAACATTGACGCTGTTTCATCAAAAACACAACAACTACCCCTGTGCAGAGCAGGGGTAATTGCTATTTGGGAGGGGTAATATAGGTGTTGTGATTATAGCATCGTTGTGTATATAACTGTATGATAGTTTGTGCAATATATAGCGTTGGTGAGAGGAGCAGGCCAGGGGACAAGTAGCTTGGCGTTCCTAGGCTACTGGGCCGAAGCCTTTAAACCTTGTGCATGATCTGGAAATGCAACAGCAAACCTATCATACAAGAGAATATCTAGAGGCCAGTAACTGTGGGGGGTGGGTAAGCTCTGTTGTTCACTGGGTTGGAGCACTTTCGGTGTGATAAGTGTGCTTGTATGGGCTATTGATTACTCATAGAGGTGAGACTGAGAAGCTCCAGGTTTTGACGCTTGCAGCGACTTTGTGTATAATACAGAGGAATGGTGCGCCGCTCGGCCGGCGTGTCTCATAATATAATTAACAAGAGGAGTCTGTATCAAGACTTATGGCAACGCAAGCCTTAACAATGGATGATTTGCTCGCTGGCGACGGCGTCAAGCAACTAGTAACCGGCGAGGTCGTGACTGGCCGCGTATTATCGGTGCGCAAACGAGATGTATTAATAGACCTAGGCCCACAAGGGGTTGGCTACGTGCCACGGCGCGAGATTGGCGCAGCCAAGGCGCTAGCAGTTGGTGATGAAGTAACAGCCAGCGTGGTAGATAGTGAGCTCGAGAATGGCTATAGCCTGCTGAGCCTGCGCAAAGCAGCCAAGGACCGTGGCTGGGAAGAAGCAATGGCCAAGCTGGATGCTGGCGAGATCATCGAGGTGGCGCCATACGACGCCAACCGCGGTGGTATGCTGGTTGAGTACGAAGGTGTGCGAGGCTTTTTGCCAGTGTCGCAACTGTCGGCCGAGCACTACCCACGGGTGGGTGGTGCCGATAAGGATGAGATCTTGGCACGGCTCAACACCCTGGTGGGGCAGACACTCAAGGTGCGCATCCTCGACTGCGACCGCAAGGCCAACAAGCTGATCTTTAGCGAAAAAGAAGCCATCAAGGATGGCCTGGCCGCTCACTTTGAGAAGCTCAAGGTTGGCGACACCGTTAAGGGTGTGGTGACTGGTGTGGTGGACTTTGGTGTCTTCGTGAATGTCGAAGGGATTGAGGGGCTCATCCACATCTCAGAGATTAGCTGGGAGCGTGTCAATAACCCAGCCGACTACGTGAAGGTGGGCCAGAGTGTTGAGGCGAAGATTATCAGCATCGACAAAGATCGCCTAAGCCTGAGTATGAAGCAGCTCACCAAGGACCCATGGCTTGATGAGGTGGATCAATTCACCAAGGGCCAGACCATTGAGGGCACAGTAACGCGCATTACCCCATATGGTGCCTTTGTCCAGATTAGCCCAGCGGTCGAAGCGCTGGTGCACGTGAGCGAGCTGGGCAGCGGCGGTGCCGACCCAGAGAAGGTCTTTACTCTCAATGAGCGCAAGAGCTTTGTCATTCTCGACATCGACAAAGATGCGCACAAAGTGAGCCTGAGCCTCGCCGACAAGAAAAAATAACCAGTAAATTACAAAAGATGACCGGCTGTGGCCGGCAGAAAGGAGTGTGTGTATGAGTCAGTCTGAAAAAGTGTTGGTCATTGCCGATTCGATCACCGTTGGTGAGCTGGCCCAAACCCTGAATCTGCCGGTCACGAAGCTGATTGGCGAGCTCTTCAAGAATGGCTTTACCGTAACGATCAATCAGCGGATTGATTTTGAGATTGCTGAGATTATCGTGGAGGAGCTGGGCCTGGCAGTGACGCTGCAGCGCAAAGCCGCCGAGCAGCATACTGTGCAGCATCTGCATAAACCGTCGAGCAATGCTGTACCACGCCCGCCAATTGTAGCGGTGATGGGGCATGTCGACCACGGTAAGACAACGCTGCTCGATACTATCCTCGAGATGAAGACGGTTGCTGGTGAGGCTGGTGGTATTACCCAGCACATTAGTGCCTATCAAGCCCAAAAGGGCGGTCGGACGATGACGTTGCTTGATACCCCTGGCCATGAGGCCTTTGCTGCGTTGCGCCAGCATGGTGCCGCACTGACCGATGTGGTGGTGATTGTTGTAGCAGCTGATGACGGCGTCAAGCCACAGACGGTGGAGGCGATCCGCTTTGCGCGCGATGCCAATGCCAAGATCATCGTTGCTATCAACAAGATCGACAAAGACACGGCCAACCCTGATATGGTCAAAGCTCAGCTTGCCAGTGAGCACCACCTCAACCCTGAGGAGTGGGGTGGCGATACTATTATGGTGCCAATTAGTGCCAAGACTGGCCAGAATATCGATAAGTTGCTCGATACCATCCTACTTGTGGCCGACATGGAAGAGCTCCGCGCCGATACGGATGTGCCAGCTGAGGGGCTCGTTATTGAGGCGCATATGGAGAAGGGTCGCGGCTCGGTGGTGAACTTGCTCATCGAGCAGGGCCGCTTGGCACCGGGGCATTTCCTCGTGGCGGGGCAGGCCTATGGCAAGGTGCGTACTTTGCTCGATTACACTGGCACGCCTATCAAGGCAGCTACACCCGCTACGCCAGTGACAGTGACGGGCTTTAAGGAATTGCCGCAGTTTGGTGATATCTTTACGGTGGTCAAAAACGAGAAAGAAGCTCGCCTAGCTGTGCAAAAGGCTAAGCTTGACCAAGCGCGTAATGCTGCCACCACCAATGTGACTGGTGCTGACTTGCTCAAGCTTATGACGCAGAAACACGATGCTCAGGAATTCGACGTCATTGTTAAGGCCGATGTACAGGGGTCACTTACCTCAGTGATGGATAGCTTGCGCCTGGTGGAGACGGGCGGGGCGATCACGCTGCGGATCATTGGCCATGGCGTGGGCAATATTACCGAGAGTGATGTGCGCCTGGCTGGTAGTAGTAATGCAATTATCTATGGCTTTAATGTCGACCTGCCGCCAGCTGTCAAGCGCCTGGCAATGCGTGACAAAGTGACAGTGCGCCGCTACCAAGTAATCTATGAGCTACTTGATGACGCACGTCGCAGCATGGAAGCAATGCTCGCACCAGAGGTGGTGGAGACGGAGATTGGCCAGCTAGAGATTAAGGGTGTTTTCCGGACGATGCGCGATGCGGTTATCGCCGGTGGGCAAGTGACAAAGGGTAAGGTGACGGCAGGGCTACTGGCCCGTGTGATGCGCGGCGAGGAGCAAATTGCCGAGGTAACAGTAGCCAGCGTGCAGCGCCAGCAGCAAGAAGCTAAGGAGGTTTTTGAGGGTGAGCTCTGCGGCCTTAACCTCACGACCAGCAAGAAGCTCCAGCTCGAGATTGGCGATACCCTCGAGTTCTTCACCCGCGAGCTGGTGAAGCGCACGCTACAGTAGTGGGTTTGGCGGTGCTCTGCTCTGTAGAATCTCAGTATATTTATATTGGGGATAACCCTGTTTTGCTGCTGGTATATAAAACCCGCTATGGGGTGATGGCGGGTTTTTTGAGATTGGAGCATCTCCCTCATTGACACATCACCTCTGTTGTGGTAGGATGTGGGCAGAATATATAAGGAAATAAATTAGGACGGGTAGTATGGCAAAAGCATATGAGGCAACAGGAACAGGCACAGTAACCTCGAATGAGTCACAAACATATCCTGGGTCAAGACGATTGGCGGGCCTGAAGGGTGCTCTTGAGGTATTGAAGGAAGTTCCTCGTGCGTATAAAGAAGCAGTGGAGGCTCAGGATAAGATCAATGTGAATGATGGACGGTCGTTCGCAGAGCGTCAGATTGATCGACTAGGCAAAACACTTGCAGCACGCCAAGAAGTGACAAAGACGAAAAGACAAGAATTGGCGCAAGGTACAGGCAAGGAGGTGGGTCCACGCGCTACAGCAAGGTTGCTTGGCAGGCAGATTGTTGATTCTGTGATACGTGGTGCATACGAAAAGGCAGTTGAGTATAATGCCGCTGTGGTCGAGGCTCGAGTAGAGCACATGCCAGGAAGTACAGAAAAGACGCAGCAAGTTGTTGGAGAAGCTGCCCCTGTTGAGACGCAGGACAACGGTACTAGTCACATAGTAAGTATACCAACAAATGGAGAGGCGTCAACAGGTGCTGTCTATAATATTGTTCCACCAGCACCTGCACCAACAGAGGCTGACTTGCGCGCTGCTGCAGAGGATACTGCACGTAAAGAGCAAAAAGCAGCACTTATCGAGGCGAGAAACAGTGCACTGCGCAACATTATCCACGCTGAGACTGATGACGATGCGAAGGCGATTAGAGACCAGGCTTACGACGGTATTGTTGCGATGGCTGGTGATGACGAAACACGCATTAGCATGCTCGATGCGATCGAGGCAACATATGCGAAGCGCGTCGCTCATCCCGAGGTGTATGAGTTTGCGCGGCGAAGTGCACGTGGGGACTTCGCGCAAAGTGAACCTGTTCCAGCAGAAGTGCCAAAAGTGGAGTCTGCAGAGTCACAGAATAGCAACTCCTCTCACGAACAAAGTGACAGTGCTGCAAACCGTACAGCCGCTGTTGAGGCGGCCCAAGCCGTGGAAGAGAAAAAAACAGGCTGGAAGGAGCGTATGCAGAAGATCAAGCAGGCTATCGGTGAGAAAGCTACGCGAACTAAGGAGCGTGTGATAGCCTGGCTAGATTCGGAAGATTGGGGATCTGGAGAGCCAGAGTCACCCAAGACATCCTCAGAAAATCACTCCGAAAACATGTCAAAAGCACCATCGCACGAGCAGTCACAAACTCAAGCAGTCACACCACAAGAAACTCAACCTGCACCTGACTCTAAAGTAGCTGAAGTGATTGATCTTAAGCGTGCTGCAGGCATTCCAGACAGAGAGAAGCCAAAACCATCAGAGTTCGATTTATTTAGCGTCGATTTTCGTAACCATATAGCAGAGCTTGGTATGAGTATTACACAGGCGCAAACGCAAGAAGAAGCGACGAATAAAAAAGCTGATGCCTGGGAAGAAGTTAAGCATTTTGTAGAAGAAGCGAATAAGAAGTTCCCTGATAGACACCTTCAAATCGATCAAATAGCAGTAGCGACAAAACAGAACCTATTGGTAGCAGTGAAGCACAATGACGAGCTTCGCCGTCGATTAGAGCATCCTGCAGCCTAAGCTGGTTTTGTAGTAGTACTTAATAAGTATAAAAGTTAACATATAAAGATCGGTACGCTATCGAGCGTATGGTATGTAAGAAAAGGATTCTATGCCGACCACTCAGCCCCAAACTACCCCTCTCATCACCCAACACGATCTTGATCGCTTTGGGATTAAAACGCGCGACTCGGCAGCGCTGCTGCAGGAGGTGAATAACACGCTCTATGAGCGGGTGGGGCTAGAGGTTATTGGCCGCTTGTCGGATAATGACCTCGATGAGTTAATGCGCCGCCAGGAGACAGACGATGGCGCAGCGCTATTTGCCTGGCTGTCGCAGCGAGTTGCGCACCTCGATGAGATCCTGAGTGACGAGCGCACACTCATTCTTGGCGACTTGGCCAAGAAGGCTGATGAGCTGAGTGATACAGTGTGAGCACGGTGTGAGGGTTGCAGTTGTATTGGTGCGAATGTACTGATTTGACTACCATGTAAAGCACTCAATACCACTCCTACAATGAATGACGAGTGCCATCCTCTACAGTGCGACGCACTGTATATACTATTCTCTTCGGTGAGTACTGGTGGCAGCCACGCCTGGACGAGCGTGATAGTTGCATCATCAGCTACTTCACCTGGCCGACCATCGAGCACACGATAAAAAAGATTACTCAGGGCGAGGGTCTAACAGAAATAGACAGTACCCACTGAGGGAAATTACACCATATTTTGCCATTTTTATTGTATGAGGGGTGGATTGTTTGGTATACTAGGGGTAGGAGGAATTGAAAAACATGTTTCAATTAGACGATGCTTTTTTGCAAAAAATCGGTATAGCAGACTGGCCCCCAGAGGCGCGGCAGCGCTTTGTCGACAACTTTCGCCAAGTGCTGGAGCTGCGCGTTGGCACAGTGCTGAGCGATGGCTTGAGTGAGGTGCAACTGAATGAGTTTGAGTCGTTTATGAACCAAGACGCTGCAGTCATTACAGCGTGGATCGATGAGCACGAGCCCGACTACGAAGATGATGAGATATACCAGAACCAGCGCAAAGCCTACGAGAAAGCGGCAGAGCAGCGTGGTGTGGAGGTAGACCAGCTGGCACTCTTTGCGGAGTATGCGCAGCTTAAGTGGCTCACCCACAATCGCCCAGACTACACAACTGTCGTGCGTGAGACCTTTGAAGGCCTTGTGGATCTCGCCAAGGCAGACCCGCAGAAGTTCCTTACCCAAGAGGGCTTGGCTAGCATCTTCCAGAGCAGTGATGCAGCAGGTAGTGATACACCAGACGAGCTTGAGGGAGGCCACCCCGACCCTGATGTAGCGCTTGCTGCGTAGTGATAATGACTAAGTAAACACGTATGACCCCTGTGAATGCAGGGGTTTTGTGTATTATGTTGGCTGTGGGCTAGTTTGCTTTACATTATCTTTGAGAGCCAAGAGGGATGTTCTAGGGTGATTATGATACTGAGATTATTCGAGGCTAATATTTACACTATTCACACCCGATACCCGCGCAAAAATGCTGCGGCGCTGAGTTCTTTGCCGCTGGGGGCGATGAGCTGGTCGATGACAAGATAGGTGTCGTCGCTGCAGCGTGGATCGAGTGTGGTGACAGGCGCCCGCGCGGTGTGTGCCTGAGTAATGATATATTGCCGCTCGCCCAACTGGAGGCGAGCGCGTGGGTAGTGATGGTAGGCACGCACCATTGCTTCGGCCTCTGCGGCAGTGTGCTGAGCGGGGTTGATAATGCCGCTGGCTTTGGTGAGGAGCTGGCAGTAACTTGCAGTGAACTCGTCTTGCGGTGTGGGCTGGAGGCTACCACTCACGATGCGTGGCAGGAGCTGCACTAGTGCCTTGCTGCCAAGCTGGCCTAGTGTGTTGTAGAGCTCGAGCTGCTGCTCGTCGCCGCGTAAGGGGTGGGTGAGCTGCGCATAGACCGGTCCGGCGTCCATAGCGGCGCTGAGCTGCATAATGCTGACGCCAGTGGCGGTATCGCGATTGGCAATGGCGCTCTCAATTGGTGAAGGGCCGCGATAGCGTGGCAGGAGTGATGGGTGGAGGTTGATAATCCCTGGGGAAAAGCAGTCGATTACTACTTGGGGGATGATCTTACCAAAGCTCACTAGTACGCCAACAGGCTGGTCGAGCGCTTGGATATCGGGGATAATATCGCGCAGTTTGGCGGGCTGTAACACTGGAATGTCGTGCGTCAGAGCAAGCTGTTTGACTGCTGGTTGGCACAGTTGCTTGCCGCGCCCACGCCGGCTGTCTGGCTTAGTGATAACCAGCCGGACGGGGAAGCCATGTTCCAATAGCTGCGCGAGGCTGATAGCGCTGAAGTCTTCAGTCCCAAAGAATACGATTGGTCTTGATATACTCGTCATAATCAACTGGTTGGAGCTCGCCCTTCTCATCGAGCTGATAAAATGCGCTGGTATCGTCGCGAATGCGGTCGATAAATACAATGCCATTACAGTGGTCAATCTCGTGTTGCAGCACTCGCGCTAAGAAGCCGTCGGCCTTAAGGCGGATAGTGTTACCATTGATATCAAGCGCCTTGACCCGGACGCGGCTGTAGCGTGGCACCTTGCCATAGATCCGGCCTGACACACTCAGGCAGCCCTCATAATCACTCACCAGCTGGCCTTCGTATTTGACGATTTCTGGGTTAATGAGGGGGATGAAGGTGCGGTTGTCTTTGTCGTCGAAGTCTTCGCGCACAATAACGACTCGCTCCAGCTGATCGATCTGCACCGCCGCCAGCGCTGCGCTGATCTCATGCGGGCGGGAATTCTCCCAGTCGATACTGGCGCTGGTCATGTCGGCCACCAGCTGGCGTGTCTCGTCGGTAATAACATGCACCCGCTGCGACTTCTGGCGCAAGTGCGAGTTGGGTAGGGTGATAATAGCGTCTTTTTTCATTAGCTTTATTATAGCAGATGGTGGATGGGGTGAGCGAGTGGAGCGGCTGCTTGGTAGATCAGCCGTATTATCAGACAAGAAAATATCTGGAGGCCAGCGACCAACTAAGCGGTAGAACTCTGTGTATTATCTGGCCGGAACATTTTCGCTATGATGATATGACTGAGATACTGTAAATAACATCTGATTGAAGAATCAGCTACTTTTTACAAGCCCATCTCACCCTCCACCAGAATGCAATGGAGAGAGGTGTTGTCGCCTGCAATAGGGGCTCTCGCACGCCCCTTACAACAGCGACTGCGGGTCGATATCTACCTGCCAATGCTTGGCAGGCACGTCGGCAGCAAGAGCGAGGAGGTCGCGGCGTTGGGTGGCTTTGATGATAAGCTGCCAGCGGTAGGTATCGCGCAGCCGCTCGTGGAAGGCGGGTGTGGGGCCAAGAATGCTGACCGCGGGGTGGTGCTGGCGAATCTGCTGAGCGAGTGCTTGGCTATTGCGGATGGCGGCTGCCTCCGTCTTGTATACGCAAGTGAGCTTAAGCAGGTGGACGAAGGGTGGGAACTGCCCACGGCGGCGCTCGGCCAAGGCTTGGTGATAAAACGCAGTATAATCCTGAGCCAGGCCAGCCTGAATCACTGGGTGCTGCGGCTGATATGCTTGCACGACCACTGTAGTGGCGTGAGCAGAGCGCCCCACTCGCCCCACCACTTGAGCAAGCAGCTCGAAGATGCGCTCGTTGGTGGTGTAATCGGGCAAAGCCAGGCCAGCATCGGCTTGGATCACCCCAACGGTGCGTAGCTGCGGCAGGTCGAGCCCCTTAGCTACCACCTGCGTGCCAATGATAATATTGGCCGCGCCATCATAGAGGGCTTGGTATTGCTGCTCCAGGCTGCTTGTGCCGCTGCTGTCGCCATCAAAGCGAACAATACGCGCCTGGGGCCAGCGCGCTGCCACCTCTGCCTCGATGAGTTTTGTTCCAATCCCGCGGTGGACAATATCGGTGCTGTGGCAGGTGGGGCACATCGTTGGTACTGTGGTGTGGTAGCCGCAGATGTGGCACTGCAGTTGGTGGCGGTCGGCGTGGAGGGTGAGGGGAACAAAGCAGCGTGGGCACTCGGCTGCCCAGCCGCAGTTGGTGCAGAGCGATACATTGGCGCTGCCACGGCGGTTATGAAAAAGCAGGACCTGCTGACCCGCCGCAAGTGTGGTATCGATAGCGGTGATGAGCTGATTTGACAAAAAGCGATGCTGGGTGAGGTTGCTCCGCTGGGTGAGGTCGACCAGCTGAATGGTGGGGGTGGTGGCCTCGGGCCGAGCTTTGCTTGGTAGGGTAGCGATCGGCCGCTTGGCCTTTTGCGCCAAATAATACTCGCTGACCAGTGGCGTGGCCGACCCTTGCACTACGGTCGCACCATGCTGTTGAGCCAGTACACTCGCGGCCCGCAGCGCCGAGTAGCGGGGGGATTTATCTTGCTTGTAGCTGGCCTCATGTGCTTCGTCGATGATGATATGCCCCAGCTGCTGCAGCGGCAAGAAGAGGGCAGAGCGTGGGCCAATTGCCACCCGAGGCTGTGTACTTGTCAGAGCGGTTAGCCAGGCACGGTGGCGCTCGGCCTCTGTCTGGCGCGAATGGGTGAGGATGATATCGGCAAAGTGTTGTCGAAACTCCGCCACCAGCTGGGGCGTGAGGGCGATCTCTGGCACGAGGACAATCACCGACTGGCCTGCAGCCAAAGCGTGGCGCGCAAGCTCGATATACACTGCCGTCTTGCCGCTACCTGTCACACCGTGAAGCAGTACTGTGCCAGGGCTGGCTTGGCGAATGGTGCGAACGGCCTCCTCCTGCTGTGGATTGAGTGAGAAGGGAGGCGTGCAGCGCTGTGGTGGTGAGCTGGCAGGGCGGCGCGGCGTGCGGCGCTGCTTGGTGATGCCAGCTGGTAACACTGTCTGTAGCACGGTAGCGAGGTGTGTGGCATAATAATCGCTCAGCCATTGGCTCGTCGCTAATAGGGGAGCAGGCAGCGGTGGCAGTGGCACGATGGCATCAAGCGGCTTGGTCGTATATGTCGGCTTTCTGGCGCGCGTTATGATGATGCCTACCACTTGCTGCGCACCAACGCTCACTTGCACCACCTGGCCCAGCGGTAATGCTTCTGGCCAGTGATAGGTGAAGCTCTTGCTGGTAGCGCGGATAATCTTGAGCGGCGCAACTTCGTAATAGTGCATAGGATTTATTATACCCGACAGCAAGCGAGAGTGCAGAAGGGCTCGTCTCTCCGTCGCTACTTCATCTGGGTGGCGTGCAAAACATGCACATCAATCTTGCTCGCCCTGCCCAAAGCTGGTATGATAAGGGCTAGGCACGTGTGCCAGGTGGATGGTAAATCAGCAACGGTTGCGACAAAATGTGCACAAGCGCCGATGGGTGGTCTTGCCAAATTGCCATCAAAAAGTGTAGAATAAAAAGCAACAGTTGAGTAGAGGTAACGGAAGCGAGAATTCGCTAAGGGAAGCATGTTAGAAACGTTTATTACATCACGGGTGCGGCGCAAAATCATTGTGGTCTATGCTAAGTATCCGGAGTTCCACACCCATGTCCGCGGCTTGGCGAAGTTGATCAAAGAAGACCCGGGCAACATCCAGCGCGAGCTCAAGAATCTCGAGAAAGCTGGTTTTTTGATGGCCGAAAAACAGGGTAATACCAAAATGTATTACACGAACAAACAATATATCTTCTTCAAAGAATTGCAGAGCATGGTGATCAAATCCTCGCAGCAGCAAAAGGGTCAGCAAGCGGCGGATACTGTGCAGCTCTGATGAGTTTGTTTGCGCAGATATTGGCAGCGCGGGGCTTGCATGGAGCAGCCGCTGAGGAGTTCTTACACCCCGATTATGATGCTAAGCCCGATCCATTCTTGCTTTCCCAGATGCAGACGGCGGTGGATCGCTTGGTGCAGGCGCACCAACGGCGCGAAACAATTGTGATTTATGGCGATTATGATATCGACGGCCTCAGTGCGACGGCACTGCTGCTTGATGCCTTTGCGAGCTTTGGCTTTGCCGCGGTGGAAGCCTTTATTCCCAATCGCTTCGTAGAGGGTTATGGTATGACTAAAGGTGCGGTGGACAAGGTAGCGGCGATGGGGGCGCAGCTCATCGTCACGGTGGACTGTGGCAGCCTCTGCCATGAGGAAATTGCCTATGCCAAGGAGCGTTACGACATTGACACAGTGGTGACTGACCACCACAACATAGCACCGACTCGCCCACCCGCCATCGCCACGGTTAATCCGAAGTATGACGACCACCATTATCCCTTCCGTGACCTCTGTGGGGCGGGCGTGGCCTTTAAGCTTGTCCAGGCGCTGCAGACGGTGCTTCGGGGCTTGCCAGCTGGCTACGAGAAGTGGCTGCTGGACTTAGTAGCGCTGGGTACGGTGTGCGACATAGTATCGCTGCAGAGTGAGAACCGCACCAATGTCTACTGGGGGCTCGAGGTGCTGAAGAAGCAGCGCCGCCCTGGCCTCAAGGCACTGCTGGCGGTGGCTGGTGTGCAGCCAGCCCAGATTACCGCTCGGACGCTCGGTTTTGGTCTTGGCCCGCGTATGAATGCGGCAGGACGATTGGCATCGGCTGAGTATGCTCTCGATATGCTGCGAGCGCGCGATGGTTTGGCGGCGCTTGAGGCGGCTCAGCGGCTCGATAGCTTCAATACCGAGCGCAAAGCCATCCAACAGGCCATCTACGACGAAGCTTGCCAGCAGGCCGAGCGCTATGCCGCCGATCCCGTCCTCGTTGTGAGCCAGCAGGGATGGAACCATGGCGTGATTGGGATTGTGGCATCCAAACTGGTAGAGGCGTATCACAAGCCGGTCTTCATCATTGGTGAGCGAGGTGAGACAGCAACGGGCAGTGCACGCAGCTTTGGCGATTTTAGCGCCGCCGATGCCGTGCGTGCCGCCGATGATGTCATTCTGCGTGGCGGTGGCCATGCGGCCGCAGCCGGTGTGACGCTCGAGACGCGGCAGATCGGCGCCTTTCGCCAGCGAGTGAATGACTACTACCGCTCACTCCATCTCTCCGACCAAACACACTACCTCTTGCCGCAGGCTGATGTGATGATTGATGATTTATCAGAGGTAACAGAGCAGCTGGTGGCCGATATTGCCCGCCTTGAACCCTTTGGCAATGGTAACCCAGAGCTTGTTTTGCAGCTGCGCCGCGGCACCGTCTCGCAGGTGCGCCACATGGGTAGCGATGGGCAGCACATCAAGCTTACTGTACAGGATGGGCAAGGTACAGCGCTGCAACTATTAGCCTTCAACGCACCACCGAACTTCGTACGCCAGCCGGGCGATGTCATTTCGGCTTGGTTTCAGCCAACTATCAACGACTGGCGTGGCATGCGCAGCGTAGAGGGGCGGCTGCTCCATGTAGAGCTGGTGGATGAGTAGCGTCGCATAGCTGGTAATACTTGATGTACAGAATGTATAAAGCCAAAGATTTTAATTATTCTAAAGCACACTCTTGTTTGAGGGTGTTTTTCTTGAGAGTTGGCGGTGAGGTTTTGAAGGCAGGGTAGCGTAGTTTGCAATAAAACCTCTCCCATTGCATAAATATATTGACAAATCGAGAGAGAGAGAGCAATATGGGTTCTTATCAATTATAACGATAGGAACCACCACTCATGCACGAGCGCACCGCAATATCGACACACGATGCCAAACCAGCTATACTACCACCAGAACTAACCCAGGAGACCGACGCAGTGCCACCCCTCTACCTCGATACCAGTACGCTCGACTTTAGCGCCATTACCGACACCTACACCAAAATTGCCGGCCCAGCCAAAGCGGTGCGGCCGGAGTTTGCTACCGAGCGGCAGGCCCTAACTACCAGCTTCGCACGGGCGGATGGCCAGCAGTATATAGAGACGGAGAATATTGCCGAGGTGGGCGATGCCATCATCACTGGGCCAGAGGGCGAGCGCTATAGCATCCCGGCGGCGGATTTTGCTGCCCTGTACGAGCCGCTGCGTGCTGCGGACGGTGCAGTGGTGCCTGGCGCGTACCTGCCCAAGAATCAGATCAAAGCCATGCCCAACCCAACTGGCCGCGAAATCGTCATCGATGCACCGTGGGGCGGCCAGCAGCACGGCGAAGCAGATTGCTGGCTGGTGGAGAGCCAGGTCAATGGCAGTCGCTACATCATCGAGGCAGCTGCCTTTGCTCAGACATATCGGCTGAGTGAGCAGTAGAGAAGGCGCGCTCATTTATCGCTAAGTGTGCCGATTATTAACAGGAGTCAATAGTGACTGGCTCCTTTGCCTTGTGTAGCGTTTTTAGTAATAACCGCTTGGTGGTGTTTGGCGCCGTGGGTCGTAAAGATCAATATCGGAGTGGTAGCGGCGCTCAAGATAATTCATATTATCCCAAGTGTTTGATGCTTCAAGTGTAATATTGATTTTCCACATTGCTGTCCAAAGTGTCACCTTGACGCCATTGTCAAAGTACCATTCGATGCATGCCATATCTTCCTCACGCTCTATTTCTGTTCCTTCGCCATACTGCGAGGTGAGAGCTGCTTCGTATGCGTCAAAGGTATTCCAGGGTAACTCATAATACTGATCGTCATAATATAGATCACCATCGCTATCATCACCGTTCTCAAGATCTGCAAGTGATATATCAACAGAGGTTAGAATATTATGAGTAAAGCTGAGTGTACTTTCGGGGTGGCCTGCCTGGCATGCTGTTATTTCGCTCTGTGACTGTGGCCACTTACTGGTCAAGTCAGTCACAGCTTGTAGCATCGTCTCAACAGATGCAGTGCGATATGTGTAGGGGTGTGGTAGAGTTGGTGTGTCGTCTGACATGGTGTTTCCTTGCCTTAGATTCCTTATCAGCCAGTGTAGCAAATGCTTCGATTTGCGCCAACCCGATCATCTGTGCTATAGTAGGGGGCAAACAAACCATCAACAGAACATCCACCACATAACCACGGGAGACCCCATGGAAAAACCTCGTTCGATAACATTAGAATCGCAAAAACCAGAAGAAGCGCTGCAGCCACTTGCTGCTGCATTGTTGGAGAGTGCTCAGTGGTGGCAGCTGAACAAAGCCGAGAAAATGACTGCTGAGGACGCACAAGAGTTGGCGAGCGCCCAGGCTGCCCGAGCGGAGCAATTAGTGCCATTCTTGCAAGAGTATGGTTATGATGCGGATAATAAACCACAGCCAGCCAGCGAGCAGCTGGCCAACCGAGAGAGTGCGCTCTACCGCGACGCGCTTGCAGCGAGCTATATCCAAGAGCTTGAGGCTCAAGGGATAGAGCTGAGTGATGTCGAATTAGTTGCAAACGATGTACCTCTGTCGGATGAACTACCCAAGAGCGAGCAGCGCCGCTTGCTGCTGCCGATTGAGCACGCTTTGCGGGCAGCGGAGCGCGAAAATAGAGAGGATGGCACACGTGCACCAGTGGTGGGGATTGGCCGAGCGGCCGTCAGACGGGGCAGTCGCCGTGAAGTTGGTGTAACGAGCTCATCAGACAAGAGCGCATGGTCGGAGGATGCTGAGGCTGTGGCAGCATAAAACCCTATAAAAGCAAAGAATAAAACCAGCTACAAAGGCTGGTTTTTTACTACTTGTATTATTTGCAGATGGTGTGGCGTTGTACCAAAATTGTGAAAGATAGGAGATGAGAGGTGTAGTTCCACTCCATGTAGCACATGAATCTCAAAACGATACACAACGAGAGGTCGGCACCAATATACGCCAAACAAGAAAATATTCTAGAAGGCCAGCGACCAAGCAAGCGGACAAACTCTGTGATATATTCTGGCCGGAACATTTTCGGTTTGGTGTGTATTGGTGCTAGCGTATTCGTGGGATTATGGGGTCAGATTTCGCATACACAAGAGGGGATAGACAGGAAGAATCTGAGCCGATGGATACATTGCGCTGCACCGGCGGTACTGTCCTCAGTCAGAATGCACCCATACTTCGCACCCTCGTATCATATCTCCACCTCTGTAATTATGCGCACAAATGTACTATGTTCCAAAATTAGACAAAATGGTTGTATAACTTTAGCAAGTACGCTACAATGGAGGCATGATGCAACAGGAAGGACCAAATCGCAATGAGTTTTGAGGCAAGTATTAGGCAACTGCGTGGCAATGCGGGGCTTTCGCAGCAGGCGGTGGCCGATGCAGTTGGGATTGCCCGCGCGACGTATATCAAGCTAGAGAATGGTGGTCGTGAGCCAAAGCTTGGCGAGCTGACGAAGATTAGCCAATACTACGAAGTTGGCGTGCAGGAATTGATTAGCGGCATTGCCATGACGGACACTGTTGCACAGCAAGCTCAGCACAGTCCGTGGCGGGTGGCGGACGATGCAGCACTGTATGTGAGCGATGCACCAGCCGAATACCGCCACGATGATGCGCAGGGTGCCCAGCCTACGGCTGCTCAGTCGCGCGATGCCATCCCACGGCTCCATACCACCAAGCTACGCCAGGTGTTACTCTATACGCTGGGCAAGATTGGTGCGCGGCCCAATGTAGGCGAGGCGGTGCTGCATCGGCTGCTGTACTTTATCGATTTTGATTATTACGAGCGCACAGGCAAGAGCATTACTGGCCTGGCGTATCTGCACGAGACCTATGGGCCCGCGCCAGCTGCAGATTTGCAAGCTTTGGTCGATGAGATGCGGGCGCATGATGAGCTGGATGTCATTGAGACGAAGCACTTTAGCCACAAGCAGCGCAAGTTCCTTCCGCTAAGGAACGCCGAGCTGAGCGAGCTCAGTGCCAACGAGATCAAGCACATCGATGCCGAGCTAGAGCGCCTCGGGAGCAAGAGCGCTGCTGAACTGAGCAACCTTGCCTACAAAGATGCGCCATGGGTGATTGCGAAATATGGACAGACGATTGATTACCGCGACACGTTTTATCGGACGGACGTTACCTCTGTAATCGAGTCAGATGATGATCTATAAGCAGGCAACAGAATTCTCGAGTGATCTTCAAGCGCTGGCACAGCGAATCCCCACACTGCCGGCCGATATTGAGCGCGTCAAGCCGCGGCTGATGCGCATTTTTGCTGAGCCAAGCGAGGCGGCGGTGGCAGATTTTCGCCAACAGCTCTTTGCGTGCGGCAAGGCGGCCATTATACAGCAAACTGCTCAGTGCACAGTAGTGCAGCTCTGTCTCGATACCGACACAGCAGCCTATCGACGGGCGGTGTGGTTGGTGTTTGCGGTGGTGCGAGCACTGTCTCGTGATGCAGCGGCGCGGGCTGCTCGGGCTGCCAGCACGATTATCCTTATCGAAGTCTACGCCACCCCTGGTAAAGCGCATGGGGATGAGCGGCGTATCAAGCGAATTATGAGCAAATTGGAGGAAGCATAATGTAGAGCAACAGGGTACTCACACTGGTCGAAAATAAGCTGCGTAGAAGAGAAGAGAGCCACGCATGGCTGATGGGGTTGACAAACAAGACGCGATTTGCTAGAGTAGTGTCCTTGGGTCTGGGGTATAGACAATACTACTCTTGTCTGGTCTACTGTCTTGTGACTGTGTGATACCACTGTTTTTTGCGCTCCGCTTTCTACCGCTTATGCTTCCTCCGACCAAATACTCGCTCTAGGCTCCCAATATTAGAGCGAGTATTTGGGCTGAGGCATCCATACCTCTCGAGATGCGAGAGGCGCTCCATCAATGTGGCGCGCGGCGTAGCTACAAACAAAGCACCCGTTACAAACTATTCATAACAGTGTAGCATATTTGTTGCAATTTTGTGCAAAATAGGCAAATAAGTACCAGTCGCTAGCGATACATACCACTCTTGCGATTTTGCAAAAATAGCACAAGACTAACGACAAAGGCGATGGCATATACGGTGATGAAGAAGACATAGAGGCATAATGAGATGATTGCCTCATGAGAAGGGACATTCCAGAGGTTTGGTGCTATCACATGAGTTGGCGTGGTATAGTCTCCTCCAAGCATCCCGATTGTGGCGTGGGCAATCATCTCAAATAGGCTAACAATGAGCATGCCACCAGTAACGAATAGACCCTGCGACATACTGCTATCACCCTCCGTTTGCTCTGGTGCAACAATGAGCAGGATTGGCAGTATACCAAAGTTGGCATACACAACATAGCTGTATGCCGCGCCGAGAATACCAAAAATGGCGGCAATGACGATATACAATACCAACAGCGCAAAGAGCAGTCCGGCAGACACCCAGCGCATAACCGTACCAAATGATGAGCCAGTGCGCGGCATAGCAGTGGGCGAATAAGCTGGTGGCATTGGTGCTGGCGCGCTTTGTGGTGGTTGAGGCGGGTACTGTGGGTATTGTCCGTATGGCTGCGGTGGTTGTTGCTGCTGGGGATATGGTTGCTGGACGTATGGCTGAGGCTGCTGGGGTGGCTGTGGTTGTTGTGATTGCTGTGGGTATGGTGAGGAAGGTGTCATAGTAGATTGATTATAATACAGAGACAAGCGATGCGCCAAGCAAAAATAGCATAATAGCTCAGCCCTAGAGTATCGCTGTTGCTCATACCTCTCTGCGCGAGGGTGCAATTGTGCCGAGCTGCACGAGTTTTGGGGCTGTGCTAGCACCAGGGCGGTGAGGTGCAGCGTGCTTAGGGTGCTGGTTTTTGTAGGCGACATAGCAATTTGCGCAACTTTGCGTGCGATAGAATTGCAAAAATTGTCGCATCTGCTATAATGAGGAGCGATATGGTACAAGTAACACGAAAAGACGAGCGCGAGGCGAATGAGAACATCATCCGTCGGTTTAACAGCCGGGTGTTGAAGAGCGGTGTGCTGGCGAAGGCACGGGCGTCGATGCGATTTGCCAAGCCGATCAGCAAGACCGATCGCCGCAAGAAGGCGATTACCCGTCGTCAGCGCAAGGCTGACAAAATGGCCAAAGTTCGCCTGGGGATCCGCTAGGTGACGACGCTCAAGCAGCGTATCAAAGACGAAATGAAAGCCGCTTTGCTTAGCGGCGATCGTTTTGTTGGTGACACCTTGCGCAACCTTGGTGCTGCCATCCTCGATGAGGAGGTGAAGCAGGGCGTGCGCGAGGCTGGCCTGGACGATGCTGCCGTCGAGCAAGTGATCGTCCGTGAGGTGAAGAAGCGGCGCGATGCCGCAGCAATCTACCGCACCAATGGCCGCCCCGAGCTTGCTGAGCCCGAGGAGCGCGAGATGGCAGTGCTCCAGCATTACCTGCCGCAGCCACTGAGTGATGAGGAATTGCAAGCCGTGGTGACCCAGACAATTACCGAGCTTGGGGCAGATAATCCACGGATGACGGGTCAGGTGATTGGCGCTGTCAAGGCCAAGGTGGGTAACCGAGCTGACGGTGGGGCGATCGCTCAACTGGTGCAACGTGCCCTTGCCCCGTAGTTTTATGACAAGAGCAATAATTTTTCTTAATAATAACTATAACCACATAATAACAAGGAGGCACAGATGATTCTTTTGTTTGGCCCAACTGGTGCCGGTAAGAGTATGCAAGGGCAGATGCTGGCAGTACGCCAGGGGTGGAAGTGGCTCTCGACGGGTGAGATGCTGCGCCAGAGCACTGATCCAGCGGTGATCGCTACCCTCAAAGCTGGTGAGCTCGTGAGTGATAAGCTTACCTACCAAGTCTTCGACCACGCGGTGCAAGAGGCGTACCGCAAGCATTACCAAAACATTATTGTTGATGGATTCCCGCGCACCAAGGAGCAGGCTGCTTGGCTGGATGACCACCTGGCACGCACTGGTGATAACATTGACCTGGTGGTGGTACTGGAAGTGCCCGAGCAAGAAATCATGCGTCGCTTAGCCAAACGAGGCCGGATGGAGGATACACCCGAGACGATTGCGCGCCGCATGGCTATCTACCGCCAAAAGATGTACCCAGTGCTTGGCATCTTTGCTGAGGCTGGGGTAAAGATCATCCACCTCGACGGGACTGGCACCGCGGGCGAAGTGCACGACCGGATTTATGACGAGGTAATGCACGCATGGCCCAACTAATTACTGGCATCAAGACGCCCGAGCAGCTCGAGGCAATGCGCGAAGGAGGTAAGCGCCTGGCGCAGATCTTTGCTGATATCCGCCAGTTTGTCCATGCCGGGGTGAGCGAGAAGCAGATCGATGCCTTTACGGCCGAGCGGATTGCTGCCTACGGTGCTGAGCCAACCTACAAAACCCCAGAGGTGAACTTCCCTGGGGTGATTTGTATTAGCACGAACGAAGCGATCGTCCACGGCGTACCAAGCGATTATATCTTGCAGCAGGGCGATGTCGTTAGTTTCGATCTCGTCATTACCTACCGCGGGATGAAGACAGACAGCGCCTTTACTATGGTGGTGGATGACGCGCCCACTGGGGCTATTAAGCACTTGCTCCACACCACCGAGCGCAGCCTCTATGCTGGCATCGACGCGATCAAAGGGCCAGTGCGCACTGGCGACATTGGCGCAGCGGTGGAAGCTGTGCTGCAAAAGGGCCGCCTTGGGATTATTCGCGAGCTGGTGGGGCACGGTGTGGGTCTCGAGATGCACATGCCACCCGACGTGCCCAACTATGGCCGCAAAGGCACTGGCCCGCTGCTCCAGCCTGGTGATACCATTGCCATCGAGCCGATGGCTACCCTCGGTGGTAGTGCCATCTACAGCGACACCGCTGGCGATGGCTGGACGATCTACAGCCGCGACGGCAGCCTGGCCGCCCACTTCGAGCACACTGTCCTCATCACTGAGACAGGGGCGGAGATTATGACGAAGCTGTAGTGCCTCGCCCTGGTAGCTATCCTTGCTGCCAACATTGCTGCAGAATACACAAACTCGCCGAGATAATGAACGGCGAGTTTTGTATTGCGCCTATATTGTACAAGACACAGCATAACCTGTATAATGGTACTATGCATGAAAATTCTCAATACGCAGTAGGAATAGATGTCGGGACGACGACGATTCGATGCGTGGTGGGGCATATGAATCCAGAGACAGGTACGCCGACGATTGTTGGCGTAGGGCAGGCACCGAACAGTGGTATGCGTAAGGGTATGGTGGTCAATCTTAGTGGCCCGGCCCGCACGATCGACGAAGCGCTGGGCGAGGCCGAGCGAATGAGTGGCTACGAAGTCAACAGTGCAACGGTGAGCGTCAATGGTGCGCACATTACCAGCATTCGTGCCACTGGGATGATTGCCGTGGGCACGATCGATCACGAGATTAATGATGATGATGTGGCACGCATCGAAGAAGTCGCTACCACGGGCAAAGTGCAGGCCAACCGCGAGATCCTCGAGGTCGTGCCGCATAGCTATACGCTCGATGGCCAAGCGGGGATCAAAGACCCGCTGGGTATGACGGGCACGCGGCTGGAGATTGACGCCAATGTCGTCTCGGCTTTAGCGCCCTATGTGGCGAACTTGCAAAAAGCGGTGGAGATGGCGACCGTCCACCCTCACGCCATTACACCAGCGGTGCTGGGGGCGGCCAAGGCTGTGCTGAATGAGCGGCAGATCGAGAGCGGTGTGGCAGTGGTTGACCTTGGTGGAGCAACGACCAGTGTGGCAGTCTTCGAAGAGGGGGACTTGCAGTATGTTGGCGTCATCCCAATGGGTAGTGTGAATGTCACGAACGACCTCGCTATTGGCCTCAAAACTGACCCTGATGTTGCAGAATTGGTCAAGGTCAAGCATGCTGCGGCTGGCATCAAGGCAAGCGACGCAGTGGCTAAGGTGCGGCGCGATAAGGAGTCGTATGAGTTTGCGACGGAGGAGATTGATGAGATTGTTGATGCCCGGCTGGAGGAGATCTTTGAGGCGGTGCAGAAGGAGCTCAAGAAGGCCGGCCGGGCTGGCAAACTGCCCAGTGGTGTTGTGCTGACTGGTGGTATGGCTCAGATGCGTGGCATGGCGAGCTATGCGAGGGAGCAGCTGGGCGTGGCCGCTCGGGTGGGCCGGCCAACCGGCTTTACAAGCGGTGTGGCCGACCAAATAGAAAAGCCGCAGTTCGCCACCGCGGTGGGCTTGATGCTCGCCGATAGCGAAGGTGGCCACCAGCCTGCCCAGGCTTATACCAACAGTGGTACAGCACATGCTAAAGGTGCACTAAGCTGGCTGCGTCGGCTGCTGGGAGGGCTCAAGGCCTAGAATCAGACCGATGAGGATGATATACTAAATGGTAATGGTAAAGTTGATAGTTGCACAAGGGGAGAAACGTGAATGCCGGAAGTAAAACCAAGCGAGATCCAAACCTTTGCTAGTATCAAAGTCGTTGGCGTTGGAGGCGCTGGTGGGTCTGCCGTTAATCGAATGAAAGACGCTGGCCTGGCTGGTGTGCAGTTCATTGCAATGAACACCGATGCGCAGGCGCTGCATAATTCGCAAGCTGATATTAAGATCCATCTTGGGCACAACACCACCAATGGTCTTGGTGCTGGCGCAGACCCCAGTGTGGGTGAGGCTGCGGCACGTGAGTCGCTCGACGAGATCCGTCAGGCGCTTGAGGGGGCAGATATGATCTTCGTGACGATTGGTGCTGGTGGTGGCACAGGCTCGGGGGCTGGCCACGTGGTAGCAGAAGTGGCGCGCGACCTCGGCATCCTATGTGTGGGGGTGGCTACCAAGCCCTTTACCTTTGAAGGTGAGAAGCGGCGTATCAATGCCGAGTGGGCCATCAAGCAGCTAGGGCGACAGGTTGATACACTCATTACTATCCCCAACGATCGCTTACTTGACACGATTGACCGCCGGACACCGCTGCTCGAGACCTTCAAGATTGCCGATGATGTGCTGCGCCAGGGTGTGCAGGGGATATCGGAGTTGATTACCGAGCATGGATTGATTAACCTCGACTTTGCGGACGTCAAGGCAATTATGAGCAGTGCCGGTAGTGCATTGATGGGGATCGGCCGGGCGAGTGGCGAAGACCGAGCGCAGATGGCCGCCCAACAGGCGATTGATTCGCCGCTGATTGAGGTGTCGATCAACGGTGCCAAGGGCGTGCTCTTCAATGTGACAGGTGGCTATGATATGAGTATGGCCGAGATTCAAGAAGCGGCCGAGATTATCACTGGTGCGGTGTCGTCCGATGCCAACATTATCTTTGGTGCGACGCTCAAACCCGAGCTGGAGGATGAGCTAATTATTACCGTTATCGCGACTGGCTTTGATAGTGATTCGTTCTTTGATGACGACGAGCCAAGCGATGTCGAAGATGACGAAGAGTCGGCCGAGACGGTTGACGAAGCGGTCGATAGTGTCGATATGGCCATCGACCCCGAGGCGGCTGCTCACTTTGCCCAGGAGAATGAGACGAACATTTGGGATCAATCGATGGATGACGATGAGGATGACACCCCGGCCTTCTTGCGCCGACGCCGCAAAAAGGAGGCGGACGCGTGACGACCCACCGCGACAAGATTGGCAACAGCCGCGTGTTAGAATCGCGTGAGTCGGCTGATGGCGTGACGATCCGCCGCCGCCGCGAGACCCCTGATGGGCACCGCTTTACCACCTATGAGCGGATCGAATACCCAACGATTGCAGTGCTCAAGCGAACGGGCTCGCGTGAGCTCTTCGACCGGGCCAAGCTCCGCGCCTCGGTGCGCCGCTCGGTTGGTAAGTTCTTCAAATCCGAGCTAGAGCTCGAGGCAATTATTGATGCAGTGGAGGACCGTATCCACGATGTGGGCGAGAATGAGATTGAGTCGCGTGTGATTGGCGGCTTCGTGCTTGATGAGCTCGCCGCGCGTAATGAGGTGGCGTATGTGCGCTTTGCGAGCGTGTTTTATAAATTTAAGACGCTGGACGATTTCGTTAAGATACTAGAGCAGCGTCGGAGTGCTAAACAGCAAGAAAAACAGAGGTAAAACATATGCGTGTCCTCATCATCTACCGGACAGAAAGCGACTATGCGCGCCGCGTCTTCGACTATCTGCGCGACTTTAGTCGGCGCACGAGCCGTGCCATCGAGGAGTTTGACCCAGATACACGTGAGGGGCAATCACTCTGCCGCACGTACGACATTGTGGAGTATCCCACCATCCTTGCCTTGGCGGATAACGGCCAAGTGCTGGGCATGTGGCGCGGCCTGCCGCTGCCCACTATCGACGAAGTAGGATACTATGCCCGCTAAAACGCCTAAAGTACATACCACGACCACTGTTGTGGTGGATGATGTGAGCCGCGCACCCTGGCTGCATCGGCCTGGCACAGTGGCGTTACTGGCAGCAGCTTTGGGCGGTGGCCTGGGGCTGCTAGCATCTTTTGTTCTTTCACTCGAGGTACTGCATTTGGCGCAGCACCCGGGTGGGGTGCTCAATTGTGACGTCAATGCCGTGCTGAGCTGCTCCACAGTAGCGCAGCATTGGTCGGCGACGGTGTTTGGCTTCCCCAACAGTTTCGTTGGTATGATGACCGTGCCGGTGATGATAACGGTGGTGGTAGCACTGCTGGCTGGGGCACGCTTGCCGCGCTGGTTTGTGCGGAGTGCCTGGGGCGGCGCTGTGCTCGGGATGATTTTTGCACTGTGGATGTTTTATATGAGCTTCGCTGTTATTCGTGTGCTGTGCCCGTGGTGTCTAACACTCGATGTGGGTATGCTGCTGATCTTCTTTGGGATGACGCGCTACTGCATTGAGGCTGGGGTGATTGGTGGGGAGCGCACTAAGCGCTTTGCTCGCCATGGCTACGATGTGCTGTGTGGCGTGAGTGTGCTGGTGCTGGCGGTGGCGCTGATTATTGTCAAGTTTGGCGCGGAGCTGCTGTAGGCGAAGTCGTTTTTTGTACAGTGAGATTGTCGAGCTTGTCAGAATTGGCAAGCTTTTTAAAATGAACGATATCTTGTATTATTCATAGTGCTCTTTTGTTTATTCATTTGTGTAAGTCATTATTTTCTTGCGCTAGTGACGCTGTGGTATGGTGCTAGTTACCGCTCTATCGACGCAAGTGAGTTACCTGTTGACTTGAGCTGCTTGTTTGGTGTAGTAGGAAAATAATGCGTGAGATAGTGTGTGATAAATTTTAACATAGTTATGAAGCCTTTGCGAGACTTAAACACGACGCGCTGTTAATGTATAGGCTATTGTTGCGTGACGCAACCGAAATAGCAAAATAGCGGGAGGAAGATGTCGCCTATTGGCGATACTGTGCATATGAATATAGATAGCATTTCGTTCATTATGCACTATTGATAGCGAGTGTGTTGGCAGGCTTGTGCGCATCGTGGATTTGCTAGCAAATATGATGATAGCATGCTAATGCTGCTATGCTGTAGTAGATGAACATTACCTGAATAGCAAGCACAACACATTCAGTGAGAGGTGAGTGATATGTTTTGCTAAGTGGTGCAATTTTGAATAAAATAAAAGGTATGTTCAGTTTGGTGGAGATGTGAAATCGATAGAGTTGTATGGGTTAGTTTGATTTTTATCGGCCAATTGCCAAGCGTGTTTGCAAAGAACAATTCAACGTGCTGGAAAATGAAACGATTGATACCTTAAAAATGAGTAAGCTATAACAATACGGCTGCGATGACAATATGCGTGCGATAGCGGATGGCTGTTGCAAGCTGTGAAGTAGACGCGCGTGATGTCATAGCTTAGCATGGTAGTGAAGATTCTTTGCAAAGCAAGTGAGCAAGTTGCAGCGCGATGCTAAAAATGCAGTGAGTCTCTTGGCTGGGCGATGGTGGCTGCGCATTGACTGATATTTGTTAAAGAAAACTGATTAGTATAAGGGCGCTATAGAGCGAGAAGCAAGCAAAAATGACGCTGCGTCGCAGCACGTAAATTTCATAGAATTGTGTAGATGAAGTGGTGTATCAAAAAAATCATTTCGGTTGCATAATAAAAGTAATATGCTATGCGTAAGAGATATAGCACGTACGCGACAAAGTGGGCGTTATCGTAGGGCAACACAGCGCCCAGGGCAGATGCTATGCGAAGTATGACGCAGGTAGAGTTGCTGATACATGCTCATATTTTTTTAAAATTCTGAATGACGCTCATGCTTAGTTACTTGTTGCATCAACTATGTCAAAGCAGTTTGCATCTATTTTTACATACGGTAATAATCAGAATATGTGCATGTTTCTATAGCGCAAAAATGAGGCCATAGGACGCGATATAAGGCAGGAGGAAGATGATCAACTGCTATAGCGAAGTATTGTTGTGTGGTGTGGCAGGCTTATCGCTCGATATTTTGTACTAAGTAAAAATGCGAGATAGCTAAGGATAAGTAAGGTGTACAAAAATAAGTGGTATGCAAAATATAAGTATAAATATATTGGGCAGAATCGTTGCAGAAAAATTGGCTGTAAGCGTGCCAAAAGGGTACTCTCTTACATATAAGAGTGTTATACGTATCTCCCTGCTCTAGATATACAGGAAGTCTGTTATATGGTCGCTGTAACGCGCTAAACCCTAGATAAGAGAGGAAGGCTATATATGAGTACTATGCTAGGTGCCTGCGGCCTCTCAGAAGACAGACGGACAGACTTATTGTCTGCAGTTGATAGGAGAAAATAAGACAATGTATGTGGTGTGTAGAATACAACATAGCTCTGTTGTAAAAACTAGAGTAGTCTGAGGAGAGGAAATTGAGATTATGTTGTATAAAATACACAATATTGTTGACGGTAAGAGATAGGGAGCGAAATGTGATATATACAACGATCTATGTTAGGAGCAGACATGCCATATGTATATAAAAAACAACATACAGAATCACAACGAAATAAACTCGAAAACAAGGGAGATAAAGCGACAAGCCTACAACGTTGTAGGCAATAATGTACATTGTACATATGACAACAATTGATTTTGCGGCACCATAAAAGAAATAACAGGGGTGAATCAGACAATGTTGTTAAAAACATAACGCATATAAAATAAAAAGCATGCTAATAAATAGCAGAGGCAGGGATTCTTTGCGGGGCGTACTAATGTGTGGTGGAGATCTTCTCGACAGTACCCTCACTAGTGTATTAGCTACTTTGAGATGATGGTTGGGACAGATGTAGAGCTTGTTGTGCACCATCTATAATAATGGTATGCTAGCGACATGAAGAACAATACAATTTTACGCATTGGTGCTGGCGCGGCGTTTGTGGCGCTCGGCGGAATATTATTAAGTGAGAGCTTTGGTGTGCAGTTTCATTACTGGCGGGAGTTTTGGTATGGTTTGTGCGCATTCGGATTTATCATGGTTGGTGTGCTCACGCTGCGCAATCGCAATTGGCTGTGGGGAGCGCTCTGGGTAGCAGTTGGCCTAACAATTGGCGCGAATGCATTTTTGCATAATAACGTTAATATTTGGCGAATGTTTTTGCCACTGGTGCTGATCGCGATTGGCCTGACGATTATTTTTAATTTGTCGCAGCGCCAGCGTCGCATCGCAAAAAAATCGTCGGACGATAATATGGTTGCGTCTTTCTCGGGCAACACGCGCAAGATAAAAGGCGAATTTGCAGGTAACTCGCTTTCGGCAGCGTTTGGTCAGGTGGATCTCGACTTGCGCCAAGCTAAGATAGAGGATGGTGCGGTGATTGATATTTTTGTTGTGTGTGGTGGCATCAATATTATTTTTCCAGACAACGTCATCGTCAAGACGCAGGTCGCTAGTATCTTTGGCGGGGTAGAGGACAAAACCAACGCTGCCAAGAGTGCAAAAAAGACTGTCTACATTCGCGGCGACTGTGTTCTTGGTGGGCTCGAAATTAAATAATTAGAAAAACAATAATTCGCTATAACACGCTTCTTGATAACAACGAGAAGCGTGTTTGTTTTTTGTGTTGAGGTGCACAGCTAGTAGAGTGTGGGTTGAAGCTGGTGTAATAGTACGCTGCTATATTTTAAACTTCGCACTTGGCTGAGGAGTCTTACTAACGCTACTGGCAACGAGCCACATGGTTGTTGCATACAATTGATAAAATTTTTCGTTGCTGAATTGCTCATTGTCAAATATTGATTGTGGTAGTGTAATGCGAGAGTGGTTTAGTAACATACGTCAACGTTTTTTGATTTTTGTGTACGTTACTCGGCAAGGATTGTGATAGCTTTGCGGTATTTGCACATGATGGATTACTATGCCTCGCTAGTAATAATAAATATGCGCGACAGCAGCGTACACAAAAATGTAATGCTTATAAAAATAGTGCGCAGAGTCTTATGGTTTGCTAATTCACTTGCCCTTCTTGCAAACTAAATAAGATGAACATAATGCAAAAAGCATTCAAACTTCATACAAGCATGTCCTGCAAGTCTACCTTAGCTGCGGCACATGCGCAAAGCATAAAAATGGGACAGTAAGATTTTTGCGCAAGGTATACTTTGAGGTGGGTGAGCCAGAGCGCCACAAATGCCAGTATGCTGTGCCAAGCATTCTTGCTATACTAAAATTATGAACCGTTGCCCTTGGGCTGAACCTGGCGATAACGAGCGCGCCTACCATGACACTGAGTGGGGTGTGCCGCTGTATGATGATCAGAAATTATTTGAACTGCTCTGCCTGGAGGGTGCACAGGCTGGTTTGAGTTGGAGTACAATTCTGGCTAAGCGACCGGGCTACCAGCAGGCCTTTCACCAGTTTGCAATTGCTCGCGTGGCAGCTATGACGGATGCAGAGCTGGAGGCACTTACTCGCGACACGCGCATTGTTCGTAACCGGCGCAAAATTTATGCGGTGCGCACCAACGCCCAAGCGGCGCTACAAGCTATTAACCAGCACGGTAGTTTGCATGAGTACTTATGGGGCTTGGCGGGTGGTGCGCCAGTGCAAAATCACTGGCATACTGCAAGTGATGTCCCTGCCGATACGGCTACATCCCGGGCAATGAGTACGCAGCTCAAGCGGGACGGCTTTGCTTTCGTTGGCCCAACGACGTGCTATGCCTTTATGCAGGCCGCGGGGATGGTGAATGACCACGTGGTGGGATGCTTTCGATATGAAGAGTGCGCGGCACTGGGCATTCATTCTCCATGAGAGTAAGAAAATATATAGTTATATTAATCGGGCTATATCTTATATCTTGAGGTGTAAGTACTTTTGGTTTTGCGGCTAGTGCGCTACAATAGACCCAGAGGCATTTTTGCGCGGCTTGTGGTGCGCAAAATGAGTGGCTATCACCCACGAAGCCTGCGGGAAGAAATTGGTTTGTTATTTTCATAAAGAGCTGTGAATCTAAGTAGCCAAGAATAGACCCCGCCGCGAATGCTGCGACAAGGCAATAATCAAGTGCTGAAAGAGTATGGCTATTTCTGTTGTTTTGTCGGGAAATGCTAGAATCACTTCTTTTGGAATCGAGATGGTACCGTCCGCGCGAATACCCAGCGGATTCTCGAAGCCCAGAAGAGGTGATTTTAATTATATAAAGGAGTAGCCATGCCATTGCCAGCCCACAAGTCAGCCTTGCAGCATGCCATTCGCCATGAGTGCGCGACGCTGTGGCCGCTGCTTGAGGTGGCTCTCCGCTCTGTATACCAAAAGCGAAAAGAAGTGGAGCACAACCATGCGTGAACATTGGCAGCCGCCGGCGCACACCTATGAGAAAGCACCCGCCTGCATTACAACAGTCGTGCCAGGCAGCGAGCAGTTTGCGTTACTCAAGCAAGATATGGGCATTTCTGATCGCTATGAAGCAACGCTTACAGAGCTGGCTATGCAGGGCAAGGCGGTGGTGTTTGCTGCAGTGGCGGATGGCCGTTATGTGGGACGGGTGACACTGCGGCATGATTGGACTGAGCGACCAGAGATTGATGAGCCGTCAGTGAGGATTGAAGATGAATACCCTGACCTGCCGCAGATTAATGCACTTGAGGTGGCAGAGCAGTATCGTGGTCGTGGTATTGCCTCGCAGTTACTCGCTGCAGCGGAGAACGAAGCGTGCCAGCAGGGGTTTGACCGAGTTGGCCTGGCGGTAGATATTACCAACAAGAGGGCGGCGATGGGTATCTACGAGAAGCGTGGCTATAGGTATCGATTGGTGGCAGACAAGCCAACCTTTACCAGTATATACCACCGGACAGATGGCACTGACGAGGCTGGCGAGTATTACTTAATGACAAAGCAAGTGCGAGGTAAGAGATGATGCAGCCTGGGCGAATCCTTATCTACGGTGACTCGAACGTCTGGGGCGACAAGGGCTTTGGGCAGGATGGTGCTCCGTTGGGGCGCTATGCTACCAAGCAGCAATGGCCGAATATCCTCCAGCGATTGCTCGGTGATGAGTATGACATTATTCAAGCGGAACTGTGTGGACGGACAGCAGGGGAGTATGCAGAGCAACCGCCATATCTTGGTGGCAAGATTGGTTACGAAATAGCACTGCGAGAGGCTAGCCCGGTGAGCGGGGTGATCATCGCGCTTGGCGTGAATGATGCACAAAATGAAAGCGCTTCTGGCGAGCAAATTGTGGCTGATTTACAGTGGTATAGCGCCTATACCCAGGCTTATGCAGCTGATAGCGAGAATGACATGGCTAACGGTGGTAGTGTGTGGTATATTGCGCCTGCTATTGCGCCGGTTCAGTGCTATGCACCGCTAGCCAGTAAGCTACATTACATCAACGAAAAGCTACGTATTACTCAAACCATTCGCAATCCACTTGACGACCATGACGATTATGCGCCTGATGGCATCCATTTCTCACTGCAAGGGCATCGGCGAATGGCGCAGGCAATATATAAGGCTATAAAGGAGGGTGTAGCGAAATGAATCGACAGTATGCAGCAGAACAACCACCACAGGTACGTGTTGGCGTAGGTGTCTTTATCTTGCGTGATGGGAAGTTCTTGATGCAGCAACGACAGGGGTCGCATGGTGCTGATACGTGGAGTGTCCCTGGTGGCCATATCGAATATGGTGAAACGCCTGAGAAAGCAGCAATCCGTGAGGTACGTGAAGAGACAGGCTGCGAGATTACTAACCTGCGCTTTGCCGCCGTCACAAATGATATCTTTGCCGATGATCACAAACACTATGTGACGTGGTGGCTGATGAGCGATTGGCAGCGTGGCGAACCTTCTATTACCGAACCAGACAAATGTAAAGAACAGCGCTGGGTAGACTTTGACACGCTACCACAACCGCTGTTTTTACCCTGGCAGCAACTGCAGCACAGTGAGTTTATAACGCAGATTCGACACACAGTATCACAAAGTAAGCAAGGAGGAAGCGTATGACAAAAATAACCTATTTCGTCCACGGTACAACGACGGATAATGAAACTGGCAAGGCGACTGGATGGTTACCTGGTGAGCTGTCAGCAGTGGGGGTTCAGCAAGCGCAGGCGCTACCAGAGCAAGCGGCTGATACTAGCTTTACTGTGGTATTTTGCTCGGATCTTGGCCGAGCGATCGACTCAGCCCGGCTTGCCTTTGGTACGACACACCAGATTGTTATCGATAAACGGCTGCGCGAAGCAAATTATGGTGATAATAATGGCACGGATGGGGCCTTTAAGGCTAGTTTGCTCCCCTTTGTTGATACACCGTTTCCGCACGGCGAGAGCTACCGCGATGTAGAGGCGCGCATGCGCGACTTTGTGGCGATGCTGCAGCGCGACTATGCTGGCCAGCACGTTGCCATTGTGGCGCACGAAGCACCGCAGCTCGCGCTGGACGTCATTCTTGGTGGCAAGACCTGGCCAGAGGCAATAGCAGCCAACTGGCGCGAAGTTGGCTCATGGCAGCCTGGATGGGTGTATGATACAGAGGCAGTAGAGAGGCCGAATGAATAGTACATCACAAGATGCTTGTCTAGCGGCCAATGATGGAGAAAAGGCATGTACGGCCTCTCTTGCACAGTTGCGCACCGCCCTTGCCGCCAGCTGGACTGCGCAGACGGCCTCCCCGTTGGTGGCCTGGTCGCCGAGTAACCCAAGCAGCGGGCAGTGTGCTGTCTCGGCCCTGGTGTTGCAGGATTACTGTGGTGGCGAGATTTGCCGCTGCGTGGTGGCGGGCACGCCGCATTATTTCAACCGCATTGATGATCAGGTAGTGGATAGCACGGCCGGTCAGTTTGGCGGGCCGGCGATTGATTACAGCGCTTCTACCATGCGCAGCCGCCAGAGGATTCTGCGCCACGCCGACACTCGCCAGCGGTACGAGCTGCTAAAGGGGCGGGTGGAGCGGTTTTTGGTTGAGCTGGATGTGGTGGCTCAAGCAATTGGGCGCGTCGATTACGGCCATATGGGCAAGGCTTGCTTGCGCGACCAGACTATATGGTTTGGTGATACGAATAGTATCGTCATTGTTGGCGAAGCGCCAGCGCGAACTGGCTGGGTAAGGAGTGGCATCGCCTGGCATAATACAGCGGGGAAACTGCTGCCAAGCGGCATCATTATGCAAAAGTTGCTAGCTATCCTTGGTAAGGAGCTGCTAGCGGTTACGTTTACAGAGGCAATCAAGTGCTTCCCATCCAATCGCCGTTATCTTAAGTATCTAGCCGCTCTCTATAGACCAACGCTTAGACAGCAGTTGCGCATACTAAATCCAAAACTTATCCTGACGATGGGTGCTATTCCAACCCAGGCACTGATTGAGGAGCCGTTCCGCCGGCTGAGCGACGTTGTTGGTAAACGCTACGCCATGGGTGAGAGTGTAGTTATACCGATTTTCCACCCGTCGCCAATATCGCCGCGTGGGTATAAAGACAATATTCCAATTTTTGAATCAATACGTGAATATTACAGAGGTGCAATATGATATACATACAGTAATCTGGCTAAAATCTAATGTAATTGAATAAGCGGCATAAAGATAAATCAAGGAGGAAACCAATGAAATTTACACATGGCACACGCCGCCGAGCGGCAGAATACGAGAAGGACTGGGTGCAGCGCTGGAAGGATGACCAGACATTTGAGAAGTCGGTGGCGCAGCGGCCAGCGGATAATGCCTACGTCTTTTATGATGGGCCGCCGTTTATCACTGGCGTGCCGCATCATGGTACGCTGCTGAGTTCAATCGTTAAGGACGCGGTGCCGCGCTACTGGACAATGAAAGGCAAGCGTGTGGAGCGCCGCTGGGGCTGGGACTGTCATGGTCTACCGGCAGAGAATTTCGTCGAAAAGCAGATGAATATTGTGGATCGGCGGCAGATTGTGACGAGTAGCGACCAGCCAGCACCACTGGATAAAGACGGCCAGCCGTTGCCAACCATCAGCCTGGAAAAATACATCACCAAGGCGCGCGAAAGCATGGTGGCCAATAGCGAGACGTGGCAGGGTGTGATCGACCGTATCGGCCGCTGGGTAGACTTTACAGGTGCCTACCGCACCATGGACAAGGACTTTATGGAGAGCGTCTGGTGGGCGTTTAAACAGCTGTATGAGGCTGGCAGAATCTACGAAGGCGAAAAAGTGCTGATGTACGACACCAAGTTCGCTACCCCTGTCAGCAAGGCCGAAGTGACCATGGATAATGACGCCTACCAGACAGTGACCGACCCGAGTGTGTATGTGAAGTTTAAGTTAAAAGATAGTAAGGCGAGTCGCAAAATAGTATTAAATGAGCATTCAAAAGTCTTGTTTGTATGTAATGCAAATGCCGCGCGTTCGCAGATGGCGCAGGGATTTTATAATCACTATTCTCACTCTCAAAATGCCGATTCGGCTGGGTTGAACCCAGAGAAAAAATGGGACGAAGCTCCAACGTTGAGTGATTTTGAAACTATGAGCCACAAGCCAGCCAGAAGTAGTGAGACGATGCAAGAAGTGGGCATCGACATTACTGGACATAAACGACAACTGCTTACGGCCGATAAGCTGGGTGATTATGATTTGATCGTTAATCTAGCGGAAAAATCCCAGACGCCGGACTGGCTCAGGGGTGATAATATTATTTGGTGGGATGTGGCTGATCCACGTAACGAGAGTGTAGAAAAAAATCGGATGGCGCGTGATGAAATTGAGCAGCGCGTTAAAAGCCTACTAAATGGCGCTGTTATTGACGATACTGATAGTCTATCGCAATACAACTTCGTCATCCTCCACGGCTATACGGGGAGTAATCAGACGAATTTCATCCCGTGGCTCAAGGCTGAGTTGGAGCAACGAGGAGCGAGAGTACAGGCGCCGCAGCTCCCCAATACGGACAACCCAACAGAGATTGAGCAGGTGCAATATGTGCTTGACAATGTTGCATTTGATGAGAATACCGTTCTGATTGGTCATAGCCTGGGCGGGTTGGTGGCGATGCGTGTGCTGGAAAAATTGCCGCACAAGATTCATCGCCTCATGTTGGTAGCACCATCAGTCTTGCCACAATTTTATGATAAGGATTATGAAATTGATGCAGCAACTGGTGAGAGAAAGCGGTTTATCGATCACTTTAGTTATGACTTTGATTTCGACAAAATAAGTAGCCAGGCGGTGCATAAGACAATCTTGCAAGATAATAACGATTCAGAATCGCGCAAACCATCCATGCGGTATATTGCTGATAATATTGATGCAACACTGTGCAAAACAGTTGCAAACAAAAGGCATTTTGTGGCAGAGCAAGAACCATTTATTCTTGAAACATTGTTGGCAAATGAGGATAGTGATGACGCTTTCCTTCTCGCCTGGACGACCACGCCATGGACACTGCCGGCTAACCTGATGCTGGCCGTCAACCCAGATATGACGTACTGCGAAGTGAAGGTATCAAAGGGTACAAAAAATGTGTTCTTGATCTCGGGTAAGCATGCCTACGCATCGCGTGAGTACTATCCACAGCTGAAGCAGCAGCTTGAGCAACAGGGCTATACAGTGACAATCATTGACCACATCAACCCCGATAGCCCAGACTTAGCAGAGAATGTAGAGCGGTTGGCACAATACGACTTTGCCAATGCGCATGTGGTGACGCATTCGCTGGGTGCAGCAACGTTCTTGAAGTATCTGCAGGATGCTAATGTGACGGTTGCATCGCTGACGATGATCGCGCCAGCGTGTGGTGTATCGAACAGTAGTGATGAGCAATGGAAGCAAGAATCAGGCTATGTCGGCCTTGCGGTTGACCTTGCTCAGGTGCGACGGAAGATTGCCCAGCGACCGACTATTATCTATTCGGACGATGCTGAGGTGCTCAACCAGGGTTTTGCACAGCTTGGCAAAGAGCTCGGTGCGTCGATGCAGTATGAGCCAGGTAAGGGGCATTTCTTTGCGGCGGAGAAGAGCTTGGCGCCAGAGATCATACTACCCCTAAGCGAAAAACTGATCATCGCCGAAGAAGCCCTGGAACGCACGCTGCAGGACGAAAAGCACCAGCCGCTTGATTACGACGTGCTGCGCACCTTCCCCGGCAGCGAATTGGTGGGCAAGAACTACCAGCCGCTCGATACCGGCTCGACTTGGCCAGAGAATGACAAGATTCACACCATCTACGCGGCAGATTTCGTCTCGCACGAGTCGGGTACGGGCATCGTGCACATCGCGCCGGCTTATGGTGAGGATGACTTTGAGCTGGCCAAGCGCCACGGCATCAGCGCCTTCCATGTCATCGATGATAATGGCTACTACACCGATAGCAATTACACAGGCCTGGAAGTCTGGGACAATAACAAATTCATCGCCAAAGACCTGAAGGAAAAGGGCGCGGTGTGGAAGATTGAGTACATTCGTCACGAATACCCGTTCAACCCGCGTAGCAAACAGCGCATCATGTACCGGGCGATTCCGTCGTGGTTCTTCGACATCCAAGGCCAGAAGCCGCTGATGTTGGAGCAGAACGAGTATATCAATTGGTTTCCGACCCACCTCAAGCACGGCCGCTTTGCCAAGAATATCGAGCAGGCGCCAGACTGGAATCTGAGCCGTGATCGTTTCTGGGCGACGGCCATGCCGGTGTGGAAGGGTGACCGCGGCACCGTCAAGGTGGTCGGCTCGTACGCGGAGCTCAAGGAGCTGAGCGGCGTGGAGCTGGATGATTATCACCGCCCGTGGGTGGATGACATCACCTTTACGATTGACGGCGAAACGTTTACGCGCATCGACAAGGTGCTGGACTGCTGGTTTGAGAGCGGTAGCATGCCGTTTGCGCAGCTGCATTATCCGTTTGAAAACCAGGCCAAGTTTGAGCAGAACTACCCGGCGGATTTCATCGTTGAGTACATCGGCCAAGTGCGGGCGTGGTTCTACTATGTGCATGCCGTCAACGCCGCCTTGGCGGAAATCGGTGCCTTTGGCGAGGCAGGCGTGCAGCACAAAAACGCCTACAGCAACGTCATCACCACCGGTGTGGTGGCGGGCAATGACGGCCGCAAGATGAGTAAGTCACTTGGTAACTTTACCGACCCGAACGAGCTGATGGATAAGTTCAGTGCTGATAGTTTACGCTTCCTCTTGCTGAGTAGCCCGCTGCTCAATGGCGAGGACTTTGCCCTGCACGACAAGGATGTGGGTGATGTGGCGCGCAAGCTCAGTATGATCTGGAATATGTATGATTTCTTTACCATGTATGCCGAAGTCGATGGCTGGGAGTTTGACGGCACGCTGATTGACCCGCTGAGTGGCCAGCCGGTTTGTACGTCCCTATCATCCACCGAAACGGCTTCCGCGCACCGGGAATCTCGATCATCAACCACAGGTGATACTGCGGAACTCGCTGCGCTCAAACAGTCCTCGTATCTGCCTGATGTTGATAACCTCAATTCTCGGGCGCGTGCAGATGTTTCGGAAGATGAAGCGACGATCGGCGCCGTGACCAACCCCCTCGATATCTGGATTATCAGCCGCTTGCACGAGCTGGTGGCGGAGGTCGAGCGGCAGATGGATGCCTATAATATCCCCGATGCGCTCAGCCCAATTTTGCCATTCCTGGATGATGCCAGCAACTGGTACGTCCGCCGCAGCCGTCGCCGTTTCTGGAGGTCATCAAAAGGGGCCGCGGGCGCTGAGGATGATGGCGACAAGAGCGACGCTTACCGCACGCTACATTACGTATTGGTACGTTTGAGCTACCTATTGGCGCCGTTTACGCCGTTCTTGGCCGAGGAGCTGTATCATAATCTGACGGGTGATGATGAGTCGATCCACCTGAAGGATTGGCTGCCAGCGGGTGCGGTGGATGAGCAGATTTTGACCGATATGGCCCGCACGCGCGAGCTGATCAACACCGGCCTGAGCCTGCGCATGAAGAAGGATGAGCACCAGGAGTCGATCAAGGTGCGCCAGCCGCTGCAGCGTGCGGCCTATGCGGGGGCAAAGCTGGCTGAGTACTACGAGCAGATCATGGCCGAGGAGCTGAATGTCAAGGAGATTCGCTGGGTTGAGAATGTGGATGAATGCCTGGCGGATGATGACGTGACTGAGGGTGCCATCAAGCCAGAAAGCTGGGTCGAAATTGATAAGACGATCACACCTGAGCTCAAGCGCGAAGGCTTGATGCGTGAAGTCATTCGCCACGTCCAGAGCGCGCGCAAGAAGGCTGGGCTGCAGGTGGATGATCGGATTATGCTGCACCTAGCAACGAATGATGAGCAGCTCCGTCAAGCCCTCACTGAGTATGCAGACACAATCGCGAGCGAGACGCTAGCGACAATGAAGCAGCCAGGCGATGTACTCTACCAAACGACGGCTACAGTAGATGGCGCTGAGCTGCAGATTAGCCTCGCCAAAGCATAGGACTACAAGGAATAACATGCTAAGCTCGAGTGGCGCATCAGTAGTGAGACGCCACTCGAGCTTAGCGGCTGGCAATATTTGAGTTTCTATAGCCATCCTCACCCCTTGCGCTAGCCTAGTATATTTACCGAAAACATTGAGAGGCCAGCTATGAAACAAGCAGAAGCGCTTGTTTACCCGAGATATTTTTAGTGTGGTAAGTGTGCTGTACTGGCTACTAATAGGGTACTTAAAGAACTAACTGCTAGCTTGATCACTCTCTCGCGTTAACTCGCGTCCTTGTTCCTCTTTAAAAAGGCTCAGGAGTACGGAGCGACAATTGCTACAATGGGGCTATAAGCCTGCACGATAATTGAATATCATGACTAAACTACCTATCACCATACCTACCCCCTCACTACGCCAACGCCTGGCAGGGCTGTGGCTGGTGGTGCGGATTATTTGGCGGGAGGCACCACTGACGATTGTGGTCCAGGCAGTGGGAGCGGTGCTGTCGGCGGTGCTGCCACTGGCCACGGCATACTATGCCGCTCTTGCGACAACGGCTTTGGCTGAGGCATATGCGGCGGGTGGTCAGCCGCAGCTCCTCACCTATGTAGTGGTGACTGTGGTACTGGGCGTTGTGGCGAGTGTGTGGTCGGTGGTGCAAGGGTATTATGATCAAGTGTCGCGCTATCGCATCGAGGCTGCCATGAGCGACCACATGTATGCCCGTCTCCACGCGCTGGATTTTTGGCGATACGATGACCCTGCGACCATTGATATGTTTGATAAAGCGCAGCGCTTCGTCCAGTCATTTTCGTACCTCTTTATCCAACTGGTGCGAATGCTGACAGCGCTGGTGTCGCTGGCAACAAGCCTGTGGATGATGGTGATGGTGAGCTGGTGGCTGGGGCTGCTCGTGCTTGTGGCGCTTGTGCCAAGTAGTGTGGTGCAGGTGCGGCTGTCGCGTTTGCAGGCTGGTCACTGGCGCGAGCAAGTGGCGACGCGGCGGCGCATGGCGTGGATCGAGCACATCCTTAGCCGGCCGAACTTCATTGCCGAGCTGCGCCTCTATGGAGTGATCCACCATCTACTTGGTGAGCGAGCAGCACTGCGGAATAAAGATCGGCTGCGGGTGCTTGGCTACGAGCGCCGCTTTATGGGGCAGCGCCTGGGCGGAGAGATTATCCAGGCGGCAGCAGAGGTGGTGGCGCTTGCTTGGGTGGTGCTGGAGATCGTGGCACACCGTCAGCCGATTGGGCAATTTGTGCTCGTGCAGCAAATGGTAGGACGAGTGATGAGTGGGATGGACAGCGTGATCAATACATATAATATGATTGACGAAGACCTCGCCACCATGACAGACTACCAGCAGTTTATGGCGCTGCCTACCATGAGCCAGGCAGCCACCATTGATGAGGTAACGCTGCGTGATGCGATCGCGGTGCAGCAAGTGTCATTTTGCTATCCAGGCACGCAGACGGCGGTGCTGCGTGATATTTCTTTCACTATTCGCCGTGGTCAGCACATTGCCATCGTGGGCGAAAATGGCGCTGGCAAGAGCACGCTCGCTCGGTTGCTTACTGGTCTGTACCAGCCTACCAAGGGCAGTATTACCATTGATGGGCACGACCGACCTCCGTCATATCAACCCAGCAGCCTGGCATCGGCAATTGGCCGTATTGGGGCAGGAGTTCATCCGCTATGACTTCGCTACGGCGCACGAGAATGTCTGGTATGGCGATGTCTCGCAGCCAGTGGATGCAGCGCGCCGCGATGCTGCGCTGCGCCAGGCCGAGGCAGCCGATTTTGTCCGTAAGCTCCCTCATGGTGGGAGCAGCTACATCAGCAAATGGATGGAGGCGGATGACCACGAAACGGGGGTCGATCTATCTGGTGGGCAGTGGCAGCGCCTTGCTTTGGCGCGCAACTTGTATCGCAATGCGCCCATCATCATCCTCGATGAGCCCACCAGCGCCATTGATGCCGCCGCCGAAGCGCGCATCTTTCGCCATCTCTTTGCCCAGCAGGGCAAGACTATCATCACCATTAGCCACCGCTATAGTACCGTCAAGAAGGCGGACGCCATCTACGTCATCGCCCACGGCCGCATCGTCGAGCATGGCACTGCCACCGCACTCATGGCGCAGCGTGGTGCATTCTACGAGATGTTCAAAGAACAGATATAGTTTGGTATAATAGGAGTGTGGCGCCGTGGCCGAGAGGTTAGGCAGAGCTCTGCAAAAGCTCGTACAGCGGTTCGAGTCCGCTCGGTGCCTCCATGTGTTATTATTTTTGGAATGCTTTATACCAGCCCATCTGCTGTGCAGTGTGTCGCTTGTGGCAATTCGCACAGAGGATGCGGCATTTTTTCATTTCGACCACGACGTCTGGCCACGAGTATCCCAGTCGGACTGCTTGCATTGGGTATGGCGTGTGCCAGTCGCAGTGTTCCTCACGAAAAAGTCGCTTTTTGGCTTGTGTTCGCCACATTTTGAGCATGGTTTCATGATTCGTAAAAATAGGTTATGACATCAGTAGATCGCGCAGCTCGGGGAAGGTTGGTTGGAAGAAATGATTGCGATCTTCGAAAATATGCGCCTGAGCAGTCGGCACGTCTCGCTGAAATTTAGCAAGCTCTGTAAAAGGCACAACCGGGTCATCTTTACTGTGGAATAGGTGGATCTCCTTTGCTGATTTTTCGAGTCCTGTGGCGCTTACTACCTGAAAGCTACCGAGGTCTTCATTCGATTCATCGTCATAGCACGGCGAAACTAGCACGAGCCGCCGGACTGGCATATGCAGTGGTGATTCATGCAAGTACTTTGCCAAAAACATTGCGCCCAAACTATAACCAACCAGCTGAACGTCATCACCAAGCAGAGGTAATAACTTTTCAAAGTATATTTTCCACTCAGCGTAGTGAGCATTTTGCTTATTAGGGAAATCTGGCAGCAAAACATCGGCGTCGACGATTTCCTGTGCCAGCCAGTCACGCCATTTTTGCGCCCACAGTAGCCGTTCGTACTGCAGCTGGCTATTCTTTAGATTATTCAAGTAATTTTCGTAGCTATTAAAGCTTGATCCGCCGTGAATTATTACAATTTGCTTCATAAACATAGTATAATACAAGCAGCACATGGCTGCTATGCCAGAAGTGCGACTGCAAGCGCGAGTGGCGGAACTGGTAGACGCGAGGGACTTAAAATCCCTTGGCCAAAAGCCGTGCGGGTTCGATTCCCGCCTTGCGCACCAGGCATGATATAACAGAGAAAACCACTTGAGGAGAGTGGTTTTTCGTATACATAGCCAGAAGGGTGAGTGTGGCGGCATTCGTGCTGGCCACTAACCCAAGATTTATTGTAGAATTACCATAGCGGCTAGTATAAGTCACACAATTTGCTATAATAAGGCTATAACCAAAAAGGAGAAACGACACTATGACAATAGCATTAATCGTTTTGCTCGGCGTGATTGGCCTGCTCGTTTTGTTTGGCATCTTCATGTGGGCAACGTACAACAGCTTGGTCAAGCTGAAGATCCGCGTGGACGAAGCTTGGAGCGACATTACTGTCCAGCTTAAGCGCCGAACAGACCTCATCCCGAACTTAGTGGGCACTGTGAAGGGCTATGCGTCGCACGAGAAGGAGGTCTTCGAGAACGTGGCAGAGGCTCGCAGCGCCATCATGAATGCCCAAGGCGTGCAAGAGACGGCTGCGGCAGAGAATATGATCGAGGGTGCTCTGAAGAGCTTGTTTGCCGTAGCAGAGGCTTACCCAGAGCTCAAGGCCAACCAAAACTTCATCCAGCTGCAGCAAGAGCTGGTAGACACTGAGGACAAGATCCAGGCAGCGCGCCGCTTCTACAACGGTGGTGTGCGCGACCTCAACACTCGCATTGCTATGTTCCCCGCCAACATCGTGGCTGGCATGCTGGGCTTCAAAGCTCGCGAGTTCTTCGAGGTCGAAGACCGTGCCAGTGTCGAAAACCCAGTGCAGGTGCAGTTCTAGGCATCACGCGTAGTATAGCGAAACCGCCCTCGATGGAGGGCGGTTTGTTATTATTTTGCAACAGTATAAGGGCTGTGATGTCAGGTTGTATGTCGTTCTTGGTGAGGGGTGCTTGAGAAGAGTTATGGCTACAGCGAGCGGCTTATCGCTTGGCTGAGAGTGTTTTATCTAGAAGGTGGGGGATTTGAGTAATAAAAATAATTGCAATGATTAGAGTGCTAGAGTGCTGCCAGCAGGTGAGAACATCGCGAGAGGCGAACATGACAAGCAGAGCAAGAGAGGGTAGACACCCTTCTAGGATGGATGTCATGTTCGATAGGGATGTCACACGAAGAAGTGCACAAACCACCCTGACACTAGCGTGAGAGTAATGAGGATAAATAGTCTCAAATACTTCTCTAGGTCAGAGCAATTGCTCCGCTCCCCTGATGACGAGCCATTAATAAGACTCGCGGTTAGCATGATGCCAAGAGATTGAAACATGCTGATTTGTGGCACTCCAAAAATGGGAACAATAAACCAGCCCCAAAGTAGGCTAAACGTCCACACTCCGAGAAATCCGGATGCAAACACAAGTACACACTCAGCAATGACGGTACCCCTAGTCTTCGTCTCTTTCTCGGTAATGGTGATTCTGACGTCACTCATCATCTTACTCTCTCCCCACCCAAGCGGACGCTCGTGTAGAATCACACTGGTCGACGCTCGGATGCGGCGACTCAAGGTGGGGTGCTGGGGCGCGGCTATGGTAGCCATGCCTGGGCAGCCCACCTTGAGCGGTATGCTCTGCTTGTCAAACAACACTTTTGGACAAAATGCGAACATGTGTCAACAAAAGCTGATATATATATCAATATATGAGGGGCGAGTCAAGTGGGTGCAACGTAGGCCCGAAAACCTCACTAATAGTCAGCGCAGAGAATGCGGCGCTCGGAGATTAACGCGAGTGCCTGCAAAACCACCATTATCTGCTACAATATATCTATGTACAGAGCAATTGCACACAACAAACGTAATACAGTTATTTTGATGATCGTCTTCGTCGCGATGGTGGCGGTGATTGGCCTGGCGGCGCAGTTAATTATGAATAGCCGCGGCATGCAGGGCAACCTGACGATCTTTTGGGGGACGTTCATTGGGGCGCTGATCTATGCATTGGTGCAGTACTTCATCGCTTCTAAGCTTGCTATGAGTATGACTGGTGCAGTGGAGATTCGCAAGGCGGATAACCCCCGTTTGTGGCGCACCGTCGAGAATCTTGCCATCACCGTGGGGCTACCTATGCCGCAGGTGTATATTATCGACGACCCGGCACCGAACGCCTTTGCCACTGGCCGCGACCCCAAGCATGCCATTGTGGGTGTGACGACGGGCCTGCTGGAGATTATGGATGATCGTGAGCTGACCGCTGTGCTGGCCCATGAGATGGGGCACGTCCAAAACTACGATATTCGGGTGAGTATGATTACCTTTGGTCTGGTGAGTGCGATTGGTCTGGTGTCGGATATTGCGCTGCGTATGCTGTGGTTCCGTGACAATGATGACCGCGAGACCAATCCGGTGCTATTGGTGCTTGGCATTGTCGCTATTATCCTCGCACCCATCGTGGCGGCCATTATGCAAATGGCGGTGAGTCGCCAGCGTGAGTACCTGGCCGATGCGACTGGTGCACTAACGACACGCGACCCAGCTGGCCTGGCTAGCGCGCTGGGTAAGCTGCAGGCATACACTCGCCCGATGGAGAAGCAGGTCAGCTCAAGCGCTAATATGTTTATGGTGAACCCGCTCAAACCAGGGTTTTTTAGCCGGTTATTTAGCACCCACCCACCGCTCGAAGACCGCATCAAGCGCCTCAACGAAGATATGAATAAATGGTAGGGTCGTGCCTGTGGCAAAAAAAACAAAGTCAACTCGCCGCTCATCATTACGCACCGCTCCAACGGTGGCTATGAGCCAACATCGTTCAAAAAAAGAGGTAAAACACCCTGACGTTGCAAAAAAGACAACATCACCCTCTCATGGTACTGCTTCCGCAAAAGCCCGCTCGCAGCACTCGAATGATACTCCATCGACGCTGCTCAGCTGGCACACTAACCTCCATTGGCGGACCTGGCAGGCTCGCGGTGGTAGGGTAGTAGCGAGCAGTCGCCGATGGTTGCATAATTTACAACTGAGACGGCCGCATCGAAGCTTTCGTCGCACTCGTCGACGTGATTATGCGCGTTCGTTGCAATTACCAGGCTACGTCGCCTTTACTGCACAAGTGATGCGGATGGTGCGGGCGCACTGGCGGACGTTGTGTCTCTTGGCGGTGTTTTATGCCGTGCTGCTCTTGGCGCTTGGGGCGATTACCAACCAGACAATGTACGACCGTCTGCAGAGTATGCTAGCAGAGTCGGGCAAAGATATTCTCACTGGTGCCTGGGGCAAGCTAGGCGAGGCAGGTCTGCTCATGGTGACGGCCTTTGGTACGGGCAGTGGCAACCTCAGCGCTGACCAGCAGCTCTATGTGGTGCTGGGCTTTTTACTGGCGTGGCTCACCACAGTGTGGCTATTACGCGAGTACAAGGCAGGGCGAGCGCCACGCCTGCGCGATGGGCTGTATAATGCCTGTGCACCACTGGTAGCCACGCTGATGATTGTCCTCGTCTTCCTCGTGCAGCTTATCCCACTGGGGGCGATGGCGCTGGTGTATATCGGTCTGTCGAGTAATGGGGTGATTAGCGAAGGATTTGGCTCGATGCTCTTCTATGTGCTACTAGCTACTGTGGCAGTACTGACGCTTTATTGGGGCACGAGCACCTTCATTGCGCTTGTGGTGGTGACACTGCCTGGTATGTACCCTATGCGGGCGCTGGCAGCGGCGGGTGACCTGGTGGTAGGGCGACGGCTGCGGATTTTGTACCGGCTGCTGTGGCTATTTGGCAGTGTGGCAGTGCTGTGGTGTGTGGTGATGATCCCTGCTATTCTCCTTGATGCCTGGCTCAAGCACCTCTGGCAATGGTACGCCTCTGTGCCGACGATGCCCATCCTAGCGGGCTTCATCAGCTCGGTGACAGTGGTATGGTGCGCAGCATATATCTACCTCCTTTATCGCAAAATTGTTGATGATACGGCAGCGCCAGCGTAAGGTAGCGTGCCTCGGCAGCGTGTTGTTGGATAAGATATGTGCGTGATTGGTGGGAAATAAACCACCTTCTCTAGTATGGTGGTAGCTCGTCCTCTCCACATCCCTCCGATAGAACACTATAAGGGTCGATGTCTCCCAGACATCGACCTCTTGCGCTGGGCTGAAAACTCGTTATTACAACGAGTTTTCACACTCCATCGGATGAATGCGGAGAGGACGAGCGCGAGATGCAGCAAGGAACTACTTTTAGATTAAATATATACTGCAGCATGGTTACAATGAATCTTCTCTTAAAACACTGCACTCATTGCCAAATTCCGCTATACTAAAGCAGTAAGGAATCACTATGACACAAGACAAACATCTAGCATCACCCAACCTATCGCTGGCTCAGCGCAGTGCTGAGCTGCGTCAGTTACTCAATCGCTATAGCTACGAATACCATGTGCTTGATGCGCCCAGCGTGAGCGATGCGGTGTACGATAGCCTTTTTGCCGAGCTCAAGCAGCTCGAAGCTGCGCACCCTGCGCTCATCACGCCCGATTCGCCTACCCAGCGGGTTGGCAACGTCCTTAAAGGAGGCTTCGTCAAGGTGCAGCATCGCCGGCGGATGGTTAGCCTCAATGATGTCTTCGACACGGCAGAGGTCGAGGCGTGGGTACAGCGCATGGATAAGCTCTTGCCGGGTCACAAGCACGAGTTTTTTGCCGATATCAAGATGGATGGCTTGGCCTGCGCGCTTATCTATAACGATGGCGTGCTTGTGCAGGCCGTCACACGGGGCGATAGCTACGTTGGCGAAGATGTAACGAATAATGTACGGACGATTCGCAATGTGCCGCTACGTCTGCGTGAAGCACCTGGCTTTGAGCACTTACTGCAGGGTAGGACGGAGATCCGTGGGGAAATCGTCATGCTCAAGCGCGACTTTGCAGCACTTAATAGGCGACAGCAAGCTGCTGGCCGGCCAGCCTTCGCCAACCCGCGTAACCTCGCGGCTGGCACTATCCGCCAGCTTGACCCAGCACTCGTGGCGCAGCGCCCACTCCATTTTCGGGGTTACGATGTCATCCGTGATGATGCGGCTGAGGTGCCGACCAATAGCTACGCTTATGATGCCTTGACAGCACTAGGTATCACACGTAACCAGCAAGCGGCTGTCTTTACCAACCTAGCCGAGGTAATGAATTTCGTCCAGCAGTGGGGCGAGCAGCGCCGTGATTTGCCGTTCAATACTGATGGTCTCGTAATCAAGATCAACAATCGCGCTCTCTACGACCGCCTGGGTATGGTGGGTAAGAATCCGCGTGGTGCAGTGGCCTACAAATATGCAGCCGAGCAAGCGACTACCATTGTGCGCGATATCGTCATTAGCATTGGCCGGACGGGTGCTGCCACACCAGTAGCGGTGTTCGACCCAGTCGTCGTGGCTGGCACGACGGTGCAGCACGCCAGCCTGCACAATGCCGACGAGATTGCTCGGCTCGATGTGCGGCGTGGCGATACTGTGGTTATCTTCAAGGCGGGGGATATCATCCCGCAGGTCGAGCGAGTGCTGCCAGAGCTGCGCCCAGCTAATACCGAGCCGATTGATTACCCAGCTGAGCTCCAGCGCCAATATCCCGAGCTGCAGTTCGAGCGGCCTGCTGGCGAGGCAGTGTACCGGGTGCGCGGCGCTAGTAGCTCGCTCATTCTCACGCGCGCCCTCACGCACTTTGCATCCAAAGGAGCACTGGATATCGACACACTTGGTGAGAAGAATGTCGCTGCATTGGTCGAGGCTGGTTTGGTACATGACCTAGCTGATATTTATACGCTAGGGAAGGAGGATCTTCTCCGGCTTGATCGCTTCGCCGAGGTCTCAGCGCAGAAGCTCATCGATGCTATTGCTGTTGCAAAGCAGCCACCGCTCGAGCGCTTCCTCTATGGCTTGGGCATCCGCCACGTGGGTGCGCAGACGGCAATCGATATCGTGAAACATTTTGCAGATAATTCAAAACACGACGTGCCTCAGCAGGGTAGTGTGAATAATAATCATAATAATTCAGAAAAAAATATATCTCTTGATGAACCGCAAGCACCCGTCAATACACTTGCAAATGACAAGCCATTGCTCGGCTTTCTGCGCTCTGCCACGCTCGACCAGCTGCAGGAGATTGATGGCATCGGCGTGGTAGTGGCTGAATCGATTGTCGCGTGGTTCAGCGATGCAGATAACATTGCCTTGCTGGATAAATTTGCCCAATGTGGTGTCGTGCCACGGCTCGTGCAATCGTCACAGCAGCTCGCTGGCCAAAAATTCGTTATCACTGGCACATTGCAAGCAATGAGCCGCGACCAAGCGGCTGAAAAAATCCGTGCTCTGGGTGGCACCTTCCAAAGCAGCGTCAGCAAAGACACCACCTACCTCGTTGCTGGTGGCAAAGTTGGTGCAAGTAAGCGAGCCAAGGCGGAGAAGTATGGTACAATGATCCTCACCGAAGGACAATTTTTAACACTTATTCAATAAGCAGGAGAAAGGCACATGGCAACCCCAGAACAACCGCAAAGAGACGAATTAATCGCTGCAGCGAAAAGCATGGCGCCGTTTCCAATTCTCATGGCAACCTTTATGCTCGTGTATGCTGTGTGGTTTGGTGTAGCATGGGGTGTTATTGGCTGGGCGGTCTTTGCACTATTTGGTGTGTATGCGGCATGGCTGATTTTTTGCGGCGTGCAGCATATCCGTGTGACGAAAAAATTGCCCAAGCCAGCACCAACGCCAGTCAGCAAGCGGATCGCTAAGCAGATGCAGCTGCTGAGCACGGTGTCGTATGCACCGCTTTGGATTATCTTTGCGCTGCTTGGTATGTTTCAGCAGCAGATTTATATCATGCCGGTGCTTGTGCTGACCGTTGGGCTGCACTTCATTCCGCAGGCAAAGATCTTTGACCGGACGATCGATTATTATCTTGCACCTCTCCCCATCTGCACGGCATTGATTGGCTTCTACCTTGCCTTCGCAACGAGTACTTCGTGGCAAATGGTCTATGCCATCAGCAGCATTGGCGGGGCACTCGCAACCGCAGGGTATGGACTATATATGGTGCTAGGCCACAAACAACTCATGAACCAAATAAACCACGCGTAAGAGTTATACGACGCCGCACACGTAGTCAGCTGGCTTGCAAAAAGCAAGCGAAAATAAACGCATAGAATCATCTGAATACATCGCACTATGATTCAAAAATATGATCCTAGAAAGGAGAAATGGTAAATAATGGAAATTAATAACAACAAGAGCAAAATCACACTAGATATCAGTCTATAACAGAGGTAGTATCATGAATATGACAGACAATACGCACAACAAATCAACCATGGCTGGCTTCTTTCTAGATGGCTGGTATGTCTTTGATAACTTCGCGCCATGCCAGGTTGAGTGGCGTGGCGTGCTGTACCCCACGAGCGAACATGCCTACCAAGCGGCGCACTTTTTTGGCACCAATCCAGCTCGGGCTGAGCAGGTGCGCTTATGTCGCTCGCCGCGCTTAGCGTCTGATTTTGCCAACCAGCATAAGGCTGAAGAAGACCCCAATTGGGACGATAAAAAGGTGGCAATTATGGAAGAAATTGTACGCTGCAAGCTTGCTCAGCACGATCTTGTGCGCGAGACACTCATTGCATCGGGCGACCGATATATTGTGGAGATGAATGACGATGACAGCTTTTGGGGTTGGGGTAGCGACCATGCTGGGCGCAATGAGCTTGGCAAGATCTGGATGCGTCTACGCGATGAGTTGCAAAGTGCAAGTGAAGATAGCCCCATGAATAGTGGTGAACAAAATTCATGATGAAATACTTGTGAGATAATAGCAATTTTTGATAGTAGGCTATATAAACCCAAAAGGAACTCAACAACCAACAGGCAAGGAGGACAAGGTAATGGTGCGATTCTATCTCGAAAAGCTCGTACGCGACAAAGTTGTCGAGAAATGCAAGGCCGACCCGCAGGTACTCCATACGAAATATCATCAATTGGATTGCGCGGCGTATCGCCGTGAGTTACAGCGCAAGATTCATGAAGAGGCAAACGAAATTCCGCTGGGTGAGGATAGGCTAGAAGAGGCGCTGCAGGAGCTGGCAGATGTGCAGGCTGTTCTCGATGCACTGCGCGATGATTTTGGCTTTTCACCTCAGCAGGTGCAAGACGCAGTGGCGCGCAAAGCTGCGCACGCTGGCGGTTTTCAAGGGCGCTATTATATTGCGTACAACGATCTAGCGGAGGATAGCAAATGGGTCGAGGTTTTTCGGGCGCAGCCAGAGAAATATCGAGAAGAGAAATACAAAGGAGATAAATGATGCATCAACCACTATTCATCACGGGCAACCAACACAAGGCTGACTACCTAGCGCGCATGCTTGGTATGTCGCTGGAGTATCGCAAGATTGATTTGGTAGAGATTCAATCGTCTTCGCCTGAGGAGGTTGTTCGACATAAAGTGCGTGAAGCGTATGCGATTGCTCAGCAGCCTGTTCTTGTTGAAGATGTGTCGCTGGGATTTGCGGCGCTGAATGGGTTACCTGGCCCATTCATTAAGTTCTTCGTTGAGGCACCAGATGGACTGGAAAAATTATGCCGCATGCTTGATGGATTTGATGATAGATCAGCGCTGGCGGTAGGTGTGTTTGGTTACTATGATGGCTGCGAGATGAATATTTTTCGCAGTGAGCTACCTGGCAGTATTGCAGCGCATCCGCGAGGTGATGGTGGCTTTGGTTGGGACAAAATATTTTGCCCAGATGGCTACGATGGCCGGACGCGCGCTGAGTTATCGCCAGAAGAAGATGCAGCGACGTACCAATCCATCAAACCAATTGCAGCAGTGCGCGAATTTTTACAAACTCATAAGTAAGATTTTCTGCAACTTTTACTACTGTTATTTTTATGAATCGAACATTAATTTTATTCACCATGATTAACACACGACTGAATATTGATGGTATGGTAGATGGTAGAATGCGCACTTATGACAAAATATAATATTGAATTTTCTTTTAATATATTCAACCTCATTGTATAGGATAATGGCAACTAGTGTCGTCTCGAATCTTGATTTCTCACTACCGGAGAGCAGGAGAATGGCACAAAGACAAGTATTTTACTTGCAATGTGCAACCAAAACAACCGGCTCATCTACCTGCATTGCGGCAGGAAAAGTAAACAGCAAAAGGGCGCTCTGCCGCAGCAGCAAATCGATACGTGAACCAAAATAATCACCGCAGAAAAGAAGGCACGAAGAGAACACGATAAAGAAAACGATTGCAAAAAGCAAGCAAGAAATCACCAGCCTGCGTGAATGAATTGCACAATTTATTCAGTCGCCATACTACCAACGATCAAGCTCGCGCCAATTACATCATCAACGCTCGAGCCACGCGATAGGTCGCTGATTGGTCGTGCGAAGCCTTGCAATATAGGGCCGTAGGCGTGGCCACCAGCCAGGTGCTCGGCGAGCTTGTAGGCAATGTTGCCAGAGTTGAGATCGGGGAAGATGAGGACGTTGGCTTGGCCAGCAACGGGACTGGTAGGGGCTTTTTTGTGGCCAATGGTGGGGACGAGAGCCGCGTCAAGTTGGAGCTCACCATCGATGAGGAGTTCTGGCTGGTGGGCTTGCACCTCTGCGAGTGCGCGGCGAATTGTTTCGACACTTTGGCCGCCAGCACTGCCCAGCGTGGAGTACGATAGCAGCGCAACGCGGGGCTGCCAGCCAAGCCGGGTGGCGCTCAAGGCACTGGCCTCGGCAATGGCGGCTAGGCCAGCGGCATCTGGTGCGATGTTCATCCCGCAGTCGGCAAAGATAAGCAGGCCATCCTCCCCACCAGTAAAGTGGGGCATATCCATCACGAAGAAACTCGATGCATAGCGCACCCTGGGTGCTAAGCCAACAACCTTCAGCGCAGCCCGCAATACCGCAGTGGTGGGGTGGTCAATGCCGGCCACCATAGCATCACACGTGCCATCGCGGAGCAGCTGGGCCGCGTAGGTGAGAGGGGTAAGGGGAGGTGTATCGGCGGTGTTTGCAGATGTCGTATCGTGTTGGTGGGGTACTGTCATAATCTCGATGCCATTAAGCGAGATACCTGCATCGGTAGCAGCCTGCTTGACAGCAGTTGGGCTATCTGCAACAAGCACAGGCCGAACGGCGCGCCAATCGGCCAGCTGGCGTACGGCGCTGAGGATAATGGGGTTGGTATCTTCTGGGTAGGCGATGCGCGGCGGGTGAGTGGCGAGCGCATCACGGAGGGTGAGTATACGCTGATTCATACTTGTAGTATAATCGATATATGGAAGAACTCATAATCGAACAGGCAACCGCCGTCAGCCAGGCTGATGTGGCGGCAATCGCAGCACTGGGCGATGTGCTGCACCAAGCCGGAACAACCGCGCCAACTACTCCAACTACCCATGATACAGCGGCGATGGACGCTTTGCGTCAGGCGCTAGAAGCAGTGATTGCTGCTGAGAACCAAACGCTGCTCTTGGCCCGCCTTGACGGCAAGGTGGTGGGCATGGCAACACTCGCGCTGCTGGTGGGGCCGATCGCTGGGCGTAAGATCTACCTGGATGACTTCGTAGCCGACCCATCGGTGCAGGGCAAGGGGGTTGGCTCGCGGCTGTGGGATGCAATGCTGAGTTGGGGTCAGCAGCACGGTGCGACCAAGCTCACCTTTACCTCCAACCCCAAGCGCCAAGCTGCCCACCGCTTTTATCTCCACAAGGGTGCGACGATCTATAACACGACGGTGTTTGAGAAGACGATTGAGTAGCGTAGGTTAAGCTGCCCACTTCTCCTCTCTCATGTACCATCTCCTTCTTATCTGGTAGCGCAGGGCCCAGCTACTGATCATTATTAGTACCATACAGCTTAATCTATGATGGCAATTTCTGCAGCAGCTTAGAAGAGGATGTATGAGAGAAGGGTGTGAGATTATTCAATTGCCAAGACAGCCTTTGTTGTATTACTAATATAATACGCCGTGTACTGCGACAGAAAGACAGCCAAATGGCACGAACTCAAGCCCAAGAAGCATTCTCCACCCTGCAAAGCACCCCGCGCGAACGAGTGACCGCGGCTGATCAAGCAGCGGCAGTAGTACAGTTGAGCCAGATTGCCTTGCATATGATGACAAAATTTGCTGATCGGGTAAACATACACGGCAGCCGGGTGGATGAGACAACGCTAGCAGAAGGGGCTGATTCACCTCTGTTGCCAGGTCAGAGCCGTGCTATCCTCAGGCTTGCAGCACCATATGCCGATGGCTCGCGATTGCAGGCGGATGTTGAGACGGCGACATTTTGGCGTGAGCCGCTACAGCCGAGCCTAAGCGACAATGCGATAGCTGCGACAACACACGAGGTAAGCCTGGTGAGTGGCTCAAAGCAGCTGCGCTATCGCATTATTACAGAAGGTTATCGCCAGCGGGTGGTGCGCTCGCTGATCGGCCTGGCGCATAGTGGCCAGCCCGCCACGCGCACGATTGGTGAGAGCCAACGGATCAGCCGAGGCGATCAAGTGGTGAGCGGCGCCGAAGTGCGAGAGCTCTGGAAGGTTCTGAATGGGGCGGAATCGCTTGATGATGAGTAGTTGAAGTGATTGGCCTCTAAGGCTTCGCCTTCTTAACCTCAGCTACCCTTCTACCACTTCAGGCAGGTAGAATTAAGACCTGGTTGCAAACTAGTACTTATTTTTGATGCTGGGTCGTTCTTGGGGGTATTGTCAGTTCTTAGCTTCAAGAGAAAGGAATGATACAAACCTGTGAAATTACCGAAGAGGACTTTGAGATTCACTAAGGTCGACGTTCTTCTGAAAAGTAAAAACCGGCCATTATAGCCGGTTTTCTATTCTGAGCAGTGTTTTCTCTCAGATATTCTTGCTTCCTCTCCTAGCGGCAGAACTGCATGGCAATGTAATATTGGTCGCCTTTTTGCGTTAGGCCAATGCCAGCTTTGTCGTAATCGCCCGAGAACATGATCTTGTTGTGTGGTGGGGAATTGATCCAGACATCCGTGGCTTGTTGCTCATTGTACGAGATCGGTACGAGCTCGAGAATCTCACCACTGGTGCGGCAGCTGTAGAGTTGCTTCAGGCGGTCGAGGCCACCATCGTGGCTGAGCTTATTAATCTGCGCATTGTAGGCCGACTGAGCACGCGTGCTGGTATCGATCTGCTCGATGCGCTGCACACTACCAAGCGAACGCGCTGCCCGTTCCTTGTTGACCGTTGCAAAGACGCGGTCGACAAACTCTGGTGATGGCACGTTGGAGTTAGAATTTGACTTGTTATTCGATGGGTTGCTCTTTTGGGCGTTGCTATTCGAGCGCGTATTCGAACCAGACGAAGTGCCATTGGTTGCTGCTGGCTTTTGCTCAGCTGCTGGCGTTGGCGTTGGTGTCTCACTGGGCTTCGACGCTGGCTTGATAGCCTTGGGAGAAGCGTTGGAGGCGATGATTATTTTGATAGCTTGGTTGCGCTGTGCGAGTGTCTGCGCGGATGGCTGGTCGGACGGCGCTAATGCCTTGGCCATATGTCCACCGGTTGTTGCACTCGTTGCATTGTATGCAGGCGCTGACGAACCACTCTTTGGCTGGGCTGCTACGATGACGCCCGCGCCTGCGAAGACGATCATTGTACCAGCTATGCCATACACGAGTCTCTTCATACTCATACTACCCAGCGTAGCATAGATATGACAGGATGTGAAATAAGATTCGTGAAAAACTGGCTTGCAACAGAGGCAAAAATCGTGAAAAATAATACGAAAAATAGCGCCAAAGCGCCAATATATTATGGATAAACAAGGTTAGCTCACCACTCACCGGAATGCAGTGCACTCGACGGTGAGTGGTGAGGATGGACTTATGGGGATACGAATGTGATGACTATCTCTTCACCTTCTTTCAATTGACCGAGGTCTGCTATTGCCTCGTTGATGCTGTTATTCATCTTTCTGAGGTTTTGTATGGTGCGTAGTATAGCGAATAAAACAAGTGCTACAGCCAGGCTGCATGCATATACAATTCGCCATGAGATGCTGAAATGTGTCTCAGCCGCGATAATTTTGTCAGAAACAAAGACAATATTTGCGGCATTTACTATACACCAGAGACTGAGTGAGATTACGCTACCCCAGTGATGCTGTCTAATATACTTAGGTAAGTACACTAGTGCGACACTAAAGGCGGTCGCCGATATAACAATCGCGAAGATATTGAGAGCCATTGTAGCCTCCTAGAAAAGTCCGAACCCTTTGCGGGATTGCAAAAGGTTAATATATATATCAATATATGAGCGGCTCGTCAAGACGCTCACTCTGGGTCATCATGCATTGACAATTTGCGCCATGAAAATAGTACGTGCGAGTGGCCTCAGCGTGCTACTTCCTACTCGATAGCGTATACTATGATGTATGAACTCCAGTCCACCAGCCACTCCGCCCGCCGTTTTTTGCTCCTATGCCTTTACCGGTGAGGACGAAGCAGTGGTGCGCGCTCGGATGCGCACAGTGGTGGCAGCGCTCAGGCAGGCGGGCTGCGCGGTGTATTGCAATCTTTTCGACCCAGCATGGCCTAGCTACCATACGCCAGGTGAGTTCATCCGCCGTGCGCTGAGCGTGCTGCCCCAGTACGATATGGTACTCGTGGTCCAAGCGTCGCCGCGGCGCAGCGAGGGGATGCTTATGGAGGTGGGTGCGGCGCTGGCGCTGGGCAAGCCAATCGCCCTGGCGCAGCACCACAGCGTGGGCCAGCAGAGCTACCTGAGTGACCAGCTCATCGCCACGCGGACGGAGGTATGGCGCAGTGAGGCGGAGCTGCCAGTGGTGGTGCAGCGGCTGGTGAGTAATGATAGTGAGGTATACTAACTTTGACATCCGCCGCCGTCTCTGCTACAATCAGTCGGAAGTATTAATAATTATAAGGAATCAGATGAAAGCAGTCATTCAGCTTGGCGGCAAGCAGTATCTCGTCGCCGAAAAAGAGACCCTCCTGGTGGACCGCCTCCCGGACGGCACAAAAGCGCTCGAAGCCGATGCACTCCTGACCATCGATGGCGAGACAACCACTGTTGGTACGCCGCACGTTGCAGGCGTCAAGGTCAAGGCCGAGGTCGTAGAAGCGCTCGTTAAGGGCGACAAAATCCGCGTCATTCGCTACAAAGCCAAGAAGCGCGTCCACAAAGAGCGTGGCCACCGCCAGCAATACAGCCGCATTATGATTACATCGATCAAATAACCACGGCGTATTGAGCAATAGCAACAAGAAACCACCCAGCTGATGGGTGGTTTTTGGCATAGCAAAGACATGTTCTTGATTTGATCGGTTGACTTTCAGAGAGAGAGAGAGAGAGCATTATAGGTGTCATAGTATATAACATAACAGAGGTATACCATGGCACACGAGCAGCCCGGAACAAACAATCAAGAGAAAATCGCTACGGTAGGGCAGTTTGCTGAGCGGCTCTCCAAGGAGGAGAAGGCACAGGCAGCGGCAGATTTTGACGACTTAGTGCAGGAGACGCTGCTGCAATTTGCTGGTGAAGCGAATACATACGATCACACGGTTCTCACTGACCGCGTGAAGTCGAGTGTCTTGCTGTATGCAACACAGGGTGAGAGAACGGTCACAATCCTGACCGAATCGACAACACTAGACGATGGCACGCAGGACCGAATGATTAGCCTTAGGGAGCGGGGTGGCGACAGTTTTCGCTATCATCTTGAGGATGGTGTGGTGCGGCGATTTGATACACGGCAGGGGAGCGAATCTCAGCGCAAAATACCACAAGAATTGACCATTGGCAGGAATCTGCCACCAGAGGAAGCATACGAGCGCACGCTTGCAACGATAGACCATCTCAAGAACGAACTAGCGAACCAGAAACTCGAGCGTCAAATGGGCATCAACGACCAACCAGTCGACACGCATGAGGTAGCCCAGCTACGCGAACTGATCGCCACGGCAGAGTACAGGGAGCTATATTAGAATTATTCTGAATATGGTATAAAATTGTTCATTTGTTCACCTCTGTTATTTGCATGCAGCTATGCTTGTATAGTATGCTAAAAGAGAAGTATATCTAACACACAGAGGGAACAACATGACATACAACACACCACCCTGCGCGGGCGATGCTTTGCGTCGCACGCCATATACAGCCAATACTGACGCTGAGTGTGCACCACCAGGCCAGCACGAGCAGCCGGGCTTATTGGCTGAGCAGCTCACCGCAGTCGTCCAGGATGCTATTACCACTCAGTACAGAAGTGCGCGCCGACGTGGTGCGGCTGACCGGCAGCGCTACGACGGTGGTGAGGTGCGCAGTGTATACTTTGGCCACAAAACTGATAGTGGGCAGCGCCTCACCCTGAGTGCCCGGGCTGCTTTGGATAAAGATGGCCGGGTGTACGACCCGCATATTGTTATCTATGAGGTGGATAAATATGGCGCGTATGCTGGCGCAGTGCGGTCGTATTATCTCGACACGCCTAGCCATAGCGATGCATCGCTAGCTGAGCCACAGGTATTTTGCTATGAGTATGATTATACCAAGCTAAATGATGCATTTGTACCAGTAAAGAAGGTGCATCCAACAGAGGTAGATAGCCAAGAACTGGCCGATGTGTGCGCGTTACTGCAGCAAGCAATAGTCCAGTCGCCGGAGCAGTACGCGCACCAAGAACTCGACGAAGTAGATCGTATGCTGCGACCCGAGCGTTGGTCGCTACCATCTGTAGATGCGGTGGGACAGATGGGTCAGCGTGCGCTGCAGCTAGTAGCGGGGTCATGTCGAGCACTGCTTAGCAAAAGCAAGCGCATACCCCTCGCTTCGCATATGAGTGAGCTGGTGCGCGGCGGCGCGAGCAATGATGCGTGAGTGCTGGCAGGGGTCGGCCTCGAGGATGAGTAGACCGCTAGGTGCGAGCCATTGCTCTGTCTGAGCGAGGAGGGTAGAGATGAGGGCGAGCCCATCGTCCTTGGCAAAGAGTGCCAGGGCTGGCTCGTGCGCTGTCTCGCGGTCGTCGCGCTGCCAAGTGGGGTTGACATAGGGGAGATTGGCAAGAATGACATCATAGCGCTGCTGCGCTGCCGCGAGCAGGTCGCTCTGGATGAATTTAACAGAGGTAGCACCGTGCTGCTGCGCGTTGCGCTGAGCAATGGCGAGGGCCTCTGGGCTGATGTCGTACGCATCGACTTGGCACTGTGGAAGCTCGAGCTGCGCTGTGATGGCGAGAATGCCGCTGCCAGTGCCAATATCAGCAATGGTGCGCTGCATGGGCTGAATGAGCTGCAGTAAGAGGGTGATCATTTGCTCTGTCTCGGGCCGAGGCACGAGCACAGTGGGCGAAACGACGAAATCGCGCCCATAGAATTCCTTGTGCCCCACCAGGTAGGCCAGTGGCTCATGCCGAAGGCGGCGGGTAAGGAGTTGCTCCGCCTGCATGTGTTGCTCGTGCAGGAGTGTGCTATCGCCATGGGCATGAAGCCAGTGTCGAGGCCGCTGCAGCACATGACTTAGCAAGAGCTCACTATCGAGCCGGCTGCTGGCAATACCAGCCGTCCGTAGCTGGGCAGCCGCCGCAGCAAGCCACGTATCGACAGAGGTAGGTGAGGAGATTGAGTGACGCATTAACGCATTATATTGTAGCATAGTGGGTGACATACACAGCAGCAACTGATCCATCGATTTGCAATTGGTACAAAGCAGTATTACAATACATAATCACTACGACATACCAATAACGGAGAAGGAGCGGCCTATGTCTCACGAATTAGCACTACCAACATCAACTCAAGAAAATTGGCGTGGGCTCCGCAAACCACTCGGTGCGATTGCGGCATTGGCTTTGGCGGCTGGATTGTCTGGCTGTGGCGCGCAGGAGCAAGCACGACCAGCAGAGAGCAACACAGGTAGTGCAGCGGCGGCAGGCTTTAACCCTACCAGTTATGACAGTTGGGCTCGTGAAGTTGCTGATGGCCCAGTATGGATTGCGCCAGGTTTCGTTGGTGAAGAGCTGGATGCTAACAGCGGTGATACTTATGCACTACCGTTGGCAACGGTTAATGGTGACCCATCGTGTAGCCAGCCAGGCGCAGTCAAAAAGAACCCAGCGAATGAAGTAAAGCTCTACACAGCGACTCACGATCCAGATCAAATTAATGAAGTACCACAAAGTGACATTAACTTTATCACAACATCTGATGGTAATGGCGTCAATGCAGTGAAGAAGAGTGGCTTGGTGTTCACTCAATGTATCGGGTTCAATAAGGTAGAAGATAACTTTGGCACAGGTGAAGTTCCAAAAGAGGCTGCTTTCCCACAGTCTGATGGCACATGGCACAAGATGGAAATTGCCACGAAGCATACAGACGGTGTCAATGGAGCATTCGCAGCTAATAGAGCATTGAACTAATAGAGGTACCGCATACGTTATCATAGGTAGCTTGAGCTAGTGAGGTGGTAGCGGCACAGTCTCTCTATGAGATATGAGGTGTAGTGATCGACAAGAAAGGACATGGGCGAGCGTTCCGAGCCAAACGGCTAGAGCGCTTGCCCTCTTGCTTTCTCGCACCATTCTATGGTACTATGGTAGCTGTAATTTATTACGTAATAGCAACTCATCCCAGGACGAATTGGTAAGTCTTGGCCAGCGAAGTGTGTAGCCACGCAGTGCTGGTACCAAGATACTGCTAGTCGCCGGGGATTTTACATGGGAGCAAGAGGGCAATGAAAGCACTTCTCGGTACCAAGATTGGTATGACCCAAATCATCAGCCAGGATGGCACGACGATTCCTGTCACGCTTATCCAGGCTGGGCCTGTCGCTGCGACTCAGGTCAAGTCCGTCGAGACCGACGGCTACAACGCAGTGCAGGTGGCGTATGGTGCGGGTAAGAACCTGAGCAAGGCCGTGGCTGGGCACGTGAAGCCAGCCGGTGTCACCCCGAAGCATATTCGGGAATTTCGTGTCGATGACCTTGGCGATGTCAAGGTGGGCGACACATGGAGCGTTACGGAGTTTGCGCTCGGCGATGTCGTGGATGTCACGGGCATCAGCAAGGGTAAAGGTTGGGCTGGTACGATCAAGCGGCACAACTTCAAGCGCCACCGCAAAACCCACGGTGGTAAGGGTAACACGCGTAAAGTCGGTTCGATCGGTAGCATGTACCCACAAAAGATTTTCAAAGGGAAGCGCATGGCAGGCCAGATGGGCCACGAGCGTGTCACTGTCAAGAATCTGACGGTTGAGTTTATCTCGGCTGAGGACAACTTGATCGGTGTCAAAGGCGCTGTCCCAGGCCCCAAGAAGGGCTTAATTATCCTAGGAGGTGCTAAGTAATGGCTGAATCTACCAAGCCAGCAAAAGCAACCTTGCCAACCAGCGTCTTCGGCGTCGATGTGCCGAACCACGAGCTGCTCAAGCTCGCCTACGACGCATTCTTGGCAAACGCCCGCCAGGCAAGTGCAACCACCTTGCAGCGGGGCGAAGTCCGCGGTGGTGGCAAGAAGCCATGGCGGCAGAAGGGCACTGGCCGAGCTCGCTTTGGCAGTATCCGCAACCCAATTTGGCGGGGCGGTGGTGTGGTCTTTGGCCCACGTGGTAATGAAAATTACCGTAAGAAGTTGTCTAAGACCAGTAAACGTGTCGCTATCCGCCAAGCTCTCACACTGGCTCACCAGGCTGGCAAGATCCAGGTCTTGCCTTTTGAGGACAAGGTAACTGGCAAGACCAAAGACGCTGCGGCGTTTCTCCGCCAGTTCAAGCTTGAGCGCAAAGTGCTGCTCGTCGCTGGCGAGAAGTCGCCCGAGCTGATTCGCTCCACGGCCAACCTCCAGCAGGTGCTGGCTGTGAGTGCGATGTATCTCAATGTCTATTACATTCTTAATGCCGATCATATCGTCCTGTCGCCTCAGGCGCTGGATGTTATTACGGCGTGGCTCGCAAAGGAGGACAAATAAATGCAACTCGTATTAGTCACTCCTCGCGCCACCGAAAAATCCTACCGGCTCATCACAAGCCAAAACACCTACATCTTTGATGTGCCACTGTCGGCTAACAAGCAGCAGATCGCTGCGGCTGTCGAGGCGCAATATGACGGCACTAAGGTAGCCAATGTCACTACCGCCGTGCAAAGCGGCAAAGCTATTCGCTACAGCCGGGGCAAGCGCCGCTATCCAGGCACCACACACCGCCACGACAGCAAAAAGGCGTATGTTCGCTTGAGTGAAGGCGAGATTAAGGTGTTTGAGACCGAAGAGCAGCCGCAAACAGAGCAGAAGGAGGATAAGTAATGCCGATTAAGCAGTACAACCCAACCACTCCCGCCCGCCGCGGCATGACATCGCAGGATTTGAGCGATGTGACGACTCGCAAGCCACTCAAGAGCCTCGTTAAGGCTGGCAAGCAAAAGGCTGGCCGCAACAACACTGGTAAGATCACCGTCCGGCACCGTGGTGGTGGCGTCAAGCGGCACTACCGCTTGCTCGACCATCGCTTGGCCGCTGGCTTGACGCTGACGGTAGAGGAGATCGAGTACGATCCAAACCGCAGTGCACGGATTGCCCGCGTCAAGGATCAGCACGGTCTCTACCACTACATCTTGGCTGACACCCAAATGACCAAGGGTAAGGTGCTCCAGACTGGTGCCGATGCGCCAATCGAGGCGAGCAACCGCATGCCACTGGCTAACATCCCGGTTGGTAGCCAGATCTACGCCATCGAGATCAACCACGGTAAGGGTGCTCAGATGGTGCGTAGCGCTGGTACGAAAGCCCAGCTCATGGCTAAAGAAGACGGCTACGCCATGGTGCGGATGCCTAGCGGTGAGGTGCGCAAGTTCCGCCTTGAGTGCGAAGCCAGCATTGGCGTGGTAGGCAACGTCCAGCATCAGAATGTTAAGCTTGGCTCGGCCGGTCGCCGTCGCCGTATGGGGTGGCGTCCAAGCGTCCATGGTAAGGCTATGAACCCAGCCGATCACCCAATGGGTGGTGGTGAAGGCAAGACGGGCCCTGGCCGCATCCCGAAGACGCCATGGGGTAAGCCAGCAATTGGCTTCAAGACCCGCCGCCGCAAATCAACGAATAAGATGATTGTCCGCAGTCGTCACGAAGCTAAGAGGAAGAGGTAGTCTATGAGTCGTTCACTCAAAAAAGGCCCATTCGTCGACGCGAAGCTTGCCAAAAAAGTGGCAGCGCTGAAAGTTGGCGACCGCACCGTGATAAAGACCTGGGCCCGCAGCAGCACGATCACGCCAGAGATGGTGGGGTTCACCTTTGCAGTGCACAATGGTCGGGTGCATGTGCCGGTGCTGATTACAGAAAACATGGTTGGCCACAAGCTCGGTGAGTTTAGCCCAACCCGTAAGTTCCGCAAGCACGGTGGAAAGGATAAGAAGTAATGGCCGCATCACAGACACAACAGGGGTCGAACGATGCACCAGCCATCGTTCGGGCGCACATCAAGGGTATAGACCAGACCCCGCGCAAGGTAAGCATTGTTGCCAGCCTGGTGCGTGGCCGCAGTGTGGCCGATGCGCTGGTCATTCTTGATCACACCCCGCGCCGCGCCGCACTGCCTGTTAAGAAGGCAATCGCCAGTGCCCAAGCCAATGCCATCAACAACCATGGCCTTGACCCACGCAGTTTGCATATCCACAGCCTTAGCGTGACTGCTGGCCCACGCCTGCGCCGCTACAAGCCGGCCAGCCGTGGCCGGGCTCAGCCATTCCAGAAGCGCTCGAGCCATATCTTGGTTGAGGTGAGTGGTGTGGAAAAGCAGGTCAAGAAGGTACTTGCCAAAGCAACCGATACAGCCAAGAAAGGAGACAACTAAATGGGCCAAAAAGTAAACCCAGTCAGTTTCCGCCTCCAAGTCCACAAAAACTGGAGCTCGCGTTGGTTTGGCCAAAACAAGCGCGACTTTGCGGCTTGGTTGGCAGAAGACATTAAAATCCGTGAGCTGATTGAAGCTCGCTATGCAAGCCGGCCAACGATTGACCGGATCGAGATTGAGCGCAGCCCAAACCAGATTACCATCGCAATTCACACTGCCAAGGCTGGTGTGGTGATTGGCCGCGGTGGGGCTGGCGTGACAGAGCTCAAGCGACAGATCGAGAAGATCGCCAGCTTGCCAGTCCGTATCAATATTGAAGAGGTTCGTCGGCCAGAGCTCAGTGCCAAGCTGGTGTCGGAGAATATTGCTCGCCAGCTCGAGCGCCGCGCTAACTTCCGTCGTGCTGTCAAGATGGCTGCCCAGAACACTATGAATAGTGGTGCAAAGGGTATCCGTATTGAGGTAGCCGGCCGGCTTAACAATGCCGAGATGGCACGCCGCGAGAAGGTCATCGAGGGCTCGGTGCCACTGCACACCTTGCGGGCCGATATCGACTTCCACACTGCACGGGCCAACTGCCCTGGCGTGGGTATCGTCGGCGTCAAGGTCTGGATCTATAAGGGTGAAAGGAGTGCGAAGTAATGTTACTACCAAAGAAAACAAAATTTCGCAAAGTCCGCATTGGCAAGAACCGAGGCAACGCCACACGGGGCAACTATATTGCCTTTGGTGACTATGGCCTGCAGAGTTTGAGCAACGAGCGCGTCACAAGCCGCCAGATCGAGGCAGCGCGCCAGGCAATGACCCGCTACGTCAAGCGTGGTGGCAAGATCTGGATTCGGATCTTCCCACACACCCCAGTGAGCCGCAAGCCACTGGGCCTGAAGATGGGCGGCGGTAAGGGTAACCCTGAGTTCTTTGTTGCGAAGGTCAAGAATGGCACCGTGATGTTTGAAATGAAGGGTGTGCCAGAGGATGTCGCCCGCGAGGCAATGCGCCTGGCGAGCCACAAGCTCCCTGTCAAAACACGCTTTATTAAGAAAGAGGAGGCCTAGCGATGGCAGAGAATGCAGTCCCTGCAACAGAGGTCAAGAGCCTCGAGACACTCCAGCAAGAGCTGGCCGCCAAGCGCGCCGATCTGCTTGAGGCCCAGCGTGGCCACCGGGCAGGTGAGCTCGCTAACCCGCGGATCCTTGGCGTGTATCGCCGAGAGATTGCGCAGATACTAACGGAAATTAATCAGCGGAAAGGAACAAACTAATGGCCAAGACATTGACCGGCGTTGTTTCCTCGGCCGCGGGCAACAAGACCATCACGGTGACCGTGACCAGCCGCGAAACACACCCTATTTACGGCAAGCAATACACCGTCACCCGTAAGTATGCTGCTCACGACGAGACAAACGATGCCAATGTTGGTGATACGGTGCGGGTCATCGAGACACGCCCGATCAGCAAGCGCAAAGCATTTCGGCTCGACGCCGTGCTCAAGCGCTCGCAGGGCTCGATTGAGCTCAAAAACGATGACGCAGGCGAAGAGGAGGCAGCATGATCCAGCAAGAATCTCGCCTTAAGGTAACAGACAACAGTGGTGCAAAGTCCATCTTGTGTATCCGCGTGCTGGGTGGCACTCGGCGTCGCTACGCTCGGGTGGGTGATGTGATTGTCGCCAGCGTTAAAGACGCCAGCCCGACTGGCAACGTCAAGAAGAAGTCTATCGTTAAGGCAGTGGTGGTGCGCACCCGCGACCAGATCCGCCGCAAAGATGGCAGCACCATCTGCTTCGACGACAACGCTGCCGTCATTATCAACGACGATAAGACACCCAAGGCAACTCGTGTCTTTGGCCCTGTGCCACGCGAATTGCGCGACCTTGGCTACAGCAAGATCATTAGCTTGGCACCGGAGGTACTCTAATGGCACAGCGCATCAAAAAAGACGATATCGTCAAGATCATCAGTGGTGACGACAAAGGCACGACGGGTAAGGTACTGGCCGTTAACCCCGCTCAGCAGACCGCATTGGTCGAGGGCGTGGGGCTGCGCCACCGCCACGTCAAGCCAAGCCAGCTCAACCCACGTGGGGGCACCAAGGAGATTCATGTGCCAGTGCCACTGAGCAAGCTCGCGCTGGTTGTCGACGAAGCAGCTGGCACAACAAGCCGCATTGGCTATACTACTAATGCTGAGGGCGCCAAGGTACGCGTTGCTCGGCAACTGAACAATAAGGAGGTCAACTAATGGCGAAGGCAACTGCATCCGCCGCTCCGACTCCTCGCTTGAAAGCCTTGTATCTGGATCAATATCGCAAGGAACTCCAGGCCGAATTAGCCTTGAGCAATGTGCACCAAGTGCCCAAGCTCGAGAAGATTGTGGTCAGCGCAGGAATCGGCAAGCACAAAGAAGACAAGCGCTACCACCAACTGGTACGCAATACGATTACCAAGATCACTGGTCAAGCGCCGGTTGATCGCTTGGCCAAGAAGTCGATCGCTGGCTTTAAGATCCGTGCTGGCATGGGTGCGCCGATTGGCGTGAGTGTGACGCTGCGCGGCGCTCGGATGTACGAATTCCTCGACCGGCTGGTCAATGTCAGCCTGCCGCGGGTGCGCGACTTCCACGGCGTGGGGAGCAAGTTCGACAAGGGTGGCAACTACAACCTTGGCATCACCGACCAGAGTATTTTTCCCGAGCTCACCTTTGAGGAGACGCAGATCGTTCATGGCCTCCAGGTGACGATTGCCATCGAGCAGGGTAGCCCAGCTGCAAGCCGGGCACTGCTGGAGAAGTTTGGTCTGCCGTTTGAGAAGGAGGGGAAATAGCGTATGGCTAAGAAATCAATGATTGCACGCGATCGCAAACGCCAAAAGATGATCGAGAAATTCGCTGCCAAGCGCGCTGAGCTCAAGGCGGCGGGCGACCTCGATGGCCTGCAAAAGCTGCCGCGCAACTCCAGCCCAACCCGCTGGAAGAACCGCGACGCCCTCAGTGGTCGGCCACGTGGCTATATGCGCCGCTTTGGCCTGAGCCGCATCAACTTCCGCGAGAAGGCATCGAAGGGCGAAATCCCAGGCATTACAAAGAGCAGTTGGTAACGGAAAGGAGATAGAGTTATGAGTTTACAATCAACTGACCCAATCGCGGATCTCCTCACCCGAATCCGTAACGCTGCGATGGTTGGCAAGACGGAAGTCCGTGTGCCCACTAGCAAGCTCAAGCAAGTTGTGGCCGAGCAATTGGTCAAGAATCACTACCTGGCAGGTGCTACCGTAGAGGATGGCAAGCCACGCGGTACGTTGGTCGTCACGATCAACCGCGCTGGCGAGAGCCCAGCCTTTACCGAGCTGGCCCGGGTGTCTAAGCCAGGCCGCCGCGTGTACGTGGCTGCTGCCGACATCCCCAAGGTCAAGCAAGGCCGCGGCATCGTCCTCGTCTCGACCTCAAAGGGTGTGATGACCGGCGCCGAAGCTGTCAAGGCCAAACTTGGCGGAGAAGTTTTGTTGAAGGTTTATTAAAACTTTTCGTAGCCAAAAAATACCCGGAAGTTTTACGACCCCGGGTATTTTTGTTTGATGTCAATAGGAGACACTAAGGATGCTATGCTACAATCAATATAAGACCGTTTACAGAAAGGAGATTTATGGAACAAAAAGTTACCTCGGCTCTTTGCCTCGCTGGTCTAGCGTTTGCTTTAGGCGTCTGAGCGTACAGCGAAATCAACAAGCTGAAAAAGGAAGTTTTTAATAGTTTTTCCTATGATGAAATGCTGGAGTTTATGGGGGTTACAAAATCTGACAGAAGAATTGAAATGTATGACAGGATAAGAGAAAATCTTGATAAAGAAGTGAAGGAAT